>JAABSU010000057.1 GCA_011390265.1 Spirulina sp.
GGCGGACGTTAACCTTCAGGTGGTGCGGGATTTTGTCCAAGAGGTGGAGAAGAAGGCCCTAGGGGCAGAAGTGCTTTCCGGCGTGCGCCCCGATCAGCAATTTATCAAGATCGTCCATGACGAACTGGTGGAAATTATGGGGGCCAGCAATGCCCCCCTCGCCCAGGCCGAAACCGCCCCCACGGTGATCCTGATGGCGGGTTTACAGGGGACAGGGAAAACCACCGCTACGGCTAAACTAGCCCTGCATTTGCGCAAAGAAGATCGCAGTTGTTTGCTGGTGGCCACTGACGTATATCGACCGGCGGCGATCGATCAACTCAAAACCCTAGGGGCACAAATTAACGTCCCTGTATTTGACTTGGGGAGTGATGCCGACCCGGTGGAGATTGCCCGCCAAGGGGTGGAAAAAGCCAGGGAATTAGGGGTCGATACGGTGATTATCGACACGGCCGGCCGGTTGCAGATCGATACAGAGATGATGGGGGAACTGGCCCGAATTAAGGAAACGGTGCAGCCCCACGATACGCTCCTGGTGGTGGATGCAATGACGGGTCAAGAGGCCGCCAACCTCACCCGCACCTTCCATACAGAAATCGGCATTACCGGCGCAATCCTGACGAAGATGGACGGGGATAGTCGCGGTGGGGCGGCGTTGTCGGTGCGTTGTATTTCGGGCCAGCCGATTAAATTCGTCGGGGTGGGGGAAAAGGTGGAAGCCCTCCAACCTTTTTACCCCGATCGCATGGCTTCGCGCATCCTCAATATGGGGGACATTCTCACCCTGGTGGAAAAGGCTCAGGAGGAGTTTGATCTGGCGGATGCTGCCCAGATGCAGGAAAAAATCATGGAGGCGCGGTTTGATTTTGATGATTTCCTCAAACAAATGCGCCTGCTGAAAAATATGGGTTCCCTCGGTGGGGTTTTAAAGTTAATTCCGGGGATGAATAAGCTCAGTGGTGCGGATCTCCAAAAGGGGGAGGCACAACTGAAGATCACGGAAGCGATGATCAATTCGATGACGAAGGCGGAGCGTAAAGACCCAGATTTATTAGCCAAGTCCCCCAGTCGTCGCAATCGCATCGCCCAAGGTTCAGGGCACACGCTCCAAGCCGTTTCTAAGCTGATTGCAGATTTTACACGGATGCGATCGATGATGAAGCAGATGGGCCAGGGAATGCCAGGGATGGGCATGCCAGGGATGCCGGGTATGGGTGGCGGCGGCCTTGGGGGCATGTTCGGCGGCGGTGGTGCGCCTCAGCCAGGATTTCGGGATTATGCGGCGGGTAAGAAGAAGAAAAAAAACAAGAAAAAGAAAGGTTTTGGGTCGCTTTGAGCACGCATAACCCCAGGAATTGGCGTAGGGGCGAAAAATTTTTCGCCCCTACATTTTCTGGCATCACCACTTTGGTTGCGGTATCATTGGTGATATCAGAGTATTATCTGGCAGTTGTGGGAGACATCTATAATATTCAGAGTTAAACCGCAATATTCAGAGTTAAACCGCCAGTGCTTGACAATCTCATCCTAGATAGATACAAATGTACGAAAAAAAGACGCATGAATTTTGTTCTGAATTCTATACAGTCGAAAAGACAATTCAAGTGGTCGTCACGATTGACGGCGAAAGCCAGACAATACGAATCGATGCCCTAAAGGAAGGTGCGACTGGTAGATATAGCACAAAAGCATATCGCCAAGAGCATCTAGCCGTGCAATCGGCATACTCTCAAAGTAAAAGCTCATTTGATCGTGTGATGCAAGACTACCACGTTTGGGTTAATTACGACTTGCCTTGGACAAATGGGGATAACGCGGATGCAATCCTTAATCAAGCATTAGGGTTTCTTAAAGAACGTTGTTCTGAATAGTCTATGTGGTCGGAATCTGCTAGTGCTTATTCAGCATTTTACATAGACAAGAATTTCAGCGAAGTAATGTTTGTAACTATTGCATTCGCGCATTTCGTGAATTTTATATAGCGTTTTCAGCACTCATGAGGTATATCCCTCACCCCAAACCCCTCTCCGAAAGAGGGCGAGGGGCTTCAGAATGTACCTCATGGATTGAGAAACCGCTATATGAACCACTCTTATTTTTTAATCGGTACAAATATGTTTGCAAAACCCATAGAAACTATTTACAAAGGTATCCGGTTTCGGTCACGACTAGAAGCTCGGTGGGCTGTATTTCTTGATTCGCTTGATTGCTCTTGGGCATACGAGTCAGAAGGCTATGAACTTCCATTTTCAGGGTGGTATTTACCAGATTTTCGAGTACATAATTTTCCAATGGGCCAAAATGGTGATCGGTTTGAGATCTGGGTTGAAGTTAAAGGAACTATGCCTAGCAATGAAGAAATAAATAAACTACGTGAGTTAGTCTGCCTTACTAAAATTTATGGTTACTTTGCAGTTGGGACTAATAACAATATTAATCCATCAACACGTGATTTATTTCGCGCAATCGTAGAGTCACACAATGATCAGTCTTTTCGTGAACTGTGCGGTTACTGTATTGCACAACCACTTTCACTCACACAAGTTCCTCATAGCATTTTCTCTCCTGTTAATCCAGATAAGAAAATCGCTCAAAATGGGACAGCTAAAACCTTGTTTTATGAGGAGCTAGATCGCTTGTTAATTGAGCGTGGCTTTGAAACGCCAACAGAAGTTTACTATGAGGCTGCCTTAGCTGCGCTTTCATCAAGATTTGAACATGGCGAATTCGGCCCATAATCAAGCAACTGCCAGAGAGTAAAGTTCGCAATTTAGCAAATTGGCTTCAAAACCATCTTGACGAGATGTGATATCGGCAACAACAAAATGAGGGTGAGGAGGCGATCGCCCCCCTTATTGATTCTACTTTGCTCCCTGAATCGCCGTTTTGGCCGCCGGACTATTGAGGAACCCTAAAAAAGCCTCCACTGCGGGGCTGGGGGGATTTTTATAAACATAATAGAGCGTGCGTTGATAGGGATATTCGGCATCCAAAGGATTGAGATTATCAATGGGGACAATGCGGACGGTTTGTTGATTGGCGACCTGTTGGGCCGTGGCGTAGCCGATACCATCGTTGCCCAATTGTTGGAGCATGCCGGTGGTTTCATCCCGTTCCATTTGCACCAAATTGGGGCCGCTGGGATCTTGACCCTGAAGCACCATTTCCTTAAAGGTGGTGTGAGTGCCGCTGACTGGGGGGCGATTGAAGGGGCGAATCGGTTGATTGGGGCCGCCCACCTCAGACCAGTTGGTGATTTGGCCCGTGAAGATGCCTTGGGCTTGGGCTGTGGTGAGGCCGCCACGAAAGGGGTTATTGATGCTGACGACGAGGGCGAGTTGATCCGGGGCGACGGGGACAGATTCTAAGCCTTGGCTCGTTTCCTGGGGGGTGAGCTTTCGAGAGGAGGCGGCGAGGTCGATTTGGCCGGCGATGAGAGCGTTAATCCCTTCAGTCGTTCCCCTGGCTTGGAGCGTGATCACTGCGCCGGGAAATTGGGATTTGAAACTGTCGGCGATCGCCAGATTAAATTGGGCCATGCTGGTGGAGCCGTCAATCCAAAGTTGGGTGCCGTTGGGAATAGCGGTGGGGATGGTGAAGTTGTTGGTGAAAGTGGGGCTGGGGTTGGCGGTGACAGTTCCGGGGGGGGATGTTGGGTTATCCGCTGCGGTGGGTTGGGGGGAGCGGCCCATTAACCACCAAGCTCCACCACCGACGAGGCCGCCAGTCAGCACGAGGGCCAGGATTAGCGCAACGGTTTCGTTTTTTTGGCTCATTTTGCGGAGGGGGTTGTCTTGACCATCATTGTATGTTGTCGGGGCATCAACCATGAGGTTGAGCAAGACGGGCTACCCTAGTGGCCATGATTTTATCCTAGAATCCCCTGGGTTTTGGCCCGTGGGCGGTAGGGTGCGTCAGAACGATTAACCAATGCGGGAAACGGTCATGGTCACGCCTGACGCACTAGCTTTATTTGGCATCCATCCAGTTTTTCGCACTATGAATATCCACCTTCAACGGCACAGTTAAATTGACCGCCGTTTCCATCTGATCACAAATTTTTGGCTTCAGTTCCTCCCATTCTTCCGGAGGCATTTCTAACACCAATTCATCGTGGACTTGTAATAAAATTTGGGCTTGATAGTCTTTTAACATGGCATTGATCTTGACCATCGCTACCTTGATAATATCGGCACTAGAGCCTTGAATGGGGGCATTGGCGGCCGCTCGGAGTAGTTGTGAATCCCCTAGGGAGAGTCGTTTTAACTCATCTAAATCAATGAAACGGGGATCATGACCCCGCCAATTGAGTAGGGGGCGATCGCTAAAATTAAAATAACGCCGTCGCCCTAAAATTGTTTCCACATAACCGAGGGCGATCGCCTCTCGTTTTTGGGTCTCCAAATAATCGAAAACCTGGGAATAGCGGGAGCGATACCGTTCAATAAAGGCCTTACCTTCCGCCTGACTAACCCCCGCTTCCCGGGCAAACCGTTGCGCCCCCATCCCATAGATCACCCCAAAATTAATCGTCTTCCCTAACCGCCGTTGTTCTGGTGTCACCTCATCCTGTTCAAACAAGAGCCGTGCTGTCACAGCATGGACATCTTCCCCCTGTTGATAGGCATCTAATAAAATCGGTTCTTGGCTTAAATGGGCGAGAATCCGCAATTCAATTTGCGAGTAATCAGCACTCACTAAAATCCAACCTTCACGGGGTAAAAAAGCTTGGCGAATTTGCCGAGAAAATTCACTGCGGATCGGGATATTTTGGAGGTTAGGGTTGGAGGAGGAGAGGCGGCCGGTAGTGGTAACGGCTTGGTTGAAATCGGTGTGAAGGCGATCACTTTGCGGATTAACCAAAGCTGGCAACGCATCTACATAGGTAGATTTTAACTTTGCCAAGGTGCGATGCTCCAAAATGCAATCAATCACCGGATGATCCCCCTGGAGTCTTTCTAAAACACTGTGATCAGTAGAATAACCAGTTTTGGTTTTGCGGCTTTTTTTGGGATTTAAACCGAGGGTGTTAAAGAATAGTTCGCTTAATTGTTTCGGGGAACTGAGGTTAAAAGTTTGGCCGGCGTGGTCATAGGCGGCTTGTTCAATGCGGGCTAACTCGGTGGCGAGATGCTCGGAAAGTGCTTGCAAATAGGGCTGATTAATGCGAATTCCCGCGTATTCCATCGCCGCTAACACCGGCTCTAGGGGAATTTCAACGGTGTTGAAGATGTTTTCTAGGGCGGGAGTTGTTGCCAATTCAGCTTTTAGCGGCTCTACGAGGTGATAGGTAACGTAGGCATCTAAACCACAATAGAGGGCGATCGCCTCAATGGGTTGATCAGCGATGGTTTCCCCTTTGGGGATCTTTAAATCTTTGTAGTGGTGGGCGGTAATCCCGGTTAGATAGCGATCGCCCAAGTCTGTTAAATTATGGCTGGCTTCAGGGCGAATCACATAACTCGCTAACATCGGATCAAACACCACCCCCGCCAGATCAATGCCGTGATGGCGGAGAATCAGCCGGTCATATTTGGCATTTTGGAGAACTTTGGGATAGGCGGGGCTGGTCAGTAGGGGGGCGAGGTGCGATCGCACCGTTTCCCAAGGCAACTGTTTCCCGGTTTGATGGGCAATGGGAATATAGGCCACCTGCTCCGGCTCCGACCCCCAACAGCAGCCAATGCCCACCAGGGCAGCGGTGTGGGTATCCAATCCCGTCGTTTCCGTATCCCAGGCGGTGGGGGTCGCGGTGCAGGTTTCCAGCGTGGCGATCAGTTGGGTGAGTTTGGCTTCGGTGTCGATGATTTGGGGCGTAATCGGGGCTGGCTCTGGGGTTTGGGCCGCAGTGGTTTCCTCCGGCGTGAAGAACCAAGTATCGCCCTCGTCAGGCTCAGGATTGCCAAAAGTTTGAGCCAACGCCCCAAACTGTTGCAATAATTGCTTCAACTCCAACCGCTCCAAATGGGGGGCGATCGCCTCTCCATCTAAGGGTTTAACCGCCAAGGCCGCCAAATCCCAATCCGCCAAGGGCACATTTTGCTCGATCCGGGCTAATTGTTGAGAGCGGAGGGCTTGGGGGCGATCGCGCTCCAATTTATCCCGCAGCGTCCCCTTAATCCGGGGCAAATGGTCATAAACCCCGGCGAGGGTTTCGTAGTCTGTTAATAGTCTCAATGCGGTTTTTTCGCCAATCCCCTGCACACCGGGAATATTATCCGAGGCATCCCCAGAAAGGGCTTTAAAATCAACAATCTGATCCGGCCGTACCCCCATTTTTGCCACCACACGGGCGGTGTTATATTCCGTTGCTCCTGCAAGGTTGCTGCGATTGAGGCGGTCAAAATAGAGGATGCTGATGGGGGCGGCATCATCGACGAGTTGAAACAGATCGCGATCTCCCGTGAGAATCTTCACCCCTTCCTGGGCGTACTGCCGCGCCAAAGTTCCCAAAATATCATCCGCCTCATACCCCGCTTGGCTAATCACCGGAATCCCCATCACCCCTAACAAGGCTTGAAGATTTTGCAGATCGGGTAAAAAATCCGCTGGCGCTGGCTTGCGGGTGGCTTTGTATTCGGGATCGAGGTCGTGGCGGAACGTGGGTTCTTTGCGGTCAAAGGCGATCGCCAAATAATCCGGCTGATGGGCGGCCATGGTGGCGAACAGGGCTTTGAGAAAGCCAAAACAGACATTCGTCGGAATGCCTGTGGAGGTTTTTAAACCACCCTCCCGCCCTTTCGCAAAGGCGTAGTAGGAGCGGAAGGCGAGGCCATGGCCATCAATGAGCAGAAGCATGGGCAAAGGGAATCAATCCAGGGGCGTTTCCCATGGTAGGCGATCGCGACCCTCACCCGGATCACCTCTGAGTCATGAGGTAGAACGATCCCCCTCAATCCCCCTTAAAAAGGGGGAAGTAGAGTTCTCATCGGTTGCAAAAAAGCGATAGCTACCCGTCAACTTGGTCAATCCAACCGAGGCATTTGCGCCAGATTTCCAGTTCAGATTTCCATTTTTCCATTTCAATCCGCAGACGGGTGGGATCTCCCACATAGGTATCGAGGATGCACTTGCGCCGCTCGATTTTGGTTTCGAGGGTGGTGGTTTCTTGGGCGATCGCGCTTTGAATCTCGGCTAGTTTCATAGGTGGCTGACTGAGCAGGGCAGTGGTGAGCAACGGGCTGAAATCACATCACAGAATACCATCAAAGCTTTCTGTTTGTGGCCTAGGGGTTGATTTCCTCCAGATGGGATCTGACCAGAGCAACGGGGAGGGAGAGGATCTGAGCAATATTTTCAGCCGCCAAACCCATGGCCGCTAGATGGGGAATGGTATTGAGTTGGGCCGCCAGGGCGCGATCGCGCTCCTGTTCCGCCCGTTCCGCCCGCTCCTGTTCTAGGGCAACTTGGGCTAAAGCCTCTTGCTTATCCGCCCTTTCCTGTTGCATTTGGGCGATCGCCTCCACATAACTCGCAAACCGTTCACCCGTGGGGGTATACAGTTGCAATTCTCCCTCAGGGGTTAACTCAAACCGCACCCCCAACCGGGGGCTGACCCAGTTCTCCATGGGCACAATTTCCACCAATCCCCCCACGGCTTGCCGCTGCCAACCCTTGAGCAAAGCGCGATCGGGATCGAAGAGGTAATATTCCTCGACATTGTGGCGATCGTACAAAGCTAGCTTAGTTTGCCGCAATTCCTTGAGGCTATTGCTCGGTGAGGCAATCTCGAACACCACCTGAGGGCCGATCCCGGCTTCTTCCCATTGTTTATAGGAACGCCGATCGCCTTTGGGCCGGCCAAATACCACCATCGTATCGGGAGCCACCCGCACCTGATTATTCCCCTCAATGGGATACCAAAGCAGATCCCCCGCCACAAACACGTTGGGGTCATCGGCAAAGAGGGCATCAAGCCCCCCTTGGATCGTGGTGATGTAATGAAACTGGACTGTGTTATCTGACAAGGGATTGCCGTCGTTTTCGGGATACTCGATCTGGGGGTGGACAGAGGTAATCATAGAACAAACGGGCTATAAATTTGTTTTTAGCGTAACACGGGTTTAAGGAGCGGGATGCTCCTGTAAATACTGCTCCACCACCTCAAGGGGTAGGGAGAGAATCCCGGCAATATTTTCTGCATCCAAGCCGAGGGCCGCTAGGGGAGGAATGGCGTTGAGGTGGGCAACAATCGCGGCATCTCGCTCTTGTTCTGCTTGTTGGCGAGCCTGCTCCGATAAGCTGAGGCGTTCTCGCGTAGCCTTAATTTGGGCGATCGCCTCCACATAACTCGCAAACCGTTCCCCTGTGGGCGTATAAAGTTGCAATTCTCCTTCAGGGGTTAACTCAAACCGCACCCCTAACCGGGGGCTGACCCAGTTCTCCATGGGCACAATTTCCACCAATCCCCCGGCTTCCGACCGTTGCCAACCCTTGAGGAGAGCGCGATCGGGATCGAAGAGGTAATATTCTTCAACATTGTGGCGATCGTACAAAGCCAACTTCGTTTCCTGTAATTCTTTAATACTATTTCCCGGTGAAGCAATCTCAAACACCACCTGAGGGCCAATCCCAGCTTCTTCCCATTGTTTATAGGAACGCCGATCGCCTTTGGGCCGGCCAAATACCACCATCGTATCGGGAGCCACCCGCACCTGATTATTCCCCTCAATGGGATACCAAAGCAGATCCCCCGCCACAAACACGTTGGGGTCATCGGCAAAAAGGGCATCAAGCCCCCCTTGGATCGTGGTGATGTAATGGAACTGGACTGTGTTGTCTGACAAGGGATTGCCGTCGTTTTCGGGATACTCGATCTGGGGGTGGACAGAGGTAATCATAGAACAAACGGGCTACAGATTTGTTTTCAGGTTAACACAGGCTTTTTAATCCCCACTGCCCCCGGTTGCTGCTCCAGCCAAATCCCGCCCTTGGGTACAAACGTGATGCCTCGGCGTTGGGGTTGAATGGGGCCTTGGGGATGGAGCGTAAAACCCGGTTGTTGGAGGAGTGTGCCGAGGATTAATTGCATTTCAAAACGAGAGAATGCCGCCCCAATACAACCCCGATGGCCGCCGCCAAAGGGGAAATATTCAAAGGCGGTGAATTTGCGATCGCTAAAACGTTCCGGTTGAAAAACTAAGGGGTTGGGATAGGTAGAATCGAGGCGATGGGCGAGGTAGATGCAGGGGATTAAAATGGTGCCAGGATCGCATTCATAGGAGCCGAGATGGTAGTTCGTTTTAACGATGCGGGGTTGAGAAATTAAGGCAATGGGATAGATCCGTAGGGTTTCTTGACAGACGGCGTTTAGATAGGGCAATCCGGCTAAAGTGAGGGGATCAGCCCCCTCCACTTCAGCTTGTAATTGGGCCAGGCGATCGCCCTCGCAATAGCACCAATAAATCGCCCAAGCTAAGGATGAAGCGGTTGTTTCATGGCCCAACAACAACAGCGTCATTAACTGATCTCGCAATTCCTGATCTGTTAACCCCTCCCCTTGCTCATCCCGTGCTGCTAGTAACAGGCTGAGGATATCTTCCCCCCCCTGGCCCGCCGCCCGCCGCTCGGCAATTTCCGCATAGACGAGGCGATCGATGGCCGCCCGCTGGCGGAGAAAATGCCCCCAAGGACTCCAAGGCCCCCAATCCTGTTGTAAGAGGGGGAAAAAGAAGAAACTGGAATAGACCGTCTGGGTGATGTCATCCAGTAACCGGCTAATCCGTTCATTCAGTTCCTCATAGCGCGGCCCCAATTCCAGGCCAAAAACGACCCGGAGGATAATCTTCAGCGTGATTTCTGCCAGATAGGGGCGCAGTTCCACCGGGCGGCCGGTGGGAATTTTAGCTAGGGTTTCCTGGGTAATCGTGACGATCAGATCGGCGTAGGTTTTGAGGCGATCGCCATGGAGTGGCGGCATTAACAGCTTCCGTTGCCGCAAATGTTCAGCACCATCGAGCATGATCAACGATTGCGGCCCTGTCAGAGGACGAAATACATGGGTAACTTTCCCGAGGGCAAAAGTATCGAGGGGAGCGGTAAAAATCCCCTGCACCAAATCCGGCTCCCCGACAAACACCACTGGAGGCGAATTGGGGCCTAAAACCCGTGATGTAAACGTTGCACCATACTGTTTTTGACAGCGATCAAAAAAGGCAATAGGATCAGCAACCAGGGTTAGGGTTTGCCATAATCCTGGTTGTTGCGGCCCTGGAGGTAGACTGATCACAAAATTAACTCCGTTAAATTGATTATTTTTTACCCTCTACCAAACTTTTTAGGAAAGTGATGATCGAAGTTCGGGCTTTTTTATCTTTCACCATACGTCGCAGTTGGTAGAGACTAAATGTGAAAGATGTTCCCAATAAATCCCCCAAATCTAAAGGGTTAAACTTGGCATGATGCAAACTATAGCCCGCTGCTTCTATGGCTGGCCCAGCTATTTTTTCACAGAGCATAATTTCTGTTGAAGTTAGATTTTTTGGTTTGCCCTGCTTTACTGAAGCATTGCCCTTTTCTAAAACCACATCCCCCACCACTTCCGTATTGAGAAATGCGGCCAAACGAGCCGCCACGGCTTCCGGTGTTTTAATCAAATCTTCAAACTTGACCGTTTCCACGGGGGCGCGATCGCTCGCGATAAATTGCTGCACTTTTTGATAGGATTTTTTCCAATACATCGTATAAATGATCGGATGGTATTGGCGAGATTCCCCATCTTGGCTGCCGTGGGTTTTCACACGGGGCAGGTTTTTAAACGACCGCATCATTGTGCGCGGATCACGAAGAATATAAATGAATTTTACCCCTGGAAATACCTTAGTGAGTTCATCCATGTGGAGAAAATCTTGGGGCGTTTTATAACCCCAGTGAGATTTGCCCGAATGGATTGCTAGGCGGGTGATCCATTCTTCCAGAACTTGAGGCCAGGTGAGGGGATCCTGTTGGAGTGCAGCCAAGAGAGCTTCCTCCATGGCAAAGGTGTCATCCCAAGTTAAATTGGGTACATAAAAGTTTTCTTCGTATTTAATTTTTGCTCGCAGTTGCCAGGTGATCGAGTTAATATATTCCTTGAGCAGTTTGGGTTTAGCGGCGAGGTTTAAGGAACTGGAGATGCCTAGGGCGGCGGCTTTTTGGTAGGGATAAAGGTCATCAAAGACAAACCAACCCTCTAAACAGGAAAGGACATGGGCCAGATAGGAAGATCCGCTGCGGGGTAGTCCGACAACGATAACTGGTGGGCTTGATGCTTGGAGAACGGGAGATTGGCTCTTAATGACAGCATCGAGGGTGGAAAGGTCGGGCATGGGTGTTGAGTGAAAGCTTTTTGAGATCAATCTTAAACCCGATACTTGGGTTTCTGATCCGACGGTTATAAATCTAACAAAATTCGGGCGATGGAGAGATAGAGGGCAACCCCTAACACATCAACCACCGTGGTGATAAAGGGCGCAGACATTAGGGCCGGGTCAAATTTCATCGCTTTAAACAGGAAAGGCAAGCCGGAGCCGGCCACCGCCGCCAAGATCGAGATGGCGAATAGACTGATTCCCACAGATACGGCGACGATTAAATTGCCCTGCAAGATGTAGGCCCAGGCCGTTACCGCCACCCCCAGCATTAAGCCGAGGAGCGTGCCGGCGATCGCCTCCCGCCCCACAATCGGCAACACCTCCCGCATCGAAACAGTTTCCGTATTTAAGCCGCGAATCACCACCGTTGAAGACTGCGCCCCCACATTCCCCCCCGCACCAATGAGCAGCGGGATAAAGGCCATCAGTGCCACCACACTCTCTAACACATCCTGTTGGGCACGGATCACGCCACTGGTGGCGGTGTTCGTCACCAACAGCACCAACAGCCACACCACCCGTTTCCGCGCCACCGTTAACAAATTGGTTTGGAAATAATCATCGCCCCCTGACTGCACCCCCCCCAGGGTGTAGATATCCTCTGTGGCTTCCCGCTCCAAAATATCCAGCACATCATCCACAGTGATTATCCCCACGAGGCGAGACTCAGAATCAATCACCGGCAAGGCCAAAAAGTCATAGTGCTGAATCATCCGTGCCGCCTCTTCCTGATCGGTATCTGTATGGGCCGCAATCACATCGCGGGTCATAATATCCCGGATAATCTGCTCCGGTTCCGCCGAGAGGATCATCCGCAGGGAAACCGTGCCGGTGAGGTGGCGGGAGGCATCGGTGACATAGAGGGTGTAAATCGTTTCGAGGTCGTTGGCAACCGGTCGCAATCGTGCCAAGGCCTGGGCGACGGTCAATTCCTCCTTGAGGGAAATATATTCCGTTGTCATCACCCGGCCGGCGGTTTCGGATTTGTAACCGAGGAGGCGGGCAGTGGCTTGGCGTTCTTGATCACTCAAATGGAGGAGATATTTCCGCACCACCTTGGCAGGGAGTTCATCAAAGAGCCGCGCCCGGTCATCCGGGGACATTTGATCAACGATTTGCAACACTTCCGGCTGCTTAAATTCCTGGAGTAAATCCTCTTGAACGTAGGGGTCGAGGTGCTCATAAACCTCGATCGCCTCATTTTTGCCCAATAACCGAAAGGCAATCACCTGGGACTTATCCGGTAACTCCTCAATTACATCCGCCACATCCGCCGGTTGAATGGGTTGGAGCAGGGCTTTTGCTGCGTCAAATTGCCCTTGCTCCAAATAATCCACCAAGCGCGATCGCACCTCCTCTTGAAGCTCACTACGGGATTGTTGGGGGTTTGAAACGTTCCATGTCATGGAAATTTTCCTCCTAGGGGTTGAGCAAGGGGAGGTAGGGCGAGGTTAAGCCCAACCCTGATGAGTCTACCAATTAGGGGGGATGTGCGGCCCGGCGAATCGTTAATTTTGTGCAAGAAGCGGCGGATTTGGTGGCAATCTGCTGTACAACGGGAAAATCTTAAAGTGATTGAGGAGCATCAGCGGTGAATTACGAGATCCGCTACAAGCCGGCCTTTGCCGCCATTTTCATCACCCTAGAACCGGGGGAGCGAATTACCGCCGAAGCCGGAGCCATGGCCAGCATGGATGCGGGTTTGACGATGACCACTCAATTTATGGGGGGGGCGATTCCTGCCCTATTGCGCCATTGGTTTGGCGGTAAAAGCCTATTTACCAATACGTTCATCAACCGCACGAGCGAGCCGAAAACCCTCGTTTTGAGCCAAGGGATGATTGGCGATATTGAAGTGCTGCAATTGGGGGGAGAGCAAGCAGCCCTGTGTTTGGAGGGGGGGGCCTACATTGCCAGCACTGCTCGTATTGACCTCTCGGTGCGTTGGGCTGGGTTTAACAGTTGGCTAGCGGGGGAGGGGCTGTTTAAGCTGCTGGTGACGAGTAAGGGGCGGGGGCTGGTGTTTTTCGGCGGTTATGGTGGCCTGACCCGGCGACAGGTAACGGGGGATTTTATTGTTGATTCTGGGCATTTGGTGGCCTATGAGCCAAGTATTGGCCTCAATATCCGGTTTGCGAAGGGGATTATCGGCTCTCTTACCTCCGGGGAAGGGATGGTGAATCACCTCAAGGGCAACGGCATGATTTATCTGCAATCTCGCAGTATTGATGGTTTTGTGCAATTTTTACGCCGTAAGGTGCGTTAGGGATTATGGAGATTGAATTATTGCATCAACCGGATAGTGCGATCGCCAAAGTTCACCTCACCCCAGGGGAAGAACTGATCGCCCAAGCCGGAGCCATGGTAGCCATGAGCAGCCACATCACCCCCAGCACCAGCCTGCGCCGGGGCAAAGGCGGCAGCATCTTGGGGGCCTTTGGTCGGATGTTGGCAGGACAATCCCTGTTTTTAAGTGTTTTTCGCACCGCCACCGCTGCGGAAATTTTCCTCGCCCCCAAATTAATGGGGGATTTATTGGTGTGCAATGTCACCCAAAATAGTCTTGTTGTCCAATCGGGTTCCTACCTAGCCAGCGAAAGCACGGTTGACCTCGATTTAGGATTTCAGGGCCTCAAGTCTGTTTTTTCAGGAGAAAGCCTGTTTTGGCTCAATCTCAGCGGCGTGGGTCAAGTGCTGCTCACCTCCTTTGGCGGGATTTATACAATTCCTGTGGATGGGGAATATATTGTGGACACCGGCCATATTGTCGCCTTTGAACAAAGCCTCAATTTTTCCATTGATAAAGCAGGGGACAGTTGGTTAGGGTCTTTTCTTGGCGGAGAGGGTTTGGTCTGTCGCTTCCGAGGCCGGGGCAATGTCTATTGTCAAACCCATAACAACCATGCCCTCCTCCATAAGGTGGGCAGCAAGCTTACGCGCCGTTAACCCCTCATTTTTCTGAACAACCGATGGTTACGCAAGACGAATACAGTTACACAATTGAGCATTCCCCCGCCTATGCCTCGCTGATCTTGAACCTGAAGCGGCAGCAAACCGTGGTGGTGGAGGCCAGTGCGATGGCGGCCATGGATAGTTGTATTCAGATGGAAACGAAAGTCCAAGGCGGCCTAATGCAGGGCTTTAAACGGATGTTGGGGGGAGAATCCCTGTTCATGAATGAATTCACGGCCCAGGGTCAGGGGGGGCAATTGTATCTCTCTCCCGGAGTGCCGGGGGATATCCAGCATTATCGCTTGGGCGATCGGCAGGATAGTTTGATGGTGCAGTCTTCGGGGTTTGTGGCGGCTAGCCCGACGGTGACGGTTGACAGTCAATTTCAGGGGTTAAAGGGGTTTTTTAGTGGGGAGTCGCTGTTTTTATTGCGGCTGACAGGGGAGGGATCGGTGTGGTTCAGTTCCTACGGGGGGATTATTGAAATCCCGGTGGAGGGGAGCTATGTGGTGGATACGGGTTACATTGTCGCTTTTGAGGAATCCCTCAGTTATCACGTTGAAATCCTGGGTGGGCTTTCTTGGCGGGGGATTCGCACGGGAATTTTAGGGGGAGATGGTTTGGTGTGTCGTTTTCAAGGGCGGGGCCGTCTCTGGATTCAATCCCGCAATTTATATGCGTTGATCAATTTCCTCCGGCCTGCCCAAGCAACAAGCAGTAGCGATTAAGGTTTTGATCCCTGCCAAGGGCTGCCCACAAACTTAAAGCTGGGGATGGTGGGCAAAAAGCTGGAGATCGCCCGGCCTTGGGCCGGGGGATACTCGGGGGGTTAATCTTGCTTGCTCAATAACCAAAATCCGGCAAAGGCTTCTGTGGCCTTGGGGTCTTGGATGGCGAGGAAATGGACACCTTTGGCCCGGGCCTTAGCGGTTTCAAACTCCTGCCCTTCTTTGACGGTGGCGGGGGTTTTGAGATCCGCCAGGATCCAGCTATCGCTTGCGCCGGTTTCTAACCAAATCCGAGGCAGGGGCTGGGTTTCTAAGTGGAGATAGCCTAACTCCAACCCGGAAAGCCAAGCGGCTAAGGGGGTGGCTCTGGGGGAAAAAATAATCAAGCCTGGGATCGGGAGATCCGGTGTCACGCCCATCATTTCGAGGGGAAAGGCTTCCCCAAAACTAATGTCCCAATCGGGCATTTCTTGGAAGTCGGCGGCGGTGAGGGAAACGATCGCCCATCGATCCGCCTTGTCCCCCCGCACTGCATCGGGGAGGGGGATGGCGTTCATGGCGGGGTATTGGACGCTGACGGCTTGGGCGGCATCGGCATCATAGCCCGCCTCTTGGGGGTAAACCGCCGTCATCCGTTCCGTGAGCCATTGCTCGATCGCATAGGTGCGGCGACTGGCCGCCACGGGAATGCCGGCATCTTCACAGGCTTTGATGATCATGTTGTTCATCTGCCGCCGGAAAAAGCGGATCTTCTGGGGGGAGGCAGGGGCTTGGGCGATCGCCTCCTCAATGGCCTCCTTCAACCAGGCCGAGTTTACCGAACCGTGATCCGTGAAGCGGCTGAAGCGAAAGAGGGTATCGGGCGATCGCCGCACATCACCGGGACTTTCACAGATCAGCACTTCCCAACGTTTTTTACGATTTTCATCAAAGATGGGCCGCGAATAAAAATCCAGTTCCCAAATTGTTTTGCCCATGTTGCCTGTTGAAATTAAAACTTTTTTGCCTAACGCCCTATTTTAAAGGACAGGCGTAAGGATACGGTTTTCTCAAGGGTTGGGCGGCTCCGCTAAATGTCGGATCTAAGCAGACAAAAGGCTGAGGCTGGGGGGCATGGCCCGCAGGTTTCGCCGCTATCTCCCCATATCTTGGCCAATTCGTGACGGTTATCACAGATTGAGCGGATGTAGATCGGGCTGAGCGGTGGGTAGATTCACAGAGAGAACCCCACACCATCACGTTCCTCCCTCCTAAAAAAGGTGATGATAAGGGTATCGAGAGCAAAACCCCTAAAAACCATGATTTACGACCTCCAACTTCTCCCCGGCGCTATCTCCGCTATCCTCGCTGATGTTGCCGACAGCCACCGCCTCACCCTCTCCGATCGCTTTGGTTTAATGGCGGCTGTCCTCGATGATAATCTCAATGAAGAAGAACGACGGGCGGTCAATCGCCTACTGCGCTCGGTGCAACGGGGTCGGGTGGCGATCGCCTAATTTTCCCCACGCCTTAACGATGCTTGATTGCTCTCGATTTTGCTCTCTCCCGACTCGGTAAACACCGAGTCGGTTTTGCGTTGGGGGGTGCGGAGAGGGTTCCGTTGGGGGGAATTGATCGGCATTTCGTTGCTGGCCGGACAGTTTGCGATAAAAATCAGGGGTATATTGGGAACGTTCTTGCCTGCGATCGCCCCCCATGCTCACCCGCAAACACATTGAATCCGTTGTGCTCCCGCTCAGTGCAATTCTGGTGGCACTCCTGCTCTTTGGACTATTTTGTTTGGCTGCCGGAGCTAACCCCTTTGGGGTCTATAGTTCGATTTATAAAGCCGCCTTTGGCCAGTGGAGTTCCTGGCAAAACAGCTTAATCCGCGCCGCGCCCCTGATGCTCAGTGCCCTTTGTACCGCCCTGCCGGCCCGGTTGGGGTTGGTAATTATTGGCAATGAGGGGGCTTTAGTGATGGGGGGGATTGGGGCGATCAGTATTGGCCTGGCCATGGGAACCGCCGCCCCCCCCTTAGTCGTGCAAATTCTCATGGCCCTAGCGGGGATGCTCTTTGGGGGGGTGTGGATTGTAATTGTGGGGGCGTTGCGCCATTGGCGGGGGGTGAATGAAACGATTAGCAGTTTGTTAATGAATTATGTGGCGATCGCCCTCCTCAATCACCTTGTTGAAGGGCCAATGAAAGACCCCGCCTCCCTCAATAAACCCTCCACATTCCCCCTGGAGAGCCTCTATCAGGTGGGCAACATCCCCGGCACCCGCATCCATTACGGCTTGGTTTATGGCATCATCGCCTGCATCATCGCCTATATTCTCATCCAGCGCACCACCTTTGGTTTTGCCGCCCGCACCGCTGGCGGCAACCTCCGCGCCGCCCGCATTGCCGGGTTGCCGGTGGGTCAACTCACCCTGGCCATTTGTTTTCTCGCGGGGGCCTGTGCGGGGTTGGCGGGGATGGTGGAGGTGGCCGCCGTCCATGGCCGGGCCAATGCCTCCCTCAATGTCGGCTATGGTTACGGCGGCATTCTCGTCGCCTTTGTGGCCCGCCATAACCCTTTAGCAGCGGGGGTAATTGCGGTGTTACTGGGGGGAATCCTGGCCAGTGGGGGAATTTTGCAGCGATCGCACGGCCTCCCCGATGCCACCGTCCTCGTCTTTCAGGGATTAGTCTTTCTCTGTGTGCTCTACAGTGAATCCCGCTATGGAACCATTGCGGCCCTGCAACCGCAAAGCAACGTGACCCGCAACGCCTAAAACGGAGAAGATCGAAAATGTCTGAAGCCTTGGGATGGTGGGGTGTACCCCTGGCGATCGCCGCCGGTACGATGCGCGGCGGCACGCCCTTTTTATTCGTCAGCTTGGGGGAATGCCTCACGGAAAAAAGCGGCAAAATTAACCTGGGTTTAGAGGGAACCCTCCTCACCGGAGCAATGACCGCCTACGCCATTTCCTACCTCACCCGCAACAGTCTCGGCAACGTCCTTGCCCCCATTTTTGGCGTGCTTGTTGCCGGTTTAGCCGGAGCTATCTTAGGGGCGATCCATGGTTGGCTCGCCCAACAGCGGCGAGTCAATGATGTGGCGGTGGGGATTGCGATGATTATCTTTGGCAGTGGTATCGCCTTTTTCTTCGGCAAGCCCTTTATTCAACCCGTTGCCCCCCAGTTGCCCACGTTAGATCTGGGCAATTGGAGCAGCTTACCTGCGGTACAGGCTGCGTTTAAGATCAGTCCCTTGTTTATTTTCGGACTGATCCTCGCCCCAGTGATGCAATGGTTTTTCCGCGCTACCCGCTGGGGTTTGCTGATCCGCGCCGTGGGGGATGCCCCAGAAGCGGCCCGGGCCATGGGGGTTTCAATTTTTAAAGTGCGGATGTTGAGCATTATGGGGGGCAGTTTCCTCGCGGGCATTGGCGGCGCGTCCCTCTCCCTCTATTACCCCGGTGTGTGGACGGAAATGATCTCCAGTGGTCAGGGGCTGATGGCGGTGGCGTTGGTGATTTTTGCCCGGTGGAACCCGATGCAGTGCCTCTATGCCTCCCTCTTGTTTGGTGGAGCGCAGGCCCTAGGGCCGGCATTGCAATCCGTGGGCGTGGATTCCTTTTACTACCTCTTCAACGCCGCCCCCTACGTCCTCACCCTCGGAATTATGATCCTCACCTGCTCCCCAAAAAAGACGCTAACGGGTGCGCCTGGAGCTTTAGGGAAAGAGAACTAATCGGAGCCTGGTAGGGGCGAAAAATTTTTCGCCCCCACAGGGATCAATGCTCCCCAGGAGGGCGAAGGGCCTCACCTAGGGATGAATCACCCCATCCGGGAGCGTCGCCCCGGTGAGATTAGCATCGGTGAAACAGGTGCGATCGCACACCGCCCCCGTTAAATCAGCCCCCCGTAGATTGGCCCCTGTCAAATTCGCCCCCGTTAAATTCGCCCCCTCAAGATGGGCCGAAGCCAAATCCGATCGCTGCAAATCCGCCTCCTTTAAGTTTGCCCCCGTTAGTTTTACCGTTGCCAAAT
>JAABSU010000058.1 GCA_011390265.1 Spirulina sp.
GTTTATCACAAAGGTGTTACAAGTATCTACCGAACAAGCTGTATCTGGATCATAATCAAAACGAATGGGTACTGGGCTAATATTTTGAGCCAAAATATCTGCATAAATTTCATCCTCTTCATAAATTCCTGGCTCATTTTGGAACGACTCCAGAAAAGGAGATGGAAAAAAAGCTAAACGATGAGAACTGAGTTGATTATTTTTATAACGATAAAATAATTGAATCAATGCACCGTCAATCATTTTAAAGTTGTAGTTTTTATTGTCATCCAGTTCCTTATAAATTTTTTCATACCTAATATTCTTCATTGCAATGGATGTACTTACACTATTTTCGTAAGAAATCTCACAATTTTTAGAACCAATTGGCTTGAGTGATGGGAAATTTTGTTGTGAACATAATCCACAACTGATTAAATTAACAGTTAAATCCTCGATATCTTTAAGTATTTCCTTAGCTAAAACCACTATTCTAAAAGTTGTGTAAGTTTTTTTCTTAATTCTTCCGGAATATTCTCCTTGCTAATTTCACCTCTTTCTAAAGAATTTACCATGTCATCTAAAGCTTTAGTTTGAGTTTGTAACTTATTCCGTTTTTGAGGAGATATTTCTTTATTAATAAGGTTCATTTTTTCTCTTTGCTCTTGACTGGGGTAAGTAAAAGAAAGAGCAAAGTTTTGTTGTTTAATTTTCAAAAATTCCTCTTCTAGTTTTTTCATAGCTAAACCGTACCCGATAACTCTGACCCATGCTTTACTGCGTGTTATTGCAGTAAACAAAATATTACGCTTTTGAGCCATGTTAAAATCACTCAAGCATTCTTGAGCATTGATTAAGTAAACCATTGCTGCTTCATTACCTTTAGCTCGATAGATTTGTGTAAAGACAACAGAATCATCTTTAAAAAAGATGTCAGGAGATGTACTGGAACCTGCCAATTCAGAATTTATATGATCTTCATATAATAGTGCACGAGCAGAACTTGTTGCTGGTTTTGAAGTTCGTGCATTAGGGTGGATGACCATGATATCATCTGGCTTTAATTCATCTTCGTGCAAATTTCTTTTAATTTCTTGTACTAGCCACTGAACTTGCTTTTTGTTATTTTCAAAAGTTGTAAAAACAATTAAATCATCAATTGAAGAATGATTTTCTAGAAACCTAGGACTTGATTCATTTGTTCTTTCGAGTTTTACAGATTGACTATCTTCTAAATTTCCTGACTTTACAGAGTAACCAATATCTTGCCAAAGAGAAGCACTTTCAAACATTTGAACCAATCCTTCTGATCTATAAATGCCAAAGCCCAAAGCATGTGCTGAAGATAAAATCGGTCGAGAGTTTCTGTAGCATGTACTCAGAATAATATCGCGCTTCGGTTCACCAGAAATATTACGAAGTGTGACATTAGGATTTCCGTGATTATCTTTACCAAAGAGAATTTCAGGCGATGGCATTGAATCCTGACTTAAGTTTTGTAATTCATCGTAGGCATAAACTAATCGTTTAGGCTCTTTGAGAATTCCATAGCAAAGCTGAAGAAAGCTACTAGAAAAGTCCTGTGCTTCATCAACCAAAATCACATCATAATATTTCTGAAATTCGTTTATTTCTTTAACTGCTTTTTTACAAACACGTCCAAAAGGATCTTCTTCTAGAGGTTCTAAATTTCTGGAACCTCTAAAATCAAAATATTCAATATTATGCTTCGTGCAAATTTCATAATAAATTCCCCCTTCGTTATTAGGGCTTCCCCACGCATGGATGATTTTTATATTATCCCAATTGGGTTCTTCATTAGTTTGCTCAATTGTAAAAGTATTAATTAAGTGTTTGAGTTGACCCTTTAACGAGCGAGTATTAAATGTTATGGCAATTTTCCATTCTGGATGAACAGAATGAAGATATGCAACTTTTAATGCTAACACAATGGTCTTCCCTGAACCGGCAAGACCTCTAATTCGCTGTACACCTTCAACTGTTTCAATGACAGCTTTGTTTTGATCTCTATCTAAGTTGGCAATTGATTCTTCGAGCTTTCTTAGTTTAGCTCCTCTAGAATTTTCTTGCTTTACATAGCTTCTCTGTCCTCTTTTCCGAATCGTAGTAATTGCTTGTATGACTGAATTTAGTTGTTCAAAATATTTATCACTATTTTCCCAATGTTGTCCATTAAGGAATGTTTGTAGTTCTTCATTTTTAATAAGAAGTGGATATTCTTCTAATGAATATCTCTCTGATAAATTGCTCTTGACACGACTTAAAAAAGCAGGTGCATAAGTCACTGCTGACATTTTTACAGCCAACTGTTTTTTTTCTAGTAATTTTTTATTTTGAATAAGCTTTGATTGCAATTTGGTATAACTTTCGTTTTGAGCATCTTCTACATCAATTCCAGTTCCTTCAATTAATGTAAAAATGATAACCCCATGGTTTCGAGACACTAAAAGTGCATCAATTTGATAACCACCTTGAGCCGTACCAATAATGGGATAGCCGAGATATAAGGTGCCTTGTACATCAGCTTGATCCTCTTCAAAAAATTTAGCAAGTTTGTTTGCTGCTGTTGGCTTATCAGAAGCCCCTCGTATAACATTAACCATAGATAATTTTCTAAGTATAGTACAGTCATTTACTGGCTCAGATGGCTTATTATAACAAAACAGGGAAAAAAAATCCTCCTTGCATTGACTATCTATGATGGTGGCTTGTTACTCCACCCCTTCGATCCGGTCTTCCACCTCTTGGCAAAGCTCCTGGAGACGCTCAATATTCTCCTCCGAAGTTTCCCAATAGCTGCGACCATTCACCTCCAACAACGTCCCCACCATCCGGCGAAGTTGGGGTTGAGTATTTTTTTCTGAACGTAGGGTAGGCATTGCCAGCCCTACACCTGAAAGCTAACCGTTTTTACTCAATTTTAGCCAACTGAAAACATCCTGTGCCGTGAGTTCCACATTAATCTCAGAGAGAACAGGAAGGGATTGCTCTGCCCGACAGATCTTGATTTCTTGTTGGGTATTTAAGATCAGCACAGAATGATCGTGAGGATCAACCAGCCAGCCCAATCGAGACCCATGATTGAGACAATGCAAAAGATTATCGATGACTCGATTCGTACTCTGATCAGGGGACAGAATTTCGATCGCCCAGTCCGGTGCTTGGGTAAAGCTATCCTGCGGTTCCCCTAAATCATTGAGTTGAATCCGTTCTAGGGCAATCACAACCACATCAGGAACGATGGAGCGATTGCCAAAGGTACAACGCAACTCAGGCAATGCTAGATAGTGACCCAGGGGATCATCGATCGCACTCAGTAATCGCTTCTGCAAAATGGAATGTCGAAATTTTGGCATTGGCTTTTGGACAATATGACCCGCCACATATTCCCAAGCAGGTGACTCTTCAAGATTGGGTCGCTCTAAAAATTCTGCTAGCGTTAATCTTTGAGTGAGTACATTAGTCATGCTCTCAAGCCTCAACATTTAGGATTTCAATCTAGCACATTAAGAAAGGGATGCCAAAGCATCCCTTTGATGACCTAAGGTTTTGGCATTAAACCTTAATCCACCCCTTCGATGCGGTCTTCCACCTCTTGGTAAAGCTCCTGGAGACGCTCAATATTCTCCTCCGAGGTTTCCCAATAGCCGCGACCATTCACCTCTAACAACGTCCCCACCATCCGCCGGAACGAGTTCGGATTGAGATCCATGAGACGCTTGCACATTTCTGGGTCTTTGATGAACGTGCTATTTGTGTCCTCATAGACCCAATTGTCCACCGCGTCAGCAGTTGCAGACCAGCCCATCGTATTCACCAGGCGCTTAGAAAGCTCCCGCACCCCTTCATAGCCGTGGGATAACATCCCCTCATACCATTTCGGGTTGAGCATCTTCGTGCGGGCATCCAAACGCACCGTCTCCGACAGCGTGCGCACTTGGGCGTTGGCCGTGGTCGTGTCGGCAATATAGGCCGCTGGCTTTTTGCCATCATCCCGCAAACTCGCCACCACCTTCGTAGGGTCAGAATCGAAATAATGGGACACATCCGTGAGACTGATTTCCGAAGAATCCAGGTTTTGGAACGTCACATCAGCGGTTTTTAACGCCGATTCAAACACCTCGCGGCTTTCATCCATAATCCCTGGATTGTCGGAATTGAAGGAAAAAGATTTGCGGTTAAGGTACATATCTTGCAATTCTTTTTCCTCTTCCCATGAGCTATTTTCCACCGCTAAATTGATGTTGCTCGAATAGGAACCGGAGGCATTGGAGAAAACGCGGGTGGCAGCTTGGCGTAAATTAATCCCCATTTCTTCCGCCTGTTGGAGGGCGTGCTTGCGCACAAAATTCATCTCCAAGGGTTCATCGGCTTCAGCGGCCATCTTCACCGCTTGATCCAATAACGCCATCTGGTTAATGAACAGATCCCGGAACACGCCGGAACAGTTCACCACCACATCAACACGGGGACGGCCCAACTCTTCCAAGGAGAGCAATTCCAACTTGTTCACGCGGCCGAGGGCATCGGGGACGGGTTTCGCCCCCACCATCCAGAGGATTTGCGCCAGGGATTCCCCGTAGGTTTTGATGTTGTCGGTTCCCCAGAGGACACAGGCGATGGTTTCCGGGTAGTTGCCGCCATTGTCGAGGCGTTGCCGTTCGAGGAGGCGATCGACGACGATTTTTGCCGATTGCACCGCCGCGAGGGTGGGGATCGATTGGGGATCGAGGGCGTGGATGTTTTTGCCGGTGGGCAGAACGAGGGGGTTGCGGATCGGGTCGCCGCCGGGGCCGGGGAGAACGTATTCCCCTTCCAGGGCTTTGAGCAATGCCCCCAATTCGTTATCGGCGCAAACCTGCTCTAAGCAATATTCCAAATATTCAAACAGGGGTTTGAGATCGCTTTCGCTGACGTTGGGATAGCCGGATTGGTGGAGGGATTCGACCCAGGGGGCTTTTTTGCCCAGGTTGAAGAAGTTCAACTTGGACAGCATCGAAACGCGGCCGTTGGTGTCGATTTGGGCTTGGACGAGGGCGGCGACGGCGGCGCGGGTGGCGGTGGTGATGTCTTGGAGGAGGTTGACATCTTCGAGGATGCCGCGATCGCTATTCCGATAGACCTCCTCCATATTGCGGCCAATGCTCTCGGCAATGATCCGCATCAAGCTCTTTAGGCCTTCTTCTTCCCGATCCAAACTGGCAATATTCACCAGCGTTGCCACCGCTTCCTCTGCCGTGGGGGGTTTGCCAATCACATGGAGGCCGCAGGGTAAGAGGCGCGATTCAATTTCCATCAGTTTGCGATAAACCGAACCGATGAAATTATCCCGTGTTTCCCCGGCCTCCGGTGCTTGCAGCTTCGCCTTGAAGCCATCGGGATCCGCCAATTCGGGGATATCCTTATCCAGATTGAGCAGGATACTTTGATCGGCAATGGTGAGGGCGATCTGAATCCCCCGGCCGCCTTCCTTCAGGCTTTGGTAGGAGCCGATCAATTCGCTCAATTCCTTCAACCCTTTGTATAACCCGGCATTCTCAGCGGGGGGGGTGAGGTAGCTGATGGTTTCCGCGTAGCTGCGGCGCTTGGCGATGGTGGCTTCGCTGGGGTTGTTGGCGGCGTAGTAGTAGAGGTTGGGAATCGAACCGATCAGACTGTCGGGATAGCAGGCCCCGGACATCCCCATTTGTTTGCCGGGCATGAATTCCAACGAGCCATGGGTTCCGAAATGGAGCACTGCGTCCGCTTGCCAGACTTTTTCCAAGTAGGTGTAGTAGGCGGCAAAACCGTGGTGAGGGCTAGCGGAACGGGAGAACAGCAGGCGCATCGGGTCGCCTTCATAGCCGAAGGTGGGCTGTACACCGATGAACAGGTTGCCGAAATGTTTGCCGTAGATCAGCAGGTTTTGACCATCACTGTTGAGGTGTCCCGGCGGATCACCCCAGTTTTCCTTGAGGCTTTCGTGGTAGGGGGTGAGGCGTTCATATTCGGGGACGGACATTTTGTAGGCCACGTTTAGCTCTGGGCTGGCCAGTTGGGCTTGGGCATCGTGGATTACCGCATTCATCAGGGCTTCGGGGGATTCCGGCAGTTCCGGGAGGTCGTAGCCGTTGTTTTGCAACGCCCGCATTACTTCATAGATCGAGCCGAATACATCCAGGTAGGCGGCTGTGCCCACATTGCCCTTATCGGGGGGGAAACTGAAGACGGTGATCGCCACCTTTTTATTCAGTTTGGGCTTTTTGCGCAGGGTGGCCCATTTCATCGCTCGTTGGGCGATCGCCTCCACCCGATCCTGTAACGCGATCGCCCGACCTGTGGCCCCATCCCGCCCGGAAAGAATAATCGGCTCGATCGCCCCATCCAATTCAGGAATCGCAATCTGTAACGCCACCTGGATCGGGTGTAGGCCTAACTCACTTTCTTCCCATTCTTCCGTGGTTTGGAACACCAAGGGCAGAGCCACCATATAGGGGCGGTTCAACCGTTTGAGGGAGTCGATCGCCTTGGGATGATCCTGCCGCGCCGGGCCGCCCACGAGGGCAAAGCCGGTTAAGGAAACCACCACATCAATATAGGGGGTCGGCTCTACCCCTTGAATCCGTTTATCCCAAAAATATTCATCCACGGGCTTGGCAAAATCCAACCCGCCAGAAAACACCGCCATCACCCGCGCCCCGGTCGCCTCCAACTCCTGCACCATCGCCACATAATGGGCATCATCCCCGGTGACTAAATGGGTACGCTGCAACACCAAACCCACACAGGGCGCAAGGGGATCGCGAAGATCCTCGGTAATATCGTCCCGCTCATTAAACCATTGCCAATATTCATGGGCATTTTCAAACATTTTCGGGGCGAGGGGATGCCAAATCCCCATATCGGGATAGACCACCGGATCGGCATAGCTAAACCCTTCCTTTTTGACGACATATTTATCCGCCAACATCAACAGGAAATTTTCCAGATTATCCGCTGAACCCCCCAGCCAGTATTGAAAACTGAGCATGAAGTTCCGGGCATCCTGGGCCCGATCCATGGGCAGGTATTTCAACACCTTCGGCAGCGTCCGCAGCAGCTTGAGCATACTGTCTTGGAACGAAGACCCCGACTGCTTTTTGCGGTTTTTCATGAATTGGGCGATCGCCCCCTTCGACTGCCCCAAGTTCTCCATCGTGAACTTGCCCATCTTATTGAGGCGCATCACCTGGGGCATGGAGGGGAAAACGATGGAAACATCGAGGTTTTCCCAATGGGGCTGCACAGCGGCAACCACTTTATCCGCTAAATCCTCAATGAAAATCAGCGAGGCAATGAAGATATTGGCCACCGCCACATCTCGCTGAAACGCTTCGTAGTTTTCCGGGCTGCGTAACTCCTCAATCAGGTAGCCGCTCACCTGGATGGCCACATGGGGGTTATTTTTATTAATCGCATTCACCGCAGCGGTTAGCGTGCTCTGATACTGAGGTTCTAGCACGACATAGACCACCTTAACAAGGGAACGACTGTCCTGCGCGTCCGGCGTGATGCTGCGAATGGTGGACTTGACGTGGGTGAACATAGATAGGCTGTCTCCTCTCTCTGTGGGTGATGATGGGGGATGTTCCATCGGCCAGGCCTGGCCCGCCATCAATGCTTTGTTATGGATACTCAGTGTTAGGTTGTATCAAAAAATGTTGACCATCTACCCGATCAGGAGGGACTTTGACACAATTTGATAAACAAAATTAACGTTTTTGTCATAAAACTTGACAATGGGCTAAGTATTCGCTCGCCCTTGGTGGTCATTCCATCACAATCCCCACGCTGTCTAGGGGGAGGGCGAAAAATTTTTCGCCCCTACAGCCTGTCGGGTGTAACTCAATGGAGAGAATAGGAATGGGCAACAGACAGATCGCACTTCATCCCTCATCCTTCATCCTTCCATTCACCCTCGCCGGCCCCGTAGCCAGTAGGTATTCATCAAGCCTCGACCCTTGACCAAAATTTCCCCCCGGTTTTCTAGGAAAAATTGATCTTTAATTAACTGATAGGTAGCCTCGGTGACTTGGATCATGTCTGCAATCCCTTGGGCCTCCATCCGGGAAGCCACATTCACCGTATCGCCCCAAAGGTCATAGATAAACTTCTTAATGCCAATTACTCCCCCCACCGCTGGCCCGGTGTGGATGCCCATCCGGAGGCGGTAGGGCTGGCCGTCACTTTGGCGAAATTGGGTCATCGCTAACTGCATATCGAGGGCCATATCTGCCATGGCGGGGGCGTGGTTGGCCGTCGTTGCCGTGATCCCCCCCGCCACCATATAGGCATCCCCGATGGTTTTAATTTTCTCCAGGTTGTACCATTCCGCCAACTGATCAAAGGCGGAAAAAATACCGTTTAATTGCTCTACTAACTCTGTTGGGGAAATTTGTGCCGATAAAGAGGTGAAATCAACGATATCTGCAAATAAGATCGTGACTTGATCGTAGCGTTCGGCGATCGCCCGTTCGTCCCGTTTCAACCGTTCAGCGATCGCCTTCGGCAAAACATTCAATAACAACGCCTCCGACCGTTGCTGTTCCAAATGGAGCGCATCTTCAGCGGCCTTCTGCTTCGTAATATCCGCCACCGTCCCCTCGTAATACAGGGGCTGACCCTCATGATCACACACCAACCGGGCATTTTCCGAAGTCCAAATCAGCGTCCCATTCTTCCGTCGCGCTTGGGCCTTAAACCCCGTCACCACACCATCCCGCTCCAACTCCTCCCGGAATTGCTGCCGTAACCCCTGCTCCACATAGATCTGCTCATCAATATTTTGAATTCGGGCCGCCATCTCTGCAAAGGAATCATAGCCATACATCTTCACCAGCGCGGGATTCGCACTGATATAACGGCCATCGGTGGTGGTTTGGAAAATGCCCTCCGCTGCATTTTCAAAAATACTGCGGTACTTCGCCTCCGCTTTGGACAGCGCATCTAAAACCTTGCGTCGCTCCGTAATATTCCGCGCCACCCACATCACACAGCGATCGGGCAGAGGGGAAATGGTGGCAGCAAACCAGATTTCTTCATGGTTGATCGTTAAACTATATTCCAAGTTAATGATCTGGTCTTCCTCTAAGGCCCGCTGAATATGTTCAAGGAACAGCGCTGCCTGCTCCGACGGTAAAATCTCTTGAATGGAACGGCCGAGTAACTCCTCTTCCGGGGTGTAGAGCAATTCGGAATTGGTGCTGACGATCTTTTCATAGCGGCCCTCATGATTAAACACGGTGATAATATCCGTCATCGCCGCAAACAACGCCCGCAACTCCGCTTCAGAGGTGCGTAATGCCGATTCAATGCTTTCCCGTTGACCAATTTCCATGATCAACTGCATATTTAATTGTTGTAATTCAGCGGTGCGCTGTTGAACGCGGCTTTCTAGCTCCTCATTGAGTTCTAACAGCGTCATTTCCGCCTGTTTGCGATCGGTGATATCCTCCACCGTCCCCTCGTAATAGAGGAGTGTCCCATCGTCATCATGGACAGCGCGGGCATTTTCAGAAATCCAGCGAATGGCGCGATCGCGCCGCCGAATCTGCACCTCAAACCCGACGATCATACCCTCCCGCGTCAGGGCTTCGACAAAAATTTGCCGCTGTTTGGGGTCAACGTAGAGATCCGCCTCCACATTGGTTAACTGATTAACCAAATCCTCTGGGCTATTGTAGCCATAGATGCGGGCCAGAGCAGGGTTTGCACTGATATAGCGGCCCTCCGGTGTGGTTTGGAAAATCCCCTCAACGGCATTTTCAAAAATCATCCGGTACTTTTCTTCGGCCCGTTGCAACGCCTTGAGGGCCTGCTGTCGCTCCGTAACATCTACGCCCACCGCAAAGGCCGCCTTACCATCGTCATACTTTTGGGACGCAATCAAATAATTGCGCGGCTCCCCTTTGACGATCGCCTCCACTTCCCGGAAATCATCCTGGGCGGGAGATGCGAAAAACTCTTTAACAAAGGTATTGAAATCACTACTGGCCTGGAGGAAACCAATATCTTGGCCGACAAACTCCTCCGGCTCCCGGTTGAATGTGCGGGCCAGTTGACGGTTTACGCCCATATAGCGCAGATCAGCGCCAATCCAAGAAACAATCCCCGGCACAGCTTCCAGCACCGCTTGCAGTTGATCCTTGGAGCGGGCTAAATCTTCAATGGCCCGTTGTCGTTCCGTCACATCAATGCCGACGGTAAAGGCCGCCTGGCCGTTGTCGTATTTTTGGGCGGCAATCAAATAATTGCGGGTTTCCCCTTCGACAATCGCCTCCACTTCTCGGAAATCATCCTGGGCCTGGCTCGCGAAAAACTCCCGCACAAAGGTATTAAAATCACCGCTGGCCTGGAGAAAGCCAATGGGTTGGCCGATGAAATCAGCGGGGCTGAGGTCGAAGGTGTGAGCCAAGTGGCGATTCACCCCCATGTAATGGAGATCGGCACTAATCCAGGAGACAATCCCCGGCACAGCTTCGAGGACGGCCTGGAGTTGCTCTTTTGAACGGGCTAACCCACTTTCAGCCTCAATACGCTCGGTGATGTCAATGCCGACGCTAAAGGCCCCCCGCCCCTGATCATACTTCTGCATGACAATCAGGTAATGGCGTTGGCGACCTTCGACCATGGCGACAATTTCCTGAAAATCTTCGCTGCGATCGCTCTCGAAAAAGTCCCGCACAAACCCCATAAATTCATCACTGGCATTGAGGAAACCAATGCCCTTGCCAACAAATTCCTGTGGCTCTAAGCCAAACATCGCCGCCAAATGGCGATTCACGCCTAAGTAACGCAAATCGGCACTAATCCAGGAGACAATCCCCGGCACCGCATCGAGCACCGCTTGCAGGGCCGTTTCCGCCTGTTGCCGCTCGACAATTTCCCCCACCAATTGGTCATTGGCGGCGATCAGGGCCTTGGTGCGTTCGGCAAACTGTTGGCGCAGTTCATCGAGGGAAGCCCGCCGCTCCAATTCCATTAACTTCTGCTCGGTGATATCGCGAATCACCCAAATCACCTGCTCGCGATCGACAATCGGGGCAAAATCTAGGCAAAACCAGCGGCCGCCCTCGGTTTCCTGGTATTCGTATTGACGGCGGGACTGGGTACGGCAGGCTTCTTGCAGGTGTTCGTGGAGGTGGGGCATAATCTCCACGGGAAAGACGGTAATGATGCCTTGGCCAATGCGATCGGGGCTAATATGCAGGGGGCCACGGGTGGGCAAAATCCGCAAAATACAGCCATAGATATCGGTAATTAATACCGTTTCCGTTAGGGCTGTAAACAGCGTCCGTAACTCCAAACCATAGTCCCGAAGCGTATCCTGGAGCCGTTGGCGATGGAGTCGCTCTTGGGTGATTTGGGTGAGCAGGGGGGTGCTTTCTGTTGCCTCACTGGCTAAAGGTTGACCTGGTAAGGGCGGGATCGGCTGGGGGGCTTGCCAGAGGGTTTCGAGATTGCCATTGGGGAGACAGCGGGCGATCGCCCCCCCCCAACTGAGGTGATGATTGGGGTGAATTTGGGTCAAGCCTTGGGGGCCGGTGTAGCTTTGGCCGTAGGCGGCGGCGCGAACCGCGTTGGGGTCAAAGGATTGGGCGAGTTCTACGGCTTGGGCCCACAGGAAAACTTGGGCATAGGCCGTCGCCGCCGCTGTGCCGGGGGTAATTTCCAAGGGCCAATCTTGGCGGAAAACTTGATTTTCCGGGGTGGAAACTTGGGGGTTGTAGTGGGTGACGAGGAGGTGGTCGGCGGCGAGGGGGGAGTCTTCCCTCGTCAGGTGGAGGAAGAGGATCGGGAAGGTGGCGGCGGTGTGGCCGGCTTCGGCAATGGCCGCTAACAGGGCAGCTTGCCCCAGGGTGCGGGTATCAATCAGCTGATCGGCTTTGGTCTCGGCCACGGCGGCCATGAGCCGGTTGTAATTCTGCTTGATCTCCATTTCCCCAACAATTTCGATGCCCAATGCGGCCAACTCACGGCCTAAAAGCTCGCGGAGTTGTTGCGATTTTTCCTCTGGCGACCCCAAGAAGAAAACCCGTTGGGGGGCCTGTTGCCCATACCAGTCCACCACCAATTGAACGGTTTGGTTCAGGCAGGGGCCGGTGTAAAAAACCTGGTGATGGGGGGTGAATTCTACCGGGGTGAGGGGTTGCCAGCATAGGGTTTTGCCTAAGGGAATATCTGTAGTCCCATAGCCTTGGCTCCACCCAAAAATCGTGGTTAAATCTCGCGCTGGTTCCCATTGAGCCTCAATGACTCGGCCGCAGAGGCCTCCCTGAGCATTGAGGTGGGCGATCGCCAATTGGGTGGCCGCTGTCAGGGACGCACTCAATTTACAATCCAAATTTCCCCAGCCGTAGCCAATGCCAACGGCAACCGGATCAGCAGTGGGGGCAGCCGTTGCCCGAGGCGATCGGATGGTCATATCACTGTGATACCGAGAATGGGGAACAACAACGGAGTTGTCGGGGGGCGTGAAGTCGGAAAGGTGGTAGTTGCTGAGTTCAAAGCCTGACATGGTGATCTAACGACAGGATGGGGTGGATGCTGAAAAACCCTGTAGTGTAGATACAACCGTTGGCAAGGGGCTTCGGGATAGTCTGAGGATTGATCTGGACAATCAAACGCCTGGGCCCGATGGAGCGCAAATCTTTCTGTCATCATAGCTTAACTCTTTTCACTTCCCCCAAAGAAAATTCTGACTTGGGAAGGTGGTACAGAACAGGTTCAGCCTGTCCCTTAAACTGAAGGATAGCTCCCTACCCCTCTGCTCCTATGTTTGACGCTAAACCCCGTGATGTTCAGGTTCTCCCCACTGCTCACCAAACCTTGGTGTTGCGATCGCGCACTTGGGATCGCCTTAAGTTTGAAATTGAATACGCTTTGCGCAAGGGGACAACCGCCAATAGTTATTGGATCGAGGGCGATCGCACCGCCTTAATTGATCCCCCAGGGGAATCCTTTAGTGAAATCTTTCTCGCGGCCCTGACGGCCCGCTGGAATCTGAAAAGTTTGGATTATGTGATTCTGGGGCATATCAACCCCAACCGGGCAAAAACTTTAGAGAAAATCCTGACGATTAATCCGCAAATCACCGTTGTTTGCTCTAACCCGGCGGCGATCGCCCTCGCCAAAATCCTCCCGGAACTCTCGATCAACTGTCGGGTGATTAAAAACGAAGAAAGCCTCGATTTGGGCCAGGGCCACGTTTTACAATTCATCCCCACCCCTAGCCCCCGCTGGTCGGATCACCTCTGTACCTACGACCCCGCCACTCGTATTCTTTACACCGATAAGCTCTTTGGCGCTCATGTTTGCGGCGATCAAACCTTTGATGAGGGCTGGCAAGTCTACAGCGAAGATCGCCGCTACTATTTCGATTGCCTCATGGCCCCCCATGCCAACCAGATCACGACGGCTTTAGAAAAACTCGCCCCCTACGATGCCCCCCTCTATGCCCCCGGCCATGGCCCTTTGATCCGCTACGGTTTAACGGAATTGGTGCAGTCCTATCACACTTGGTTAACGGAGCAGAAAAATAAAGCCAATCGGGTGGCGTTGATCTATGCTTCCGCCTATGGGAATACGGCTACGGTGGCCCAGGCGATCGCCCGTGGCATCACCAAAGCCGGGGTCGCTGTCGAAGCAATTAACTGCGAATTCACCGACGCGGAAACGATTAAAACCGCTGTGGAAAATGCTGGGGGATTTATCATGGGTTCCCCCACATTGGGGGGCCACGCTCCCACCCAAGTCCAAACCGCCTTGGGCATTGTTTTGGCAACGGCGGATCAAACTAAGTTGGCGGGGGTGTTCGGCTCCTACGGTTGGAGTGGCGAGGCCATTGATATGTTGGAGCAAAAATTCCGGGATGGGGGCTATCGTTTTGGGTTTGATCCGATTCGGGTCAAGTTCACGCCCACGGATCAAATTATTAAATATTGTGAGGAGGCGGGGACGGATTTCGCCCAAACCCTGAAACGGCAGGCCAAGAAGCGACAACCGAAAGGCTCTGCTACGGATTCTCAATCAGCGCGGTTGGAGCAGGCGGTGGGGCGGCTCGTGGGGTCGTTGTGTGTGGTGACGGTGGCACGGGAGGAGGTGAATAGCGCGATGTTGGCCTCTTGGGTGTCTCAGGCTTCGTTTTCGCCCCCTGGTTTAACGATCGCCGTAGCCAAGGAGCGGGCCATTGAGGATTTCACCTATGGGGGCGATCGCTTTGTCCTCAATATCCTGCCGGAGGGCAACCCCCTCTATAAGCAATTCATTAAAAACTATGCTCCCGGTGAAGATCGCTTTGCGGACATTGCCACGGAACCGGGTCAAGGTGGGTTAATCTTAACCGAGGCTCTGGCCTATCTAGAATGTCGGGTGGAGAAGCGGCTGGAATGTGGGGATCATTGGTTGATTTATGCGATCGCCGATACGGGAAAAGTCCTCCACGAAACGGGTCTCACCGCTGTCCACCACCGTAAAACGGGAAGTTACTATTAACTGACACAATGCCCACGATCCCCCCGGCTACGCCGGCCCCCTTAATAAGGGGGCGAGGATTCAGAAACCCCCCTTTTTAAGGGGGGCAGGGGGGATCCCGATTCCCCTTAATGCCCACGATCCCCCCGGCTGCGCCGGCCCCCTTATTAAGGGGGCTAAGATTCAGAAACCCCCCTTTTTAAGGGGGGCAGGGGGGATCCCGCTCCACCGAAGAAACCGTTATGACTGCTGCTACCCCCAATCCGCCCCTTGCCTTTACCTGTTCCCGCCAGTTTATCCCCTGGCTGGCTCAGGAACGGCTCAGTTTCGCCTTCACCACCTACCAAACCAATCGCCTATTTTTCCTCGGCCTGAAGCCGGATCAAACGCTGTCGATTTTTGAGCGGCTATTCGATCGCCCCATGGGGTTACACGCCACACCGGAGCGATTGTATTTGGGCTGTCGTTATCAGCTTTGGCAGTTGGATAATGCCCTCCAGCCGGGGGAGGATTACAACGGCTACGATAAGCTCTATGTGCCACGGGTGGCCTATACAACCGGGGATCTCGATGTCCATGATGTAGGGCTGACACGGAATCAGCGGGTGATTTTCGTCAATACGCTCTACAGTTGCCTGGGGACGGTGAGCAACCATTACAGTTTTCTCCCCCTGTGGCAGCCAGCGTTTATTTCTAAGCTGGCTCCGGAGGATCGCTGTCATCTCAATGGGGTGGCGTTTGATCAGGGTCAGCCCAATTATGTGACGGCGGTGAGTCGTTCCGATGTGGCGGCGGGGTGGCGGCAGGAGCGGCATAAGGGGGGGTGTGTGATTGAGGTGAAGACGCGGGAGGTGGTTTTGGGGGATCTGTCGATGCCCCATTCCCCCCGGTGGTATCGCGATCGCCTTTGGGTGTTGAATTCGGGGACGGGGGAGTTTGGCTATGTTGACCCGATTTGGCATAAGTTTGAGGCGATCGCCTTTTGTCCGGGATATTTACGCGGTTTGGCGTTTTACAAACAGTGGGCGATCGTGGGAGTATCGAAGCCGAGGGGCGAGCATACGTTTTCTGGCCTTGCCCTGGATGACCAGTTGACGGCGAAAAATACTCAAGCGATCTGTGGGTTGATGGTTATTGACCTCAAAACGGGCAACATAGATCATTGGGTACAATTGGAGGGAATTATCACGGAGCTATACGATGTCCAAGTCCTCCCCGGCGTGATCCGCCCCATGGCCCTCGGGTTCATGAACGATGAGATCAGCAAGTTCATCACCATCGGCCCCACCCCCCAAGCTAAATCTTAATCTCACAATTTTTCTCAGGGCCTACGCATTTCCCCATTCACCTGTTATTTTTTAGATAAAGAATTTTTCTCTCCCCATCCTGATCCATTGTCCAGCCGTTTACCCCCGCCCTAGCCATGACGCAAAAATTATTCATCCTTCAAGACCCACTGATTACCCTTGAAGACAGTCAGTTTGCCCCGGTAGTCACATTCGCTAAAATTGAGGGAGATACCCTTGATGCCGTAGTTACAAATACTAGGGATGAAATATTTTATTATCAAAATATAGGGACAGTTACTGAACCCAACTTTGTACTGAGAGAGGATCAAAATAATCCCTTTAACTGGATTGTTGTTGAGGACTTTAATAGCAGCAACGTTCGCTATCCTGGTGGTGCAGCAGAATTTGTAGATATCAACGGAGATGGTAATTTAGACCTATTCATTGGCACCTATCTAGGCAACATTCTTTATTTTCAAAACAACCCCATTGCCAACGGTGCTGATTTTCCCTTTGGAATTCTAGAAACTAGTTCTGATCCTAATATCGATCCCGTTAGTAAACCCACAGCTAAAACAAGTGCTACTGACAAGTTATTTGGCGGAATTGAAAAAGCAGGTGCCTTTGCTGTACCTCGCTTTGTGGATATTAATGGCGATGGTTTGATGGATTTGTTCGTGGGTCGTAACAATGCCATCGACTATTATAAAAACGTTGGGACTCAAAATAATCCACTCTTTGAGAAACGCACGGGTGATGACAATCCCTTTGCTAGTTTTAATTTTAATATTACTACCCGGAACCGATTGGTTCCAACCTTTGCTGATTTTGATGATGATGGAGATTTTGATGCCTTTGTGGGTCAGGATGATGGCAGAGTTCGTTATTTTGAAAATATTGGCAGTGCCACCAGCCCACAATTTGAGGAGCAACTGGGAATCAATAATCCCTTCAATAACTTTGTAGTTTCTTCTCCTACCAACGAAAAACGAGCTGCTCCTTATTTAGCGGATTTGAATAACGACGGAATTTTTGAGGCTTTTGTCACTGCCAATAACAATCGAAATATTTCTTTTCTAACGCTGTTTGAAGAAAGCCAACCGCCTGGCCCACCAGTGAGTTTGCTGGGATATGATGGGCAGTCTTTTACCCTCGGAGATACCGCAAGTGGTGATAATTTACAGCTTGTCATTGGCGGTAATCCGACAAGCCAGATTGCCAACATTAAAATTCAAATCATGGACGGTAGCACAGAAAAGCTGTTTTCGATTTTGCCGGGTGGGTTTATTCCTCGTAATTTTGCGACTCCTAGTCCGTTCATCCTTGATTTTCCCGACAATACCCTTCGCACTGGTTCCAAGTTTGTGATTTCCGTGGAACTCTTTGGAGCAGGGGGGACTACCACCGCCACCTTTGATAAGATTACTCCGAGCCAGACTGCCGGACAGGAAGGCGTTTGGACATTGCAATCTAGCCGCTCTGACTTGGCTGGATTGAGCATCACCCTCAGCCAAACCGACGGACTTCCCAGGGGTAATGGTTTAGGGGTTGGCGCTTTCCAAAGGAAGGGCTTCGCCGTTTTTGAACTTGCGGAAAGTGCCACTGGGACGTTCACCGTGTATCGCGAGGCCAGCTTTACCAACCAGATCGGTCTCTATCGCGTCGATGATGCTTCAACCGGGGCGATCGGCTCCCTCCGCCCCGGTAGCCCTGGCTATGCCCAAGCCGCTGTCCGTAGCCGTGTGAGTGGCTTTGGCCTTTCAGTGGCCAATCAATCTGTGGGTTCGAGTGTTAACTCCCTCGCTGCTGGGGCCTACGTTCCCTTTATGATTGTGAATGGCACATTCGACAGTTTCCTCAGTCAGAATCCCGATAATGCCGATGGCGACATCCGGGCTTATTTTGCCTATACAAGTGCTAACCCTGATGGCCAGGTTCATGCCATGGTTTTGGGAAATAATACCTTCGGGTTTGAAGACTTATTTGGCGGGGGAGATTTTGACTACAACGATTTGATTGTTCAGGTCAATTTCGTTTAGTGGATCAACAAGGGTTAAACAATCTGTGGCAAAAACTGGGGGGGGGAGAACCTTGCCCCCAGTTTTGTTGTTTGGATTGTGTCGATTCCACCAACCGCCTCGCCTGGGAAGCCCCCACATTGCCCACCGCGATCATCGCCCAACAACAAACCGCCGGCCGCGGCCAATGGGGACGCACTTGGCAATCTCCCCCCGGCGGCCTCTATCTCTCCCTCGCCATCCCCCCGCCGGACTTGCCCCCCTTGATGGTGACATTAGTGGCGGGATGGGCGATCGCCACCACCCTGCGCGATCGCCACATCCCCGTTTCCCTCAAATGGCCCAATGATTTACTCCTAGAAGGGCGTAAATTAGGGGGGATTAAAACCGAACAACGGAGCGGGAGCGATCGCCTCGTCATCGGCATTGGCATCAACTGGAGCAACCCCGTCCCCCCTGAGGGGATTAACCTGCGATCCGCGCAAGCGTACCCATCGCACCCCAATCATGGCCTCACCACCCTAGAAGACCTCACCATTCGGGTCATCCTCAGCATCCAACAAGGACTCATCCAATGGCCCGCCCCCCAGATCCCCCAATTCCTTGCCCAATACTGGGAACTTTTAGAAAGTCGCCATCGGTCTGTAACCGTGGCCGGTGCGATCGGTGAGATCATCGGCATTACCCCCACCGGAGCATTGCGCGTGCGCCTGCGGGGCCAAGGCACCCAGACAGAACTCATCTGTCCCCCCGGAGCCGTCAACGTCGGTTATCCCGATTAAAGGAACTGCCGGCCAGTGAGCAAAGGGATAGCGTAGAATGTCAAGAATTATTGCTGAGCGTTTTGTTGAAGTGAAGGAGAAAAAAGTCATGCGTCCCAACCCTCGTCCGCTCTACGGATTGATCCGCAATTCCCTACTCCTGCGGAGCTTGACATGGTTGAGTGGCTTAAGTTTACTCAGCAGTGGGTTGGCTTGGTCCCAAACCGATGCCTTTGTGGACACCTTGGGCAGCACCCCCGTCCCAGCGGCTCCGGTGGCCCAAACACCGCCCCCCACCCCTGCACCCCCAAGCAACCAGGTTATCAAACCCCCCAAAGTCGAAGTAGCCCCCCCACCGGCCCCCGTTGCCACTCCCGCCCCGGCTCCCCGTCCCGCCCCTGTAGCCACACCGGCCCCAGCCCCTCAACCGGCCCCCGTTGCCACCCCTCCCCGCAACTCGCCACCCC
>JAABSU010000059.1 GCA_011390265.1 Spirulina sp.
GGGATCGTCAGCCTTGAAACGAAGCAGGATCCCCCTCCTAGCCCCCCTTGAAAAAAGGGGGGTTTTTGTTGGGGTTGGGGAGGAAGGCGATCCGCCCCCCAGCCCCATTGGGGTAAAAATTCGGCTTTTTGTAAATAAATGTTGCAATCTTGGCAAGATATCTGTTACATTTATTTACATAACCAAGTGAGTGCCGCAGCCTTTCTCTACACCGATTAGTCAATCTCTGTAAAGCATCTGTCCACTCTCCTCCCAATACAGCAAGCTCAATCCAGCAAGCCACCGAGAATGGCTTGCTTTTTTTTGCCCCATTCAGCATTAATCAGCTTTGGCAATTGCACTGATGATCAATTTCGATAGACGAGGGGTGAAGATAGATGTAGTTTTGTAGAGAGGGGGGCAGTAAGATGTTAAAAAACCGTTAAAATCCTATCTTAGGTCTTGGGGCTGTGGCATTAACCCAGCTTCGCCGCCTCAGAACTGGCGTTTTTTGCCCGATTTGTCAGTTCATAGCCGTTTTTTTCATTTCTTTAACCACAACGCATTTCAATATAGAGGGAAAAGCACCGTGACCGCTCAAAACGCAACCGCCCAAAAAGACAATCCCGCTCAAAAGGAAACCCCCAAGCCAAACCCCCCCGCAACCAAGACAGAGCCAAACGCGGGCATTCAGGTCTATAAGTCTGGTGGTATGCCCCTCCCTCAAGGTCGGCCCATTGAAATCAGCCATTTAGATATTGTTGGCACCTATAATTCCATGGGGATTCGCCCTGTTACCACCGGTACATTTGAAATCAGCAGCAGCATGGTTGTTTCGGGCAATCGCCCCATTGCGAAAAGCAACTTGGTGATCAGTAAAGATATTGTCTTGATGGGGAATCGTCCCGTTGCTTCCAACGAAATCGAAGATATTGCCACGTTAATCGGTTATCTCGATTAAACACCGCTATTCCCGAGTTAAGGCCTCACTGGGGCGATCGCCTTCCTGGGCATGATGGAAGGCGATCGCCTTTTTTGGCCCCCAAATTTTTTATGAATCGTTCCGTTTGGGTTCTGGCCGCTGGTCGTCTCCTCTCCCAAATCGGGACAGGATTCACCCTCTTCTATGCGGCCATCTTTTTCGTTAACGAGGTGGGGTTGACGGCGACCGCCGTTGGCTTGGCCTTGGGCAGTCAATCCCTTTCGGGGATTGTGGGCCGGTTTTGTGGTGGCATGGGTGCAGATTCGCCCCGGTGGGGTCGCAGGGGAATTCTCCTGATCTCGGCCCTGGTTTCCGCCCTTGCCGATTTGGCCTTCAGCTTCGCCCATGATCTACCCACATTGCTAGTGGGCAATTTGCTCATGGGTTTAGGCGTGGGCCTCTATTGGCCCGCCGCTGAAGCTGCCGTCGCCGATCTCGCCGCCCCCACCCAACGCAATGAAGCCTTTGCCCTCACCCGGCTCGCGGATCTCTTGGGGTTGGGGATTGGTACGGTGGTGGCGGGCCAGTGGATTGCCTGGGGGGGAAATTATCGCACGCTGTTTGTTTGCGATGGAATTTCCTTCCTGCTGTTCATGGCGTTGATCTACTACACAATCCCCGAAACGCGATCGCCCCAGACCCCCCCCACTAATTTTGCTCAAGGTTGGCTCCATGCCTTTGGCGATCGCACGTTCATGATTTACTGCGGCGTGAATATCCTCTTCACCACCTATATTGCCCAAATCCAAAGCGCCTTACCCCTCTACTTCACCAATTTTCTCCGTTCTGGGGGCTTTAACCCCGCTCAACTCAGCGGCTTGATGAGCGTTCACCTGGCCCTTGCTGTGCTGCTGCAATTGCCCATTGCCCGCTGGCTGAAGGGCTTTAGCCGTTGGCACGTGCTGATGTTCTCCCTGTTGTTGTGGGGTGGAGGATTCCTAGCGGTGTGGCGTACTGGGGTAGTGGCAACGGGGGCGTTAATCCCGGCATTAATCGCCTTAAGCTTTTTCGCCCTAGGAACCGTCACCTACACCCCCGCCGCCTCGGCCCTAGTGGTGGATTTAGCGCCGGAATCTCTGCGCGGCATTTATTTTTCCCTCAACTCCCAATGTTGGGCTGTGGGGTATCTCATTGGCCCGGCGGTGGGCGGTTGGGCAATGGATCAAGAACCGGGCAGCGTCGATCAATATTGGGGGTTGCTGGCCTTGACGAGCTTGGGAGGCTTTGGGGTGTTGTGGCAATTGTTCCGAACCATCCAGCGCCAGCAGCGGCAGATTCGCGCCCTTGTGACCGCAGCGGCCCAAGCCTGCATGGCTCAGGATGCCGCCGCCTTCGCCGCCCTGTTTACCCCAGAGGGGGCAGTGGTGCTGAAAGGACAAACCATTGAGGGGCGGGGGGCGATCGCCCAAGTCACCGCCGCCTACTTTGCCACCTGCGGGGAAATTGCGATCACCATTGAAGCGATCGCCATTCAGCATAACCGCGCCGAAGTTCACTGGCATTGGCAGAGCAAACAGGGCAGTCGCCACAACCAGATCATCCTCAACATCCACAACGGCAAAATTCAGCGCTGGCAGGAAGACCCCGCCTAATGTTGGCGGCTGCGAATATCCGAAATCGGCAGTAAGAGCGTTTCTTCCAACTCCTGAACCGTTTGGGGCGCAACCCGGGGATTGTTATACAAACATTCCACCAATAATTTATTGGCGTTGTAATACTGCCGGAGTAGCGCCTGCTGCTCTTGGTTAAATTGCCAATCATAGCCGACATTGCGATGTTCAATAATCACCAATCGCAGATTACGAATCCAGATCTGGCTATTAGCTTGCCACCATTGCTGATATTCCACGCCGCCGCGATCGCCCTTCGGTAACTGATTTTGAAACTTGTGAAGAGCCAGCTTTAACTCCGGTTCAATGGCCAGCTTGCGATCTTCCGCAAAGGTCATAAACAAGCTTAAATCATGGGCGAACGTCACCAACAGGCAGTTAAGGATCAAATCCAGGACAAATTCCGGATCTAGCTCATCAATGACATTGTGGCTAAACGCATAGTCCAACTCTCGATCTAAATGGCAGGCTAAAGACCAATCATGGAGCGAAGATTTTAAGGCCCGGTTCACCGCATGGGAAAAATCAAGGGGGCGAGAAATACGCGGATCAAAAATGCGATCGATGGCTTGGGAAAAGTAGAAAGCCCGCACCGCCGCAATTTTATAGGGAACCTTAACTAAAATTGCTTTTTGATTCACCCAAGAGAGGAAGATTTGGATTTTTTTATCCCGTGCGACAATTTGATCGATTTTATGCTTAATGTGGAGCAGGAAATCATCAAGGCGATAAACTCGTTGGGTGAGATAGGAAAAAAGCTCATACCAATTTTTATTGGTAATCGTCCCCAGGGATTTTCTTAAAAAATTTGGGTCAAAATTACGCAGGAGATAGTAGCCGACCAAATATTCCTGAATGCGTGGACTGGCAAAGGAATATAAATCGGGACTGCGTTGAAAAATAATGCCATGCTGCATTTCAATATCACTAAGCAACCGCTTGGCATAGTCTGCCATCGTGGTTTGACCAATGCTAAAGCTAGGAAGAGTTTTAAGATAGATATTAATATCGGATTTTAATTTTTTGAATTGAATAAAGAGTTCTTTTTTTTCAAAGGTCAAAATAGCCAAATAACTCAGGAGGCGATAGCGTTCAGCCAGATCAAGCTGAAGGTAGATGGTGGGTTGATGGTGGGGGGAAGGAGGGTGAGCGACTTCGAGAATACGGGTTAAGCCCAGTTCATAAAATTCAAACTGGGTGGCGGGGAGACGGCCCAAGTATTGAAAAATCCAGCAAAGAATTTGGAGCAGTTGGGGCTTTTGGGCGAGGAGAAAAAATTTATGATTTTCTGCTAAGGCCAGTTCAGCCATAAATTCTTGGGTGATTTCTCGGGTGGCGGCGGTGTCGAGTTCGGCTTTAAACCAGGCTTGAACAAAGGCGTTAATTTGACTGATGTTGAGGTCGGCAATTTCCACATGGCGAAACGTGGGGAGTGTGTAGTCAGTGAATTGGGTACGGCAGGCAATGACAAAGCGATTGCTGTTATAGCGTTGGGTGAATGTGCGCAGTTGAAATTGAACATTTTTGCGCCCCGTATCGGGAATGCCCTCAAGACCATCAATGAGAATCAACAGATGACCATAATCGAGAATTTCTTGAACCGCTTCAAGATGGTCGAGATTTAGGGTTTCCTGAATGATCAGTTCTAAAACATTGGCATCTTCTAGCATTTCTGTGCTAAAGACTTTGAGATCTAGAAAGATGGGAATATATTCGCCATATTGGTTTTGACAGCAGGCGATCGCCAAATATTTCAAAAAAGTCGTCTTCCCCGCCGCCGGTTGCCCCAGCACGATTAAACGAGGATACTTTTTCGCCGCTTCCAAGGCATTGAGGCGTTCATTGCGATCGCCTAACCCAAACCGTTCAAAATCTTCACGGGGATCAAACTGTTTTAAATAAGCATTAATATTAACAGAAACATCCCGCGCCAACTTTTCAACGATATAGAGATCAAACTCCAGATCCATAATCGGCAGCGTCTGCAAATTGAGGAGTTCGATCTGTTCATGCTGACTTTGTAGACTGTCCTGAACTTGGGCTTTCAGCTCCTGCCAACGACGGTTAAAGGGAGATGTCACCGAGGGTAAGGGGTGGGGAATACCGTTGGTTTCTTCAGGAATGTGCTTGATGTGAAGATCAGAAAGATCAGCAATATCTTGCCAATTCAGTTCCAAGATGCGACAGATTTTATGGAATAAATTTGGGTCAATGGGTTGACCAGTAAAAAACTGCTGCATCGTTGCCCGCGAAACATGGAGTTGTCGCAGTTGCGTGATTTTGCTGGCAGAACTGAGACAAGCGGATTTCGCCTGTTCAATGCCGGTGCTAGATGCCTTTAATGCCTGTTGTGTCGGTTCCGCCATGCTTGCCGATCGAGATGACTACCCCACCTGAAGTGAGACACCCTAAAAATTTCCCTGCTTGCTCATAAATTGTACAGGGTTCATTGGAGGGGTGAAGGAATCTGAACACCGAGAAAGCCAGGTACAATAGGACAGTCTCAATATTTTGCCCCCAGAATACGCCATGAGTGCGATCGCCCCTTCCCCCCCAGTGGCTATTCCTGCCGCCATTCGCCGTGAATTTGAGCAAGCGTTAGGGCCGAATCAAGTGATTCGCCGCAAGGAAGAATTACTGACCTATGAGTGTGACGGTCTGGCGGCTTACCGTCAACGCCCTGCCCTGGTGGTGTTACCCCGCACGACGGCCCAAGTGGCGGCGGCGGTGGGGATTTGCGATCGCCATCATCTGCCTTGGGTGGCCCGGGGGGCGGGGACGGGGTTATCGGGGGGAGCGTTGCCCTTAGCCGATGGGGTGCTGATCGTCTTAGCCCAGATGAATCAGATTCTCAAGATTGATTATGCCAACCAACGGGTCACGGTGCAGCCTGGGGTGATTAATAATAACGTTACCCAAGCCGTAAGCGGTCAAGGGTTTTACTATGCCCCCGACCCCTCAAGCCAAATTATTTGCTCCATTGGTGGGAATGTGGCGGAAAATTCCGGCGGGGTGCATTGTTTGAAGTATGGCGTGACGACGAACCATGTGCTGGGGTTAACGGTGGTTACGCCCGATGGCTCGATTGTCGAGTTGGGGGGGATGGCGGCGGAACTGCCCGGTTATGACCTGATGGGCGTGTTTGTGGGGTCGGAGGGCACGTTAGGGGTGGCGACGGAAATTACCTTGCGGATTTTGCCCACACCGGAGGCGATCGCCGTCCTGTTAGCGGATTTTGACAGTATTGAGGCGGCCGGGGCTGCGGTTACGGCGATTATTGGGGCGGGGATCATTCCGGCGGGTATGGAAATGATGGATAACCTCAGTATTAATGCGGTGGAGGATGTGGTGGCTCTGGGGTGTTATCCCCGGGATGCGGGGGCGATCCTCTTAGTGGAGTTGGATGGTTTGGAGGTGGAGGTGGCGGCGAATTTGGAGCGGGTGGGGGCGTTATGTCGGGAACAGGGGGCGCGATCGCTCACCACCGCCACCGACCCCGCCCAACGACTGAAGCTCTGGAAGGGGCGCAAGGCCACCTTTGCCGCTGCGGGCCAGATGAGTCCCAATTATTTTGTTCAAGATGGTGTGGTTCCCCGGACGCAGTTGGCGCGGGTGTTGCGGGAAATTGAGGAATTAAGTGAGCGATCGGGCTATCGCATTGCCAATGTATTCCATGCCGGGGATGGCAATTTACACCCCCTAATTCTCTACGATCAAGCCATACCGGGAGCCTTTGCGGAAGTGGAGGAAGTGGGGGCGGAAATTCTCCGGCTCTGTGTGGAGGCGGGGGGGAGTCTTTCCGGGGAGCATGGCATTGGCGCAGATAAGAATTGCTATATGCCCCAGATGTTCACGCCAGCAGATCTGGAAACCATGGCCAAAGTTCGCGATGCTTTCAACCCCAAAGGGCTAGCCAATCCCGGCAAACTCTTCCCTACGCCCCAGCAATGCGGAGCGCGGGCCAATGCTTTACAGAATGTCGCTCCGATTCCAGGGGCAGAACTGTTTTAAGCCGCTAACGGGGCCGGTGGGGAGAGCGATAAAAGGGCTTTTTCACCACCGTTGCCGGGTAGGTTTTGCCGCGAATTTCCACATCTAGACTTTGGCCAATTTTCCCCAAGGCGGGGGGCACATAGGCAAGGGCGATCGCCTCTCCCAAGGTGGGGGAAAGCGTCCCACTGGTAACATGACCCACCACCGCCCCATCAGCGCAAACCGGGTAATCATGGCGGGCAATATGGCGGCCCCCCATCCTTAAACCCACCAATTTTCGCCCTACGCCCTCAGCTTTCTGAGCCACCAGCACATCCCGCCCGATAAATTCGGGATGGCCCTCTAAATGCACCAACCAGTTTAAGCCAGCTTCTAGGGGCGTAATCGTATCATTGAGATCCTGACCATAGAGGGCGAGGGCCGCCTCTAAACGCAATGTATCCCGCGCCCCCAGGCCGCAGGGGGTGACACCGGCAGCGATCAATTGCGTCCAAAGGGTTTGGCCGGTGGGAATATCCACCATAATTTCAAAACCATCTTCCCCGGTGTAGCCGGTGCGGGCCACAAAGGCAGTTCCTCCAGCGATCTGGGTTTGGCAATGGCCAAACAGAGGCAGAAGACTTAAATCGTGATCCACTAAGGGTTGTAACGTGGCAACGGCCGCCGGCCCCTGGAGGGCGATGAGAACCTGATCCCGGGAAACATCCGCTAGGGTGACGGGGGTATCTTCTAAATGGGCTAAAAGCCAAGCTTTATCGCGCGATCGCGTCGCCGCATTGACAATCATCACGCCGGTTTCTTCGCCGGTTTCCGTCTGGCCTTGGTAATAAACAATGATGTCGTCAATAATGCCGCCGCGACGATTGAGCAAAACGGTGTATTGGGCGCGGCCCGGTTCAAGGCGCATTAAATCCGAGGGCACTAGTTTCCGTAAATGCTGACGAGCATCGCGGCCGTGCCAATAAAACTTGCCCATGTGGGAGATGTCAAACATCCCCACCGCTGTCCGCACCGCTTCATGCTCTGCCTTTAAGCCACTGAATTGTACCGGCATTTCCCAACCGGAAAAGGGGGTAAGGCGAGGATTTTGGGTTGTGATCAGGTCAAAAAGAGGCGTTCGTGCCAAGGGGGAGGAAGATGCTGAGACCACCGCTGCTCCTGAATAAAAAGGTTGATGAAGATTGCCGTTGGGCAAACTGGGATGGCAATGTTGAATTGCAATGTATGGCAATTTTATCGGTTTTTTGGGTCGGGTGATGGCGAGGGGGGCGTTGGCGTAGCCTCTCCATGGGAGCATCGCCCCTTCAACCTTGGGATCTCAATAGAGTTGAACCCTGTTTTGGCCCCAAAAGATCGGCAATTTCCGCAATTATGCGGAGGAGGATTCTGGTGCGGGGGGAATTTCCCCAAAAGCTCTAAGCATCGGCTTCATTGTTAGCCCTTGGACAAAGACAGAAAAGGCCACAACGGCAAAGGTAACGGTAATCACTTCGGATCGGTGGGGTAGATCTAGGGGCAATCCCAGGGCCAAAGCTAAGGATAACGCCCCCCGCAATCCGCCCCAAAAGAGGGCGTGTTGATGGGTCGCTTTAACCCGCAGTTCGGAGCGGCTAAAGAGGGCACAGAGGGGATAAATGGCAGTGGCACGGCCGAGGAGGACGGCGGCGATCGCCACCCCAATGGGCACCAGCAACAGCCCAAAGTTTTCGTGGGATTCTCGAATGCCAATCAGCAGAAAAATCAAGGAATTGGCCACAAAGGCGGCATATTCCCAAAAAGATTCCACGGATTTACGCCCCTCGGTGGAAATGGCCCCCAAGGGGCCGAGATTGCCAACCATCAAGCCAGCGGTCAACGTCGCTAATACCCCAGAACAATCAAAATACTCCGCCAGGAAGAAGGAACCATAGGCCGCCACGGTGGTTAAGGAGATCTCCACTAGCCGATCTTCCGTTTGCCCTGCCAACAACAGTAAGCTTCCTGCCACCAAAGCACCGGCTAGAATCCCCCCCCCAATGGAGATGCCCAACACGCCCAAGGTACTGACAGGATCAATTTTTTGACCCAGGGCCAGCGTAATCGCCACACCAAAGGCCACCGCCGTTGTGCTGTCGTTAAATAAACTTTCCGCCTCCACCAGCAGTTTTAATCGTCCCTTGACCCCGGTTTCCTTGAACGTGGCGATCACTGAAACGGGATCGGTGGCGGTGATTAAAATGCCAAAAACCAGGGCAATTTGCCATGGCCAACCGGCGAAATAGTGCATTGCTGTGGCGGTCACACCAGCGGAGAGGATCACCCCCACGGTGGCGAGGGTGACAACCACAAGGAAATCCTGCCGCAGGGCGGGCCAGCGAATATAAAAGGCGGCTTCAAAGACCAATGTGGGGAGGAAAATGATAAAAATCAGGTCTTTGGAAAGCTCAATCCCATTGCTGTAGGGCACAAAGGCGATGGCAATGCCGGCAATCACTAACCCCACGGTGTAGGGAATTTTAATCAGTCGGGCCAGCATGGCCACAATGGCCGCCACAAAGAGAAAAAACTCGATTTGTTCAAGGGTTACATTCATCAGGAAGTTTTTTCAGGACGCGGCGTTAAGCCTGCTACCTTGAGTAGTTGTAAACAATCGGTTACAGAGGAGCGCGATCGCATCCCCGCCACCAATGCCTCGTAGGCAGCCGAGTGGTTTTGGATCAGCGTTTTGGCTTGCAATTCTGCCCATTGCTGTTTGGCCGCTACCTGTTGCAGGGGTTGCCCCCGCTCCGTGAGGGCTTGGCGCACCTGTTGGCGATCATCATTGCCCCCCTCAACGCTGCCATACTGTAACCGTTCTGCGGCAATGCCGGCCATGGCAACAATACAAAACCGATCAAGCCATTGTTTCTGTACAAGGGGGCTGGAGCTAGGGGTGGGGACATCCGTTGGTGTCCATTCCACCCCCCCAAAGCCGGGTTTACCCTGCCGCCAAGCCTCCCAAGCGGAAAGGGCATAGCCGGTAATCGGTAGACCATAGGCATAGGCAACGAGGAAATGCCCCGCTTCGTGATGGAGGACGCGATCGCGGTGTTGGGGGGAAAGCCGCGCCACTACGTCAACGAGTAAATTACCCCCCCGCCCCTGCCAAGCCAGGGTATCGGCGGCAAACAAGACCATAAAGCTGAGGGTTGCCCCAGCGGGAACGGCGGCAGGGAGTTGGATCAGTGGCCCGAGCAGGACGGACAACACCATTAAAAAGACCCCAATGGCAATCAGGTTGAGGGTGGTTTGTTGCAACATGGTGGGGGGAGGGGGTTGAAATTCAGTCACCTTAGCCTAACAAACCCCACCGCCTAACTTGCCAAGGGCAACGGTAGCACCTCATACTGAGTCCGTTCTGAGAATCAATTTTGAAAAAACTTTTAAAGGCTGCGGAACGGCGCGATCCCCTTGTGTAGATCCCCCCAACAAGACCATTCCATCCTGCATCGGATGACCACGGGAGAAGAACCCATGCATACCCCTCAATCTAACCACGCTCACACCCCTCGCCCAGATCACATCAAGGGCGAACTGCTCGATCAATTACTCACCACGGAAGACCGCTATCCCTGGAATCCCGCCACGGCAGAGGATTATTTTGTTGCTGTTGAGGCAGCGGTGGAAGGATTTGATTGGCCTGCGGAAGAGTGGGAAAGCCGCGCCGAGCAGTTGTTTAATCGGCTTGAGGCTTGTTGGGCCCCTGAGGGGGTAGCCCAAGCCCTACAGCGTCGATTTGCCCAAACGATCCCGGCGGCTTGGCTTCAGGAAATTGCCAGCCAAGCTCAAAAATTAGCCACCAGTAGCCTTTCCCCTTTGGAGCAGTTGGTGGAATGTGTTAGCCCGCTGCTGACGGATTGGAGTATGGAAGATTTAAATCTGTTTGCCCGGCCCTTGGCCTATGCGATGCGCAGTGGCACACCGGCAACTCCCAGCCCAGGGGATTGGCAGTCGTTGACCCCTGTTGAACAGGCCCGCTACACGCTGCAAGTGGCTCAGTATGCCCTCGAAGCGGCCCAAACCCAGGGCAACGACGCTTAAATTAAATCAATTAAATTTAATTTTCAGGATTCAGGATTAAGGGGGAGCGATCGCCTTGAGGGGAGGCGATCGCTCTTTTCTGGCGGTTTAGCCCCGCAGGGCTTTTTGGAAGTTTTTTCGATAGGATTTATTGACAATCAAGAGGGCGGGCCAGAGTGCCGCCAGGGTAACCCGTTGGACAAAACTGGGTTGAAAGTTGGTGCGGTCATAGCCCTGCCAAAATTTCCATATCCCTCCAATGTAGGTGACGATGACCATTCCGATGACGACTGCTTGCATAAATCCCAGCATTGTTGGTTGCTCTCAAACACGCTCATGATTGTTTCCATTCTATCCCCTGATTCCATGGGTCAAGGGATGGAGGCGATCAAGCCCAAACCAATTCCCCCGTGCCGATCATCACCTCACCGATCACCCACCCCCCTAACCCTTGGGTTTGGAAGTAGGTCAAGGTTTCCGTCACTGCGGCCGCTGGCACGATGACCACAAACCCCACGCCCATATTGAACGTGTCAAACATGGCGGTTTCCGTCACATCCCCTTGGCGGGCGAGCCATTGAAAGACGGGGGGAATGGCCCAACTGTGGCGATCGACGCGGATCGATTGGCCACGGTTCAAGCAGCGGGGGAGGTTTTCCGGCAGGCCGCCGCCGGTAATGTGGGCCATGCCATGGATTTCTAGGCCGGCTTTGAGGGCCGCCTGGATGGGGGCCACATAGATCCGGGTGGGGGTGAGGAAGATTTCTCCGAGGGTTCCCCCCAATTCGGCAATGGAATCTGACCAGTTATAGCCCTGGGTGGCAATGATTTTCCGCACGAGGGAAAAGCCATTGCTATGCACCCCTTGGCTGGGGAGGGCAATGGCAATATCACCAATGTCCACTTGGGAACCATTGAGGCGATCGCCCTTTTCCACCACCCCCACACAAAACCCCGCCAAATCATACTCCCCCGCCCCATAAAACCCCGGCATTTCCGCCGTCTCCCCCCCCAATAGCGCACAACCGCTTTCCCGGCAACCCGCCGCAATCCCGGCCACCACTTGGGCTAATTGGGCCGGTTCGAGTTTGCCGGTGGCAATGTAGTCGAGGAAAAATAAGGGTTCGGCCCCGGTGGTCAAAATGTCGTTAACGCACATCGCCACCAAATCAATCCCGACGGTGCGATGTTGATTGACACTGTGGGCAATGCGCAATTTCGTCCCTACCCCATCGGTTCCCGACACAAGCACCGGCTCACGATAGCCCGTGGGCAATTGAAAACAACCAGCAAAACCGCCAAGATCGCCCAACACTTCCGGGCGTTGGGTACTTTGAACGTCATCACGAATTTGCTCCACAAAGGAACGCCCCGCTACCACATCGACACCAGCTTCTTTGTAATCCATAAATACTTAAAAATCAGGGGAATCCTCTGGCTATTTTAGGGGTTGGGGGGCAAAAAAATGGGACGGTGGGGGCAGCGGCATCTGCCAAAATTCTGATCAAAATCACAATGATTAGGATTTTAAATCTTTCGGGATCAGGACGGATCTCCTGAACCGGGAACATTTGATGGGGTAAGGGCTTGACCCCCCAGCGACAATTTGCAAATTGGCCCATGGTTGCGCTTTGCGGGCGCAGATCTAAGTTAAGCGCCTTCCCTTTACAAAAATTTATGGTAGGCTGTGGCAGTTCTCAACGTTGTGGCAAGTCGCCCCTTGCGAACATGGTGGCCATTTGTTTGGCCTGATTGCGTAATGACCTAATCTGTGAACGCCTATGACTAAGCAACTTGTGAGCAGCATCACCGCTACGGTTCTAACCACCTGGTTAGGATCTGCGGGAATCGCCACCGCTCAAACCCTCGAGTCAACCAACAATCCAACGGCAGCGGCAAATGCTGCACCCCTTGAAACCTTGGTGGCTGCTGATGTTCAAGAAACCGTCAGTGATGATGCTGTGGAAACGGCTTCATCCCCTCGCATGCCTCGGGTGACCGTTGCCCCCCCCTTGACCACGCTTTTCCCCCATACCGTAGGGACATCTACCGCTGCAACGCTCTACGTCCGCAATATTCCTGTGCTCACGTTTCTTGCCGAGTCGTCCTCTAACGCCCCATCCATGGACACCGGCTTTATTACCCCTGACCAAGTGATCTCCGGCGAAATCGCCACCACGCCAGACCACCCCTTAGCGCGGGCGGCGGCAGTGGCCCACAAAATCAACCAACTTCCCCCGGAAACGGCAGCGGAACTTACCCTGAAATGGAACGGTGAGGCGAAGTCCTATTGGGTGATGCGTGGGGCGGAGGCGATCGCCCCCATTGATGCCCAACACATCTTGCCCGACAGTACGAAAAATTGGGATCAAGATGCCCTGCAAGTGACCAATCGCCTACGTCGTCTGGTGGGGGGAGCTGGCCCCTTAGCCATGGGCAACATTGTTCCCCGTCCCCAATCCCAATTCCCCACAACCCCCTCCACCGCCGTTCAATCCACGGGACAAGCGCAACGGGGCATGGCCTCTTGGTATGGCCCCGGCTTCCATGGCCGTCGCAGTGCTAGCGGTGAACGGTTCAATCAAAATGCAATGACCGCAGCCCATCGCACGTTGCCCTTTGGCACTCAGGTTCGCGTGACGAACTTGCGCACTGGGGCCTCTGTGGTGGTGCGGATTAATGACCGCGGCCCCTTCACTCGGGGTCGGGTGATTGATTTATCCCGCGCAGCGGCAGGGGCGATCGGGATGATTGGCAGTGGCGTTGCCCCGGTGGAAGTGGAAATTCTGCGATAACCGGCCCAGTTCTTGATCTTGATTTCCAAAAACTGCACTAGACCTCCCTGTCCCAGGGGGGTCTTTGCTGATTGAGGCTAAAGCCTCAACACAGCCCCCATCGCTAGATCCTGCATCCGTGGTTGTTTGGGAAAATGCGAGCATTGTGCCAAGATTTCACGGTTGAAATGGTGAGGGCGATCGGGCTACAGTCAAACTGAAGCCTTGAATTTTTGAGTGTTTTACTCTATCGCGTTTTACAGGTGATTCTACGGAGTACGGAATTGTGCCTTAGGATTGGGGTAGGAAAATATTGCGCCGTGATTATCCTGACGATGACCAAGAGTCGATGAAGAGGGAAATAACCTCATCCTCGCCCGTCTGAACAATTTAGCTCTTGTTGACACTCCCCGGCCTAAAGGCACAGGGATTCTTGGCTCACCGAGTCCACTTACCTAGGATTCCTTGCGAACTCCTACATAGAGGTGGTTCTCTCCCCAAGCGTTACTTTCGGTGTGCCCCACCGTAGTTGGATTGCTCCAAAGTTTGTTTGGATTGGCAGCAATATTTGCCAAAAACTGATTCGTCTAGACCCTGTGAATCTTCTGCCTACTTGCAGGGAAGTCTAGAACAATGAAGTAGAACCCCATAGATTCAATTGCCAAGGTTCAGTGGCTAAGGGTTAGGTAGCATCGGGTTTTTAAAGCGGTTGATTACCCTATCCGCTACACTGATCATACACCATAAAAAGCCGTCCTAGATGGTGACTGAGCTTGCCGAAGTCAGGACGGGGCTTTAGACCCATGAATTTTGGTAACCTAAATGACAGAGGAGAGTGTGTTATGCAAATTACGATTGACCTACCACCAGATCTTGAGCAAGACTTAATTCGTCAAGCAGAGCGATCTAACGTCCCATTGCAAACCTTGATCCTGCAAGCCTTACGTCAGATTGCTCAACCACCCTCTGTTTTCACTGCTCAGTGGTCAGAATCTGTTCTGTCTTACCAAGGCATCCTAGATCTTCCACCATTTGAGTCCTATCGTGATGAATTATTCCCATGAATCAAGATTCAAGGTGATTTGCCAATCATGATCTACTTGTTTGACATCAAGATTAGGCATAGTTTGAAGTAAATCAATCAGCCTTACGTCAGGACAAATATTTCGCAACATAGTCCGGATGGGTTGTCCATAATAACTACGAAAGCTTTTACTCAAAATTGCAACTGTAACCATTTGTTTAGGATAGTTTATTGCTAAATCTTTGATGATTTCCATCAGCACAATGCTTAAATCATCGACTGATTTAATTTCAGGGATTAAAGTTGGCTGATATTTTGAGATTTTTGGGGACTGTTGAAATTTAATTTCTTGTGCACCCTCATTTTTTAGCTTTTTGAGAAAATAGCTATCAACTCGCCAATATCGTTTGATTTTGTATTGAATGGGTTGTGTTTCATTCTGAGCATAACTAGAAGAGGCTACGGCTTGTAAAGGAGCTACATAAAATTGTTGTGGCTTTGGAGTGCCATAGAGTGAAAAGCGTCTACTCCGGATGAAAAGACTTTTCAATCCGTCGTAATAACCTTGATTTTTTGCGACTTCTTCAAGTGAAATCTGATATTTCTCATAAAACAAATCCTTAAGCTTATTGATGCTAATCCAGGGGTGATCGTTCCTGATGAATTCAAGAACGGTCAGATCTTCTAATGCTGCGATGAGTTGTTGTAGCGATACAAACGAGGACGGATCTTGATGAGATTTCATATTTTGAAGACACTCAACTATCAGTACGAAGATAGCTACAGGTGTATGGCAAAGTATTTCATCCTTTTTTAAGTACGGCTTTCCTCACCATAAGCAGCCTAGTCTGTTGGGTGTATCCCGCTTTTGCCACCCTCTACCTTTGATCTAACTCGCCTTTGGGTTGGCAATGCTAGGGGCGGGTGGAGCTTTGGAAGATGACTTGGCCGTTGTGGTAGACCCGTAAATTGATTCTGAGGGGGCCGGCGGTGAAGGTGTTGTCTTCGACGACGGCTTGGATTTGGCCGAAACGTTCCGGTGTGGTTTGGAGTTGATCTAAAAAGCGGGTGAAGGTTTGCACCGTGCCATCCCCCACCTGGATTTCCCCTAAAACCCCCGCCCGTCTCGCCCGGAATTGGGCCGCTGCCAGGAGCGTATCGAGACGAGCGCGGACTTCCTGCTCAGTCATTTGGTTAGAATCCACGGAAACCGTCGCAATCACTTCCCCGGCATTAAACAGCTTTTGGTTGGGAACCGCATCGGCAAAGACGAGCACCGCTTGCTCCTGCTCCACATAGTTCCCGGCGGATAAAATCCGCACCACATAATCCTGACCATCACCAATCTGCTCCACCAGTTGATTGACTTGGGCTTGGGTGATTTGGACGACGCGATCGCCCCCGTTTTGATTCCCAAAAGGCCGCGTCGCCTCAATCGCCCGACGATTGGCTTGGCTGAGGAGTTGATCCACCGCAGTCAATGCCCCCGTGGTATCGACGACGCGCAACACGCCAAAACTGAGAACTTCCCCCCGCACCAGGGCTAAATTACCCTGACGGAGGGCCTGATAATCCTGATAATACTGCTCCAGAATCGCCACCTCTTGGCGGACAAAATTTAACTGGGCCGTCAGTTCCTGAAGGTTAATTTCCCGCGCTTGTAGGGTTTCATCCCGTTGGGCAATATCGTCATCCAGGGCTTGGATGCGGGTATCCCGTTGGCTAATTTCCGATTGGAGGCGACCGCGCTGGGTTTGGAGCCTGTTGAGTTGGACGGCCCGTTGCCGGAGGATTTGGTCTTGGCTGACGATCCGACTGTTGCGATCGCGCAAAATTTGATCCTGTCCCGCAATCAGATCATCCCGCTCCCGTACCTGCTGCTGGAGGCGGGGAATTTGCACCAAAAGCCGCTCCCGCTGGCTGCGGAGAACTTCTAGCTCCGTTTGGAGCCGTCGCGCTTGGGCGGTCATTTCCCGATAGCGTTCCTGAACGAGGCGAAAACTACGTTCGGTGCGTTCTTTTTCCAAGATCGCTTCCCCTAGTTCCCCATCAATGCGGGTGCGTTCGGCGCTGACTTCATTGAGTTGCGCCTGGGCAATGCGGAGGTTGGCCAAAATGGTGTCCAGGTTAAACACCCCTTCGCGCAGGGATTTGCTTAAGCTGAACAAGATGATCAAACTCGATCCAGAAATGGAGAGGCCCGTCAGGACGGTGATCAGCGTCGCGGTGTTGCGGGGCCGGAGATTAAACAGCCGCAGCCGCGCTTTGCCCACCTTCGTGCCAATGCGATCGCCAAGAACCGCAAGGATGCCTCCAAGGAGCAGAACAGCGGCAATAAGAACGTAAGCACTGGTCATTGATGAACAGGATTGACGATAAGTTCAGACCCAACGATCCTCAAAACCCGATCAGGGTTAAGGGGTTGATTCCTAGGGAGGAAGGATCCTCCATGATTTTGGAGTACATCGCCAATTCCTCAAAATGCTACAGCATCACAATAAGGCATTTTTCCCAGAGCAGTGGCCCGGTTACAGTTTTTGATCGCCTCTGGGAAGGGTGAAATTCAGGTTTAGGTGAACTGTTGACTGAGGGCCACGGGGTTATGGACGGTGATTTTTTTCTTGTGGATCGAAATCATGTCCTCTTGACGCAGATCCCCTAAAAGACGGGTGACGGTGACGCGGGTGGAGCCGATCGCCTCAGCGATCGCCTGATGGGATAATTTCAAATCAATGCGAATCCCCTCCGGTGTGGGTACGCCAAAATCCCGGCAGAGAATCAGCAAAAAGCTGACCAACCGCGACCCCATATCCCGATGGGCCAGGGTTTCGATCATCATTTCCGTTTGCAGAATCCGGGAGGAAAGCCCCTGGAGCATCAGCAGGGAAAGTTCCGGGTTTTCCTTGAGGGCCTTTTGAACTTGGTCAATGGGAGCCGAGAGCAGTTCAACGGGGGTGAAGGCGACGGAATGATAGAAGCGATCGGAATGCTGGCCGGTAATCAACGACAGCACGCCAAACACGCTATTTTCCCGCAACAACGCCACGGTAATCTCTTCCCCCGCTTCATAAACCCGCGAGAGCTTCACCGCCCCCTTGAGTAAAAAATAAACCCGCTCGGCAGGGTCTCCGGGAAAAAAGATGGTTTTGCCGCGCTCAAAGCTTTCCACTACCGGCGGGAACGATCCCCCCCCCACCTGACGAAACACGGAAACCAAAGATTTTTCTTGCGGAAACGATAATTCCATTACGATTTTATGAAAACGTGAGCGATCGCCCAGAGTAGGATCAAAATGAGCAACGGATGCCCCAAAGACAGGAAAGGCCGCGATTTAAACCGTTTTTCAGTATACAGCTTTTTTCCAAACTCCCCACTTCCCTCACCGCCGACAAATCCCACACAACTCCACCACCTTCATTTGCAACCATTCCAAGGGATCCGCCCCCCGCTTTAACCCTAATTCCAAGTCCAGCAGCACCGGCAATGCTTGTAATAGCTGCCCCGTGGTAATTCCGGCGATTTCCTTGCGCAAAAAATAGAGGCGTTTGGGGTTGCCTAGTTCTGCTGCCTTGGCGATCGCCCCATCATCCCTTTCCCCACTGTCGATCATCACCTTAATTAACGTCCAGGTGCGAAACTGCCCGATCAACGTGGCGACAATGCGCAGGGCGGGTTCATTGAGGTGTAACAGTTCCGCCACTAAACCCACGGCTTCACTGGTTTTGCCATCGCGGATTGCTGCAGCGAGTTGAAGGCTGTTTTGGGTGTTGGCGATGGTGAGTTGGGCCACCACATCGGCATCAATGGGCTGGCTGGGATCGGCGCAAAACAGTTGGAGTTTTTCCAGTTCGCTGTAGAGTTGGCGGGTTTGGTTGCCAACAGATGTGGCGAGGAGTTCGACGGCGGCGGGGGTGAGGTTGAGCGTTAACCCTTGGGCGGCGCGGCGGACGTTGTTGATGAGTTCGTCAGTTTTCCAGGGCGGAATCAGGGCAAACTCGCGGATTTGGGCGTGTTTTTGGAGGAGTTTGGTGGATTT
>JAABSU010000060.1 GCA_011390265.1 Spirulina sp.
CTGCCCAATATTGGGCGATCGCCAATTTCGCCAAATCCCGACCAAGGGCGGGAAAGGAGGTGCAGGTGTCGGCCTGGATGATGCGGTGGAGCGATCGCCCTTGGACAATCAGTAAATCATTAACCACAAATGGCTCTAAGCGACCCCGCAGCGAGGATTTTGGCTTGCGGGCCCCCGGTGCGACGGCGCGGATGAGGCCGTGTTCTGGGGAAAGGATCGTCGCCAGGCGATCGCTCTCTCCCATGGGTATACTTTTGAGGTTAATTCCCCGTGCCCTATAGGTGCGGCTCATAACCGCCCCAGACTACTGGCCAAAGATATAGCCCACGCCAATCACCGCCCCGACCTCTGCATCACCCCCTAAAAAGCCAACATTCAAACCAGCATTAAACACCCATTTATCATCTAAACGGAGGTCTAAACCGCCCGTGATCATCGGCCCGACGTTGTTATTGACCTCATCAATAGCCGTATCGTTCGTGGTGAACATGATTCCACCGCCGACGTAAGGGTGGATCGTCGCCGGTTCAAAGGTATCTGCGCCCGCAATGGGAAAATCGTAGGTCAGGGGTACGAGGATCGCTGCATTTTTATTCACCACCGCTGAAGGCCGCAGGGAAAGGGTATTGCTCAGGGCAAACCGCGAGATAATCGCCCAGGCTGTATCGCCTAAATCACTACTACCGCTTAACCCCAGGTTGATCCCACCCCCCACATAGTTAAAGGGACGATTGACGAAAAGATTGCGGGCTTGGGCAATTTCCGGGCTGGCCATCGGGGTTGGAGGGACAGGGGCCGCCGGCCGAGCTTGGTAGGGTTCCAACAATAGGGTCGCTGATTTATCCCCTGCCAGATCCGCCAAGGTCATAAACTCGACTTTACTATTGGTTTTGGGAGGTATGGTTTCCGCCACAGTTTCCGCCACAGTTTCCTCTACAGTGATCGCCGGTTCTGGTGTGACCGCTGGTGCTGGAGGGAGGGGGGCAGCTTCATTGAGTTCAGGAAAAGGGCTGAGATTGGGGGCAGGGGTTGGCCCTTCGGGAAAGGGCATTGGGGTAGCGATCGCCGCCCCCGCCGTCAGGATTGACCCCATCAGTGTGGTTAAAGTGACGATAGAGAATCGATGCATAACACTCCTCGAAATTAAGACATTTATCAAAACATACTGATTTTAGTTTAGGGGGCAAAAATTCATCCTGCCAAATGTTTAAGGCTTTTTAGCCGGTTCCTCTAGGTCTGTTCCGCCCTCAGGCGGGAATCCCTGGCTTAAAATGAGGAAAAACCCCGAGAGCGCCATGGATTCCCCCGACTTTAAAAACCAACAGCGTCAGGTTAACGCCAAAACAGAGCCAAAATCCACCATTCCCCCGGTGGGCAACCTGCCCTTTAATCTGATTCTCAACCAAGCACAGCAATGGTTTGAGGCCCTCCCCCCCTTGGGCAAACTGTTCATCATCCTGCTGGGGGCATTTGTGGGGCTGTCGTTGCTCAACACCGTTTTGAAGTTGTTAACCTCTTTGGTGGTGGTGGGCGTGTTGGCGATCGCCGTCTATGCCGGTTATCAATTTATCAAAGCCACCGATGGCCCCGGTTCACCCCCCGATCAACTCTCGTGATTGTTGGGCTGAGGCTAAATACAGGGTAACCGTCGTCCCCTGATTCACCCCTGGACTGGCTAACTCAATGGCTCCCCCCATCAGATCCATGAGGTTGCGGGCAATGGCCAACCCCAACCCCGCCCCGCTGGCAGCATGCACCAACACAAAGGGGCGAAACAATTTAGCTTGCTGTTCCGGAGCCACCCCCACCCCCGGATCTTGAATCGTGATCATCGCCAATTGCCCGCTAGGACTGTGGAGGTCTTGGGTGATGGCGGAGCCATTGGCTCGGGGCAGATCCGGTTGATGGAGCGTGAGGGTCGTGGCGATCGTGATTTCCCCTTCCGGCGTGAATTTGACGGCGTTATCTAAAACGCTGAGGAATACTTGCCGCAGTTTATCCCGATCGGCGTGAACCACCACCGGTTCAGGCCAGCACTTGAGTTTGAGGGTGAGGTTTTTGGCCGTGAGCGCTGACTTCTGGAGGGCGATCGCCTCCTCCAACACTTCCATTAACGAAACCCGATCCATCTCCACATCCAGCTTGCCCTTTTCCAATTGGGAGAGATCGAGGATGTCATCAATAATCCGTTTTAAATAGAGGGTCGATTGTCGCGCCTTATCGAGAAATTCCAACTCCTCCTCGCGGGTATCGCAATAACCATCCATGAGAATTTGCAGCGAGCCGATGATCCCATTTAAGGGGGTGCGGAGGTTATGGGAGACGGTGGAAAGAAATTCGCTTTTAAGCTGATTGGCCAATTGCGCCTCTTTCCAAGCCCCCTCCAACTCTTCCGCCCAGCTAATCAGGCGGCGGATCATGCTATTAATCGCCCCGGCCAATTGGTTAAATTCAGCAATTTGAAAGTTTTGGGCAATGCGTTCATTGACGTAGAGCTTTTCTTCCCGCAGGACATCATCCCGGAGCCGCTCCACCGGCCGTGCCATTTCCCGCGCAATTAAAACAATGGCCGCCATCGTTGCGGTGATCAACACCAAGGTTAAGGTGAGCAAAAACGTCAGCAGCGTTTGGCGAATGTGGCCCAAGGGGGTGAGGGTTTGGTCGAGGGGCGCAATGGCGAGGACGACCCACCGCTGATCGCGGTCATTGCTCAAGGGGGCGGCAATGGCGGTATAGCCGGCGATTAATTCCACACCATCCCCCCCAAAGGAAAAGAGGTGAATGTAGGTGTTTTCGCCTTTGAGGGCGTTGTAGAGCAGGCTTTTGAGACGCTCGGCATCGGGTTCTGCATCGATGGCGCGACCGAGGCGATCGCCCAGGGGATGCATAATGATTTTCCCCTCTTGATTGAGGATGACGGGATAGCCGGCCAGGGAATCGGTGGGGGCAATGGGGATATAGTTTAAGGTCATTTGCACGGCGACGCGATAGCGTAAGCTGCCGGTTGCGTCGTAGATCGGGCCGACTAATTGGAGGGAGAGGGGATTGGTAGCGGTTGGGGGAGAACTGAAAACCTGGGATGTGAAGATTTCCGGGGGATGGCGGGGATCTTGGTTGGCCCAGCGAGCTAATCGGTTTGCCCCCAGGGCCTTCGGGCCACAGGTACTGGCGAGGACTTGATCCCCAGCGACGGATTGGATTTGCAGGCAATCCGGCGTAAAGGTGAGGCGTTCTTGGACTTGGGTCAGGATCGCCGCCGGAGCATTGGGGAGGGCATTGGGGAGTAAGGTGGCGATCGCCACATCCTGTTTCACGCGGCGAATATCTGAATCAATGGTTTTTCCGTAGCGGTCGGCACTTTCGGTGAGATTTTGCCGCACCGTTTCCAGTAATGCCGAGCGGGCCTTGCGATAGGTCATGAAATAGGTCAGCCCAACCCCAATCACTAAGGCGGGAATCGTGAGCAACAACAGCCGCGATAGCAGTAAACGACGAAAGGAATAAGGCTCAGGCAGTTTGGGCATAGGGCCCCACGGGGAATAAACAACGGGAACGTTGCAGGGGTGGTCAAGGGGAGGAGCTTAGGTGGCGGCATTAGTCCATCTCACTCCATGATAAGGGGATGCCTGAGGCCCTGCCTCAATGCATTGGCTAGATTAAACCCCCTCGTGATTTGTGAAAAACGTCTTAAACAATGGCCGCCCCCATTGCACTGTAGTGCTAGCGATCACCGCCGATGGCAAAATTAGCGATCGCCCCACCACCGCCGCCCGGTTTGGCTCCGAAGCCGATCGCGCCCATCTCGAAACCCAAGTGGCCCAAGCCGATGCGGTGCTGTTTGGCGCGGGAACATTGCGGGCCTACCACACCACCCTTGCTGTCCGTCATCCTGACCTGATCGCCCAACGTCGTCAACGGGGGCAACCCCCCCAGCCCCGGCAATGGGTCTGTTCCCGCCGGGCTGATTTTGACCCCCAATGGCGGTTTTTCCAGCAGCCGATCCCCCGGGGGCTGATTACCACCACCCAAGGGGCGATCGCCTGGCAGGGACGGCGGGAGTTTGACCAGATCATCACCACGGGGGAGGTGATCAACTGGCCGGCAGTATTCCCGCAATGGCAGGCTCAAGGGGTGGAGCGGGTGGCGGCGTTGGGGGGTGGGGTGTTGGTGGGGTCGCTGTTGGCGGGGGGATGGGTGGATGAATTGCGCTTGACGGTCTGCCCGTTACTTTTCGGGGGAGACGCTGCGCCGATGGTGGCGGCTTTGGGGTCGGGGGTGGAGTTGGAGTTATTGGCCTGTGAGGCGATCGCCTCGGAGGTGTTTCTCCATTACCGCGTTATTCGATCAGGCCAGGGGGCGGGGTAATTTCAAGGCGATCGCCCGCTAAATCCACCACCGGCACAATCGCCTTGACAAAGGGGATTAGGATCGGGGCTTTGTCGGGATCGAGGGGTTGCACTTCCAGCAAATCATTTCCTGCCGTGCGCAGATCAATCACTTCCCCAATACAGTCCCCACTGGCCTGATCAAACACCTTCAAGCCGATCAGTTCCGCCACATGGAATTCATCTTCAGCGAGTTCCGGCAATTCTGCATCACTGACCAACAACTTTGCCCCCCGCAGGTTTTCCGCTGCGGTGCGATCGTCCACCCCCGCCAACCGGACAACATAGATATTTTTCCCCGGGATCCCCTGGCCCCGCAGCAGTTCGATGGGTTCGGGGGGGGATTGGGGCGATCGCTGCAACCACCGCGGCCCCGGCTCCGTAAACCGTTGGGGAAAATCCGAAGCCGACAGCACCCGCACCTCCCCCCGCAGGCCCTGGGCACCGACAATTTTGCCAATTTCTAACCAATCTGAATCTGTCGTCATTGTTTACCATTTGTTTGGGGGTGAGGACTATTTTAGTTGGAGTGGGTGGGAAGGGGAAATCGGAAATCGGGATTGTCCTCTACCCCATGGTAGAGATAGACCCCTGCAATTTAAGCCTGGGGAAAGATTCGCAAATTCGCAGCATCAAGGATATTGGGGTAGATTGAGCCGATCCTATCCCTGCTGAAGGGATGACGATCCGCGATAGCGTATCTGTCGCTCTCTCCCTACTCTGATTTTCAAACCGAACCCATGAAATCTTCCCTGGTTATCCTGTACCACCGTGAACCCTATGATGAAGTCATCGAAAATGGCCAGGTTCACTACCGCCCGAAAAAAAGCCCGAACGGGATTATGCCGACGCTGAAAAGCTTTTTTGGCCATGTGAATCGGGGCACTTGGGTGGCTTGGAAACAGGTCAGCGCTGAACAGAAAACGGATTTTCAAGACCGCGTGCAAGTGGAAGAAGAAAATAACTACAGCGTTTTACGGATTCCCCTGTTAGCCGAACAGGTTAAGCATTTTTATCACATCACCTCGAAGGAATCCGTTTGGCCGATCCTCCACTCCTTCCCCTGGCACTTTAACGATGAATCTGCCGACTGGGAAAATTTCCAAACGATTAACCGCCTCTTTGCCGAAGCTGCTTGCCAAGAAGCTGCCGATGATGCCCTGATCTGGGTGCATGACTATAACCTCTGGTTGGTTCCCTACTATATCCGCCAACTCAAGCCCAATGCTAAGATTGCCTTTTTCCACCATACGCCCTTCCCGGCGGTGGATGTGTTCAATATTCTGCCGTGGCGGGAGCAGATTGTGGATAGCTTGCTCCGTTGCGATGTGGTGGGGTTCCATGTGCCCCGCTACTCGGAAAACTTCGTTCATGTGGCCCGCAGTTTACGGGAAGTGAGCATTATTAAACGGGCTGATCCCCCGCAACACCTCACCCGTACCGGCACAGCCCTGGCGGAGCCGGAAATGGTGACACAAATGCGCTACGAAGGGCGCACCGTCCATATTGATGCCTTCCCGGTGGGGACGAATCCTGAACATATTCAGTCGGTGTTGGCTCAACCGGAAGCGGTGGAGCGCTTGGCGGAGATGCGGGAGGAGTTGGGCGATCGCAAGCTCCTAATTGCCGCCGGTCGGGTGGATTACGTTAAAGGGAACCAAGAAATGCTCCTGGCCTATGAGCGGTTGATGGAGCGTCGCCCCGACCTCCACGGCAAAGTGACGTTCCTCGTCACCTGCGTCACCCCCGCCACCGGGATGCGGATCTATGAAACCACCCAAACGGAAATTGAGCAGTTGGTGGGACGGATTAACGGCCGCTTTGCCCAATTGGGTTGGACTCCGGTGCTGCTGTTCACCGAACCCCTCAACCCCATTGATTTAATGTGCTACTACAAACTCGCTGATGTCTGTTGGACGACACCGCTGCGGGATGGCTTGAATCTGGTGGCGAAGGAATATGTGGTGGCCCACAAAGATGATGCTGGCGTGCTTGTGCTGTCCGAATTTGTCGGGGCAGCGGTGGAACTCCCGGAAGCGATCCTCACCAATCCCTATTCTCAATCCCAGATGGATAGCGCCATTGAGCGGGCGATCGCCATGCCCGAAGCGGAACAAAAGGCCCGTATGGCCCAGATGTACGAAACCGTCACCACCTACGACGTGAAATATTGGGGCGATCGCCTCCTGGGGATTTTCCAAGATCTGCAAAACTCATCCCAGACGGCCAAGCCCAAAGTCACCGCCGCCTAGGCTCCTTCCCCCTGATAACCCCTCGCCTCACGCAGGCGGGGGGCGTTTTTTACTCTTCAATCGCTTGGGAGTTCCCCGCCCGTACCCAACCCGTGCGATCGCTATTGGGCAAGCGCACTTGCTCCCAATTGCCATCCTCACTGGTTTTTAAAATAATGATTTCCTGATCATAGGCTAGTCCGCCAATGGATTCACTCTCTCCATTCGGCTCTGAGCGCAAACTTAAGCCATCGGGCCAAGTCACCGTCGCCCGGTAGGCCCCCGGTTCGAGTTCATCCGCTACGGGTTCAGGCTCGGGGGGCGCTGGCTCTGGCTCCGCTGCCTCCGGTTCAGGCTCCGTAACCACCGTGGATTCAGCGGGTGTCCGTTCTTCCGAATACACAGGCCGCCCTGGTGTCACCACCATACGACTGAAGAAGTAATAGCCCGCCGCTGTCCCACTGGCCAAAAGCAGGATCAACCCGGTAATCACGCCCAAAATAAATTGCAACACTGAAGAAAACGACATAACCGCAATAATAAACCTGCGAAAAGTAAGCAAAAACGACGGAAAGTGGCTGGAAAGAAACCGATCCCCAATTCCCTAACCCATGAGGTTACGGAGTCTCCAATGATTTTAACCCAACTGGATCTCACGGCAAGCTCAAGACAGATTTCTGAGGAGAAGGGCAAGGAAAATTGCCTAGTTTACGTCCTCCTGGGCGGCCTGGCGAAGCATCCGGGTCTGATCCATTAAATCCTCCACATCTTCCTGAGAGAGGCGTTGGACATAGTTAACTTTAATTTCATCGATGAGGGCAATCAGTAAATATTCGACGCGATCAATACTTTGTTGGGCTTGAATTTCGTTGCGCATCGAATCCGTAAAAGTTTTTGCCAACTGTTCAATCAGTGCATCAAACTCAGGATCAACCGCGAGGAGTTGTTGCAGTTGACTGTAAACCACATTGTAGAGGTTATGAATCACCTGTTTGGTGACGTTTTGCTGGATTTGCATCACCCCAGGTAGCTGTTGCATCTGTTGGGCGGCGGGGACATCGGCGATCGCCTTCCCAATCGCATAGTCCATCAGCGCCTCAAGATCCTGCCTTGTTGCCGGCAACACCTGGTTAATCGTCACCTGAGCTACAAGGCGAATAATTTCAGCAACCTCGTTGGTATCGTTGAGGTCAATATAGGGATTTTTCTGCTGTTGGGCGAGGAGATCGGTAATTTCCCCTCGTTTGACGGAGCCTTGCACTTGATTGAGCAAACTCACCACCACCACCTCCGTGAGGTCTTCCGCAATACTGGCCACAAACCCCTGACTAATCTGCCGTTTAACCTTAATCATGTCCACCAAATGGGATTGATGGAGGCGGATCATTGTCGGGACGCTGCGCAACAGGCGCACCATATTCATCCAGTGGGGAATCGGCGTAAATAAAATCACATCATACCAACGCCACAACATCGCATCCAACCAACTGATCCCTTGGCGACGGCGACTGATCACCCAAGTTCGGGCTAAAAACTCCACGAGAAACAATGACGCAAAGGGAAAATCAATGATGCCAAAATTATCAACCGGCTCACCATTTTCTCCCACGGGGCGGAAGAAGTTAGTTTCAATCAGGGGTTGGATTTTTTGCTCAAAGAAGCGGATTTCTTCGTTAACTCTACGGGATTGAAGATAGGGCAAGCTCCAAAAGGTTTGAAAGGATTCTTTAGCAGAATCATTGCCCACATGATCTCGCATGATATTCTTGATCCGCTCCAATGTTCCCGTTTTATTAGCAACTTGAAAGGGATTTGTATCAATCATTTCATCACTTTGATCTCGCAGACTAGCGAGAACTGCCTCCACCTCTGGAGAATCAAGACTATAGGTAATTAGGGTTTCTTTCAGTTCTTCAAACGTTTCTAAATAAGCTTCTGTATCTCGATAGGGTTTAATCCCTTTAACCCAATCATACCAATCAGTAACCGGTAAACTGAAAACCGTCACCGGCTCCTCTGGAAAACGATAGGAAAAAGCGCCAACATTGATATTTAAAAGCCGCACCCGCCCCTGGAGCCAAAAATTGCGTACTGAAACATAGCTTAAATCAAACACAACCAAGCATAAATTGAGGGCAGCGATAATCGCGAGGGCCTGCTCAATCCAAAGGCTGATTTTCCGGGGGCGTTTGTTTTTTTTCACAGCAAAGACAGATTTTGGTTTCAACAGAGCCATGGGTGGTTAGTGTCATACACAGCGGGTGGGATCTTGCCCTTAACGCTATCACAAATTTTCTCCCTTGTACGGAAGGATCAGATCAAAAAACGGTGGGCGATCGCCCACCGTCAGCATAGCTTGGTTAAGATTACACAGCTAGATCTAGACTAGATCACCGTCCCATCAGGGATCACAGCATTTTTGAGCACAACCACAATACCGCTGCGAATATAGAAGCCCTCGGATTCCCGATCAGCTTCTTCCACTCGGTCTTTATTGAGGATTAATACCTTCTGACCAATGCGGGCATTTTTATCGATAATGGCGCGGCGGATTGTGGAGCCTTCGCCAATCCCGATGGGGACTTGTTTAGAGGCGTTGATGTTACGCCGCTCGGCAAAGGGTTCATAGTAATCCGCCCCCATTGCCAAGACATCTTCAATTTTGCAGCCGGACTCAATGCGCGTCCGAATCCCCAAAACCGAATGGCTGATGTTACATTCCTTGAGAATGCACCCTTCGCCAATGATTGATTCTTTAACTTCACAATCCAGCAACTTGGTGGGCGGCAGGTAGCGCGATCGCGTATAAATCGGGGCCTGCTCATCGTAGAAGCTGAAGGAGGGCTTGGGTTGCATCGTCAGCGCCAAATTGGCCTCAAAGAACGATTCAATCGTCCCGATATCTTCCCAATAATCATCGAATAGATAGGCCTGCAAATTATAATCATGGGCAGCCCCAGGGATGATTTCTTTGCCAAAGTCCGTTTGGCTGGGATATTTTTCCAGCAAATCAATCAAGACATCCCGTTTAAACACATAAATGCCCATGGAGGCAATATAGGGTTTTTGGCGGGCATCCTCAGGACTTAAACCCAGGGTGGTGGTGTCCACCTGCATGATTTTGAGGTCTTCACCTTTGGGTTTTTCGCTGAAGTCCACAACGCGACCGTTGTTGTTAATTTTCATCAGGCCAAAACTGGAGGCCCGCCGCTCATCAATGGGAATCACCGACAGGGTAATATCGGCCCCGGTTTCCCGATGGCGTTGAATGAAATCGCTATAGTCCATCCGGTAGAGATGATCCCCGGAGAGAATTAAATACTCATCGGCATCCCATTCCCGGAATAGCCACAGGTATTGGCGCACCGCATCCGCTGTCCCTTGGAACCAATCGGGATGCTCTTGGGTTTGGTAAGCCGCCAGCACTTCCACAAAACCATCACTAATGCTGGAAAAATTGTAGCCTCTGCTAAGGTGACGGTTGAGGGACGCGGAATTAAATTGCGTCAGGACGTAAATTTTATCGATGCCGGAATTAATGCAGTTACTGACGGGAATATCGATCAAACGATATTTGCCAGCTAGAGGAACTGCAGGTTTTGCTCTTAGTTTTGTTAAGGGGTAGAGGCGAGTACCTGCACCGCCACCCAGTATGATTCCTAATACTCGTTTCACGGAAAACCTCTTGACTGCCAGTAGTTGACTCTCCAAGACAAGTTTATGACGGTGTGGCCCAATTTCGACATCGCTCCTGCCTTAAAAGTGTCTCGATCGCCCCCCTTACCTCCTTTCCCACTGCCAAAAAGGGATGGGGGGAAGCCGGCCAAGCTGATCAGGTTGCTTCAGGCTTGCTGTGGATTTTGCTGTTTGAGGTGACTGAGGAGCCAATTGGCGATGGTGGCGCGGCGGGTTTGGCGGGGGCCAAACTCGCCAAGTTTATAGCCCTTGAACCCCAATTCCTCCTTGAGCAGTTGTTTGTGGGCAGCGGGAATGGAGCGGGTTAGTTTAACGGTGGGGGGGCGGTTGGCGATGAAGTCTGGGGGGTCAGGATAGGCCTCCTGCCAATCCAGGGGGACAGCGGTGTGATCCCACCTTGCATCAAGGGGATCGTAGCGATAGCCGAGGGCCTGCCATACCAGTTGGTTGGCGATCGCATCCTCAAGTTCATCGTTGAGGATTGCCCAAATTGTGTCGGTATTGAGGGGGGGGAGGGTCATAGGGGGAAGTGGAAAATGGAGAATGGAGAATGGAAAATGGGGAGCGAGAAGAGAGAGGGAAGATCCAATCTGGCCGCTTCTCTCTTCTCCTTCCTGACTGCGATCGCAGCGATTACTGATCTCCCATACAGATCCCTAAGCCCCGTGCGGTTTTAACGAGGGTATCTTCGATATTCACCTTCCGATAGGTTTTAATCGCGTCCAAAATCGGCACACCGCTCACTTGACGGTCTTTCCAAGTCACCATCATGTCACTGTGGCCGGCCGCGATCAACTCCACAGCCCCGACCCCAAAGGCAGAGGCCAAAACCCGATCCATGGGTGAGGGAATGCCCCCCCGTTGAATATGGCCGAGGACTGTGACCCGGGTTTCTGCTTGAGTGCAGTTGGTGATGGCGTTAGCGAGGTATTGACCAATCCCTCCCAGGCGGCATTGGCCAAACTGTTCCATTTTTTGGAGGGTTTCCCCATTTTCAGTACAGACGGCTTCTGAGACCACCACGACAGAGAAGTTAAACCCAGCTTCTTGGCGATCGCGAATTTTCCGGCAGATGTGCTCTAGCTTGTAGGCAATTTCGGGGATCAAAATAATATGGGCCCCTCCGGCAATCCCCGCATTAAGGGCAATATGCCCCGCATCCCGGCCCATCACTTCGAGGATCATCACCCGGTCATGACTGGCGGCGGTAAAGTGGAGGCGATCGAGGGCATCGGTGGCAATATCCACAGCGGTGCTAAAGCCAATGGCCAATTCAGTTTCGCCCACATCATTATCGATGGTTTTGGGGATGCCAATTAAGTTAATCCCCCCCTGCTGGGCAATTTTACGGAGGATGGCCAAACTGCCATCACCGCCAATGCCGATCAGCGCATCCAAATTTAATTGGTGGTAGCCCTCAATGATTTCCTCAGAACGGTCCTTGAGTGTGCCATCGGCCATGGGAAAGGCAAAGGGATTGCCTTTATTGGTGGTGCCGAGAACGGTTCCCCCTTGGGTACGCAAGGGATCCACCTTGTGGACTTTGAGGGGCATCACCTTGGGGGGGCGCTCCATGAGGCCATTGGTGGCCCCTTTGATGCCAATGACTTCCCAACCATAGTGGCCGGTGGCGTGGTTGACAACAGCACGAATGATTGTGTTTAAACCGGCGCAATCTCCCCCACTAGTGAGGATGCCGATCCGTTTTGGTTCTCCCATAAATCCAATATCCATCAACGATCTACAGTGGACTGGCCTCATTTTGGGGGATGAATGGCGATCGCGCTGTATTTTGTCTGTCTAAATTTTAGATTTGGCTTGAACTGCCCATAGAGGCTCTCCCCTCCCCATTCCCGAAATATGCTGAATCGTGGACAGTGCCGCAGGGGGGATCTAGACTGGAAGAGGGGGCCGATGGGGTGCAGTTGGCGGCCCCGGATTTATAACAATTGCGAGGTTATGATGGTTCAACTTAAAGATGTCGAGACGGCTGCTGCCCCAGACAACACCCTTGTTGTGGTGCGGGATGATTCTCCCCAACGGCCTTGGGGGACGTTCACTGTGCTCGAAGAGGGAACCCAGTATAAAATTAAGCGCATTGAAGTCAAGCCCGGCCATCGCCTCAGCCTGCAAATGCACCACCACCGCAGCGAGCATTGGATTGTGGTGGCAGGGACGGCAAAAGTCACCTGTGGGGATGAGGTGACGATCTTGGGCAGCAACCAATCCACCTATGTGCCCCAATGCACCCCTCACCGCCTAGAAAATCCCGGCGTGATCAATCTCGTGATCATCGAAGTGCAAAATGGGGAATATTTAGGGGAGGATGATATCATCCGCTTCCAAGACGACTACAAACGGCAATAAAACCCCGCGATGATTACCCTCACTCCAGCGGCGGTTCAGGAGATCCGCCGCTTAAAAATGGCCCATAACCAAGCCCAAGGCGTTTTACGCTTGGGGGTACAGTCCGGTGGCTGTGCCGATTTTGTCTATCAGTTGGCATTGGTGGCCACTCCCGAACCGGGCGATCGCCACTGCACCCAAGCCGACATTGCCATTGGCATTGCCGCCGATAGTGTGACTTATCTCGAAGGCCTACAACTGGACTACACCGAGGACTTAATGGGCGGCGGCTTCCGCTTCAAAAATCCCCAAGCCGTCAAATCCTGTAGTTGTGGCCATTCCTTCGCCGTTGCTCCAGACTTCGGCTCCGGGATTTGATCCCCCCTGCCCCCCTTTACAAGGGGGGTTCAAAAGTACACCCCCTTAAAAAGGGGGTCGGCGCAGCCGGGGGGATCATTCCCCTTTTTCCGCTGCTTGACACAGTTCTGCCAATTTAGATATGATGGGAGACTGTCACGTCAACAATAAGAACCACCGCGAGGCAGAATTTGTAACCTATGCCAACTATCCAGCAACTGATCCGCACGGAACGCTCCGTCGCGAAGAAGAAAACCAAATCCCCAGCCCTTAAAGAATGTCCACAGCGGCGCGGCGTTTGCACCCGCGTGTACACCACCACGCCCAAAAAGCCGAACTCCGCCCTCCGGAAAGTGGCGAGGGTGCGCCTCACCTCTGGGTTTGAAGTCACCGCCTATATCCCGGGTATTGGCCATAACCTGCAAGAACACTCCGTTGTGCTCATTCGGGGCGGTCGGGTTAAAGACCTGCCGGGGGTTCGGTACCACATTGTGCGCGGCACATTGGATGCGACAGGTGTGAAAGACCGTCGCCAAAGCCGTTCCAAATACGGCACGAAACGTCCGAAAGCATAACGCAAATTCCTTGGTATTTGTGAACACCCTGGAGGCCATCGATACGCTCACGCGCATCGCCTCCCCGCTTAAAATTCCTACTAAAAATTCACCATGTCCCGCCGTCGAGTAGTTAAAAAACGTCCCGTCCCTCCCGATTCCGTCCATAATAGCCGTCTCGTCAGCATGACCGCTCGTCGCCTGATGCGCCATGGCAAAGAATCCCTCGCCTATCGCCTGATCTACGATGCCTTTGGCATCATTGGCGAGCGCACCGGCAGCGATCCCCTCGAAGTCTTCGAGCAAGCGATCCGCAACATCACCCCCTTAGTGGAAGTCAAAGCGCGGCGGGTCGGTGGGGCCACCTACCAAGTCCCCATGGAAGTCCGCCCCAACCGAGGCACGACCCTGGCCCTGCGCTGGCTTTCCACCTATTCCCGCTCCCGTTCCGGCCGCACCATGGCCAGCAAACTGGCTAACGAAATCATGGATGCAGCCAACGAAACCGGCGGCGCTATTCGTAAGCGGGAAGAAACCCACCGCATGGCCGAAGCCAACAAAGCCTTTGCCCACTACCGCTACTAAGATTTCGGGTGGGGATAGCCCCCTTGGCCCCATCCCCCCGAAACCCTAACCAAAGTTATAAAATCGTAACGTAACTATAGCGTAAATTTATTGGCCCCCTTGGGGTTTAGCCATTAGGGAGGGAATTGTGGAACGAACTATCCCATTAGAGAAAGTTCGTAATATTGGAATCGCTGCCCATATTGATGCGGGTAAAACCACAACAACAGAGCGCATTTTATTTTACTCCGGTATTGTTCACAAGATTGGTGAAGTCCATGACGGCAACGCCGTGACGGACTGGATGGAACAGGAGCGGGAACGGGGCATCACGATCACCGCCGCTGCCATCAGCACCACTTGGCAAGACCACCGGATTAACATCATTGATACCCCCGGCCACGTTGACTTCACCATCGAAGTGGAGCGATCGATGCGGGTATTGGATGGCGTGATTGCTGTGTTTTGTTCTGTGGGTGGCGTGCAACCGCAATCCGAAACCGTTTGGCGGCAAGCCGATCGCTACCACGTGCCTCGGATCGCCTTCGTCAACAAAATGGATCGCACGGGCGCAAACTTTTTTAAGGTTTACGAACAGGTTAAAGACCGGCTGCGGGCCCATGCAGTGCCGATTCAAATTCCCATTGGCAGTGAGGGGAATTTCCGAGGCATTGTTGATCTGGTGCGGATGCGGGCCCAAATTTACAACAATGATCTCGGCACAGAAATCGAGGAAACTGAGATTCCCGAGGAAGTGGCGGCGTTGGCCCAGGAGTACCGGACGCATTTGTTAGAAGCGGTGGCGGAAACTGACGAGGCCTTACTGGATCGGTATCTCGAAACCGATGATCTGAGCGAGGCGGAAATTCGCCAAGCTATCCGCCATGGCACCCTCGATGGTTCGATCATGCCGATGCTCTGTGGCTCTGCCTTTAAAAATAAAGGCGTGCAACTGCTCCTTGATGCTGTTGTGGATTACCTGCCGGCCCCAACGGAGGTTCCCGCGATTAAGGGGTTGCTGCCTGATGGCACTGAGGGGACGCGCCAAGCGGATGATCACGCTCCCTTTGCGGCGCTGGCTTTTAAGGTGGCGGCGGATCCCTTTGGGCGACTGACGTTTCTGCGGGTGTATTCCGGTGTCCTGACCAAAGGCACCTATGCCTACAATTCCACAAAGGACAAAAAGGAGCGGATTTCTCGCTTAATTATTCTCAAATCCAATGATCGCATTGAGGTGGATCAACTCCGAGCCGGGGATCTCGGTGCGGCCATTGGCTTGAAAGAGACGATCACAGGGGATACCCTCTGTGATGAAACGAATCCGATTATCCTGGAATCCCTCTTCATCCCCGAACCCGTGATTTCGGTGGCGGTGGAACCCCAGACTAAGCAGGATATGGAAAAACTTTCCAAGGCGCTCCAAGCCCTCTCCGATGAAGATCCGACGTTCCGGGTCAGAATTGATCCGGAAACGAATCAAACGGTGATCGCGGGGATGGGGGAGCTTCATTTGGAAATCCTTGTAGACCGGATGTTACGGGAATACAAGGTGGAGGCGAATGTGGGCCAACCCCAAGTGGCCTACCGGGAAACCATTCGCCAAACTGCCCACGCGGAAGGCAAATTTATTCGCCAAAGTGGTGGGAAGGGCCAGTATGGCCATGTGGTCATTAATATTGAACCTGCTGAATCCGGGAGTGGGTTTGAGTTTGTTTCTAAACTGGTCGGGGGGACAATTCCCCGTGAATATGTCCCTGCCGTTCAACAAGGGATCAAAGAATCCTGTGAAACAGGCATCTTAGCCGGGTATCCTCTGATTGATGTTAAGGTCACTCTGGTTGATGGCTCATATCATGATGTGGACTCATCGGAAATGGCCTTTAAAATTGCTGGCTCTATGGGCATGCGGGAAGCGGTTCACAAGGCCAAGCCGGTGCTTTTAGAACCGATGATGAAGGTCGAAGTTGAAGTCCCCGAAAACTTTCTTGGGGATGTGATGGGGGATATCAACTCCCGTCGGGGTCAAATTGAGGGCATGAGTTCTGAGGCGGCGATCGCCAAACTACTCGCCAAGGTTCCACTCGCTGAAATGTTTGGTTACGCCACGGATATCCGCTCTAAGACCCAAGGACGGGGGATTTTTTCGATGGAGTTCAGCCACTACAGTGAGGTTCCCAACCATGTGGCTGAAGCCATCATTGCTAAGAACAGGGGAACCATTTTCTGATCAATACAGTTTAGGGTGGGAGATGGCTCTCTCCAAAGGGGCCAGAATCGCCCTAAAATGTGAGATCAGCTTAGGAACGCAAAACTAGAGATAAGGAACGATTAATCAATGGCACGCGCAAAATTTGAACGGAATAAAGCCCACGCCAACATCGGCACAATTGGCCACGTTGACCATGGCAAAACCACACTAACCGCTGCCATCACGATGGCTTTGGCGGCTCAAGGCGGGGCGCTGGCTCGTAAGTATGAAGATATTGACGCAGCACCGGAAGAAAAAGCCCGGGGGATTACGATCAACACCGCCCACGTTGAATATGAAACCCCAGACCGCCACTATGCCCACGTGGATTGTCCCGGTCACGCTGACTATGTGAAAAACATGATCACCGGAGCGGCACAGATGGATGGCGCGATCCTCGTGGTGTCCGCCGCCGATGGCCCGATGCCCCAAACCAAAGAGCATATCCTCTTGGCTCGTCAGGTGGGGGTTCCTCACATCGTTGTGTTCTTGAATAAACAAGACCAAGTGGATGATGAAGAGTTGCTCGAACTGGTGGAACTGGAAGTTCGTGAACTCCTCAGCGATTACGATTTCCCCGGTGATGATATTCCCATTGTGTCCGGTTCTGCCCTCAAGGCTGTTGAAGTGCTGTTGGCTAACCCTAAAACGGCGCGAGGGGAAAACGAATGGGTGGACAAAATTTTAGACCTGATGGGAGAAGTGGATAGCTTCATCCCCACCCCCGAGCGGGAAGTAGATAAGCCCTTCTTGATGGCGGTGGAAGATGTGTTCACGATCACTGGTCGCGGTACGGTGGCCACCGGTCGGATTGAGCGCGGTAAAGTCAAAATCGGTGATGAAGTGGAATTGGTGGGTCTGCGCGATACCGTCAAGAAAACTGTCACGGGGATCGAGATGTTCAAGAAGAGTCTCGATGAAGGGATGGCCGGGGACAACGCCGGGATCCTGCTCCGGGGTGTTGAAAAACAAGACATTGAGCGCGGTATGGTGATCGCTAAACCCGGTTCCATCACCCCCCATACCCAGTTTGAAGGGGAAGTTTATGTGCTCAAGAAAGAAGAAGGGGGTCGTCACACGCCCTTTTTCTCCGGCTACCGTCCCCAGTTCTATATGCGGACAACGGATGTGACCGGAACCATTGATGCTTTCACCGCTGATGATGGCAGTGAAGCGGAAATGGTGATGCCGGGCGATCGCATCAAAATGACCGTTTCCCTGATCAATGCGATCGCCGTTGAACAGGGGATGCGCTTCGCTATCCGCGAAGGCGGCCGCACCATCGGTGCTGGTGTTGTTTCCAAAATCCTGAAATAATTGCCGCCCTCCTGAGCCAAGGAGCAGAGAAGTTTACTTTTCTGCTCCTTTTGTGACGCTTTTTGTTTGATCCTTCTTTCGGAACCTTGAAAACTGAACATGGCCACTATCCAACAGCAAAAAATCCGCATCCGCCTCAAAGCCTTTGATCGCCGTCTCCTCGATACTTCCTGTGAGAAGATCGTCGATACTGCTAATCGCACCAATGCCACGGCGATCGGCCCGATCCCCTTGCCCACGAAACGCCGCATTTATTGCTTGCTCCGTTCCCCCCACGTCGATAAAGATTCCCGGGAGCATTTTGAAACCCGCACCCACCGCCGCATCATCGATATTTATCAACCCTCTTCTAAAACCATTGATGCGTTGATGAAGTTGGATTTGCCGGCCGGCGTTGATATTGAAGTGAAGCTCTAGGCTCTAACCAGCTTCCCTACTCATTCACCACCAACCTGAAAAAAGCACCCTTGAATCAAGGGTGCTTTTTGATGAGTTTTTCAGGGGTGAA
>JAABSU010000061.1 GCA_011390265.1 Spirulina sp.
CAATATTGCAACACCTCCCGCCAATCCTCCACCCCCAAAACTTTCTGGTTCACATAACCCGCCGTCCCCTGCTCAAACAGATCAGAAATCCCCGTTTCCAGAATCAACTCAAACTGACCCGCTTCTAGTTCTTGAGCCACCGCCTGCCATACCTTCAGCGTCCCTTCCGCCAACTCGGTCAACTGCTTTTTCTCCAACTGGGTCAACTGCCGCGTCGAAGTCGAATCGGGATAAGTGCCAACCTCAGCGATCGCCTTAATAATCAAGGCGATCGCCAAACCCGTCGCCTGCGTCAGATCATGATTCGCTAACTTGTCCCCACTCTGCCGGAGCCGTACCGCATTATGGTTGAGATGATGGGGGAGCATCTCATTGGCAACAATGCCCCCAGAAACAGCCATGGCGATCGTTCCCAACAAACCACCACAAATCGCCCCCCCCGCGAGGATGGCCATCGAGACGAATAAACGTTGCGGGCGATCCGTAAATAAATCCATAGGTCTTAATGATCTAATGGGGGGAGGGGCGAAAAATTTTTCGCCCCTACAAACCTGATGACAACCCTACAAAGATGGCAACCCTATAAAAACGTATTCACATCCACCGCCAACCGTTGCCCTAAATCCAACAACAACGGCATCTGATCTTGATTCCAGGGACAAACTAACCCCGATTCCGTTTCCATACATTGGGGCAAAATTACCTCATGGAAACAACGGAAATAGAGTTCTTGGGCGCGGTCGAGGGAAAGACCGACATTGAGGCGATCGCCTACATCAATCATCTTCTCAATACGCCGCTGATCATCCGCCACCGTTGCACGGGGTTCCGCAAATAACAGGGCATGGAGAGAGCGCAAAATTAACGCCTCTAGCAGATGCTTTGCACCGGGGAGATTTAACGAGGCGTGCATACTTTCCGCTTCTGTGGCCGTGCTATCCAGTTCCGCCAAAATCCGATCCATTTCCTCCGCATCACTGCTGCTGTCCAGTTCATCGAAGAGCCGTAAACAGCGGTAGGACAGCGCAATATCCGCCGCCACCTGCAACTCCTGAGGCACAGGTAATTCTTCCCGGTGGAAGGCCCGCAGGATGCTGTAGTTATCCCGGTAGGCTTGGCTATAGAGTTGATCTAAGCTGGTTTTGCTCTTATCGGCGATTTGCTGGATAATCCATTGCCGCTCCTCCGCAAACAGCGTTTCAAGGCTAAAGACGCGATCGCCAAACACCCGCATCATTTCAAACATTGTCGTGGCCACACTCGCCTCGCGCATCGATTTAAACAGCGTTTCCTTCACTTGGGCATAGGCCAACCGCCCAATAAAGGGCTGAATGCAACAGTGGAAATCCCAACCCCCCAAATGGAGCACCGCAAAAATAAACTCCCTCGGCTCACGGGTAATTTCCGACACCAATTGGAGATGACCCAAGGCCAACACCTGGTTTCCCATCTGCTGACGGTGGTAGTCCAATTGCTTCGCCTCATAGCAATACACCCGGTCTTCAGCACTGTAGTGATTGAACAGGGACGTAATCGCATAGTGAGCCGCCACCCGCTCAAACGTGATCCGGGAAGAGACCACCAACTCATCGTAAACCCGTCCCCCATGGCCAAAATGCTCCACATTACTGGGGGCGGCTTGGAGCCGTTGGCGGAATTCCTGCTCAAGCTGTACGCCGGTAATTTCCCCGGCTAATTCCACAGCCCGGGCCGCATAGCGCAGGATCTGCACCCCTTCCGGCCGGGATAGCTCATCAAAGAACCAGCCGCAACTGGTGAACATCAACAACGCCTGACGCTGCATTTCCAAGAGCCGCAGCGCGTCCACCTGTTCGATTTCATCGAGGGCGTGGGCCTGGTGACAGTGGAGGAAATGAGCGGTGGTTTCAGGGGTGCGATCGCCCATCACCTGAATATATTCATCCCGTACCAACCAAGGATCATGGAAAAACTTCCGGCCGTAGTCTTCGTAAATGACCGCGAGGCGATCGCGCAACCAATTCAAACTATCCCGCAGCGGCCGCCGCCATTTCTGCGTCCAATTGCCGCCGCCGCCACAGCCACAGTCATCCTGCCAACGGTCTACCCCGTGCATACAACTCCAAGCCGTCACCGGCTTGAGAATCACTTCCCAGGTGGGGGGGCAAATGCTCAGGTAATGGGCGGCATTCGTCACCTGCCAATGGCGATGGGCAAACTCTTGGCTAAAGGCATAGGCCAAGCATTTTTCCGTCCCCGCCTTGTGGTGGCCGAAGGTTTCCCCATCGGTGGCAACGCAGATCAGTTGAGAGGCGCGATCGCCCCGCACCGCTTGACCGAGGCGATCGGCCAAATGTTGAGAACTGGCCAGCACATCATCAAAGCCCATCCCCTTAGAAATCGGGCCATCATAGAAAAAGATATCGATATATTTCCCATTGGCCAGAAAGCAGCGATAGGGGCGCGTCGGGTCGATCTGACCGCCCCCCACCCCTAACCAATCCGGGTCAGGATTATCATCCGTGGGCATCGGGCGACACTGCTCCGCCTGGGAGGGGGCGAGGATCGTGAATTTAATCCCCTCATTGGCCAGGGCCTCCAACGTGGCATAGTCCACCGCCGTCTCTGCCAACCACATCCCTTCGGGATCCCGGCCAAAGTGGGCGCGAAAATCCGCCTTACCCCAGCGAATTTGGGTGTATTTATCCCGCTCGTTGGCGAGGGGGAGGATGATGTGGTTATAGACTTGGGCGATCGCATTGCCGTGGCCATTGAGGCGCTCGGCACTGTGGCGATCGGCATCAATGATCCCCTGATACACCTCTTGGTCATGCTTCGCCAGCCAAGACATCAACGTCGCCCCGACATTGAAGCTGAGATATTCAAAATTATTGACAACGCTCACCACTTCCCCTTGATTGTTGAGAATGCGGGAAAAGACATTGGGGCGATAGCATTCGTATAAAATCCGCTCGTTCCAGTCGTGGAAGGGGTAGGCACTGGGTTGGCGTTCAATGACATTTAAATAGGGGTTTTCCCGGGGTGGCTGATAAAAATGTCCATGAATTGTAATGTAAACGCCAGTAGCCACGGCTCCTGGTTGCTCCTCTTGCCTGATGGGGGTTGGATTGGACATTAGTTCTGTAGTCATAGGAATCACTCGACGGGAAAACACTTCAGTAGATCGGGACAGGGCAAAAACCAGCGTTCACCCTCCGATGGAACGGCTTCCAGCCTTTGGAAATTGCGGATTGACCCTGAAAACCGGCTTTTGCTGCTGATCCTAGTGAACCGCAAAGCTCAAGAATGCTGCCGTTCTTATCAATTTCTTAACGAATCGATGGATTTTTTTACAGGGCAATGGGGCCATTTTGTGCTGGGGGAGGTTGGCCAAGGGGGAGGGGGCGATCTCGTCTGGGACGGTTGAGGATCGGATTTTCCCCTAGGAGGGGTTGAGGGGCGATCGCTACAATGGGAACCAAGACAACCGGGAACAAGATGATGTGGAATCAATCGAAAACGCTCCTTCTCCTCTCCGTACTCAGTGCCCTCCTGATTGGGATTAGCTACAGTGTGTTTGGCGGCACTGGGGGCATTCTCCTCGGCGTGATCCTCGCCGCCGTCACCAATTTAGGCTCCTGGTACTATTCCGATAAAATTGCCCTGGCGGCCTACCGGGCGCAACCCGTCACCGCAGCCCAAGCCCCCGACCTCCATCGCATCGTTGCCAAACTGGCCCAACGGGCAGACCTGCCGATGCCCTCGGTTTATCTCGTCGCCACCCCCGCCGCCAATGCCTTCGCCACGGGCCGCGACCCCGAACACGCCGCCGTTGCGGTCACAGAAGGGTTACTGAATATGCTCCCGGCGGATGAGTTAGAGGCGGTGTTAGCCCATGAATTGAGCCATGTCATGAATCGCGACACGCTCACCCAAGCGGTGGCGGCCACCATTGCGGGGGCGATCGCCTTCCTTGCTCAAATGGCCAGTTATAGCCTTTGGTTTTTCGGGGGCAGTCGGGATCGTGAAGGCAATGGTTTCGGTTTAATCCTGACCATCTTAATTGCACCCATCGCCGCGACGATTCTGCAACTGGGCATCTCCCGCACCCGTGAATTTGCCGCCGATGCTGGCGCGGCTCGCCTCACCGGGAACCCCCGCGCCCTCGCCAATGCCCTGCAACGCCTAGAGCGTTCCGCCCAAAAGCAACCGATGCAGGGAAATCCCGCCTTTCAAGCGCTGCTAATTTTCGGCGGCTCTGATGGCAACTTACTCTCAAAACTATTTTCCACCCACCCCAGCACGGGCGATCGCATTCAACGCCTCCTTGCCCTTGAGGGTCAAACCCTAACCGCATCCTAGTCTACAATCCTCAATTCACCTCTACCCCGGCTTCTGATCAGAAGCCGGGTTTTCTGGGGCCAATTCCCGCTTGAGGGCCAGGGATTGCTGTTGGTAGGCTTGGGCGAGGTCGTAATGACCGAGGGTGTTGTGGACTTTGCTGAGGTTATTCAAGGCCACCGCTTCCCCAAAGCGATCGCCTAACTGTTTTTTCAAAATCAGCGCCTCTTGATAGGCACTGAGGGCGGTTTCATAATGGGCGAGGCGGAATGCACAATTCCCCAAACCGCTCCAGGCAATGGCCCGATGGCGATCAAATTCCAGTTCAGAACTGATTTGCAAAAGCTGTTCATAGGTGCGTTGGGCTTGCTCATCGGCTTGGCAACAGGCGTAGGCATTGGCTAACCCCACCAGGGCATCGTGAAAGTCCAAATCCGGCCGGGGTGCATCGTAGTGGCGGCAATAGTCTTCGTAATGGGCGATCGCCAATTCATAGGCATTAATCGCCTCATAGGCTTGGGCGAGGCAAAAGAAGGTTTGAGTCCTGCCGTGATGATCTTGAATGCTGTCGCGAATTTGCAGCGATCGCTGATAGCAATCAATGGCTTCACGGTTTTGGCCGAGGGCATGGTAGGCTCTGCCGAGATTGGTGAGGGATTTGGCTTCGCCGAGGCGATCGCCAATGGATTCCGCCAAATGGAGATGCTTCTCAAAATGATCCACCGCCAACTTCATCGCCAAACGGTATTCCCCCTGATCATGGTGTTGCACCGTTCCCCAACGCTGGGCAGTGGCCCGGCTCCCCGTCGCCCCCATCCGCCAATCGCCACTTTCCCGCTGCACCACTAAAGACTGTTGATACCGTTCGATGGCCGCCTGATATTGCCCCAAAGACTGCAACGCCACCCCCAAATTACTCAGCACATTCGCCTCCCCCTGAAAATCACCAATTTCCTGATAAAGGACGAGGGCCTGTTGCCAGGTTTGCAGAGCCGCCTTAAACTGGCTGTTTTGATAACATTCAATGCCCTGTTGCAGGAGGCGATCGGCTTCCTGTTTAGTTTTGAGGTGGATCACCGCTTCCGAGGGCAGGGTGGCCAGGAGGGGATGCTGCTTGAGGCGATCGCTGAGGGCCTCCAGTTGTTGAGAATCATAACGGGGGGGAGATTCATCCCGCAGCAGTTGGGCGATCGTTTCAATTAAGCCCCAATCCACCAAATCCTTCGCCGTGATTAAAATTTTCTCCTCGGCATCCATCGGACTGTGGAGCAATTGCTTCACCAATTCCAAATAAGCTAAATAGCGTTCATGATTCATGGTTATGGCTAACGCCGATGGGTTTAATGTCAGCTGAGACTACCCCTAATGCGCTGTGGTGAACAAGTTAATCCCCTGATCAATCTCCCCTGCTTTAGCCTAGCGTTAATTGTCTAAATTCTGGATAATGATCACAAAACTCTAGGAATCCGGCCGGGATCATCCCCAGTTGATTTTACCGACAAAAAAAGAGAGCAATGCCCTCCCTTCCGAGCAGAAATTTTCTAAGCGGGTAACGCGATTCGAACGCGCGACATTCACCTTGGCAAGGTGACGCTCTACCACTGAGCTATACCCGCATTTACTTTCAGACTTTTATTAATTTACCAGAAAGGCTAAGGACTTGTCAAGGAAAAAATCCTGATCTTCCCCCAATCCCTAAACCCGCTCCGGCGTGATCTGCTGATCCATACTCCGCATTAAATTCGCCATCTCTAGGGCATTCATCCCATAGTTCCAACCCAAGTTACTCTTAATCCCCGCCCTTTCCAGAGCTTGCTGGAGGGTATCGGTGGTGAGGATCCCGAAAACGACGGGGACACCGGTTTGGAAGCTGGCGGCGGCGATGCCTTTGGCGGCTTCGGCGGCCACATAGTCAAAATGGGGGGTATCGCCCCGAATGATCGCCCCGAGGCAAATCACGGCGTTATAGCGGTGGGAGGCGGCTACTTGGCGGGCCACCATGGCAATTTCAAAGCTGCCGGGAACCCAAAAGTAATCGGTTTGGGGGCCGTGGGGGTTGGTATCGACACCGTGGCGTTGGAGGCAGTCTTGGCAACCGGTGAGGAGTTTGCTCGTCACCATGTCGTTAAAGCGACCGATAACGATGGCAATGCGGAGGGATTCGGGATCGGTGGTGAAATTGCCTTCAAAGACGGCCATGGAAATTGGGGGGGAAGGGACTAAAATGGCGTGGCGATCGCCTTCGATCATACACGCCAGATTGCAAAGCTATGGGGGGAAGGCTTAAACAACGAAGAAGTTTAACACGCCGACGACGACCACGAGGATCAGCCATAGACCGGAGCTAAGATAGATCAACTGTTTGGATTGATCCCAGTTTTGGGGGGTGGCGTAGGCGACGGGTACGCCCACAACCATGGCAAAGGAGAGGAAGACGAGGGCGGCAAGGGCGAATTGAAAGATAATAGACATGGGCGGTTCTCCGAGTACAGCTATATTAATGAGTCGAGCAAGGCCGGCAAGCGGGCTTTTTGACAGGGTTTTAAAAAAGTCCTGCTAGTACGCTAGCAAATCCCGGTCATTCTGGGAAGGGTTTTTGGGCTAGACGGGGGGGTTAGCCCGTTGTTGGAGGATGAATTGGGCGATCGCCAAATCCACGGGGGTGGTCAGTTTCAGATTAGTTTCTTCCCCAGGGACAATCTGGACGGGAAAATCGCATTTTTCAAAGAGGGCGGCATCGTCGGTGACGGCCCACCCCAGTTCGCGGCCGTGGTGGTGGCATTGTTTGAGCCTGGCAACATCGAAGCCTTGGGGGGTTTGGGCGGCCCAGAGGTTGCTGCGATCGGGGGTGCTTTGAATGATTTGGTCGCTGTTGACGACTTTAATCGTGTCTTTAACGGGGATGGCGGCGATTAGGCTGGAACAGGTACGCAGATGGGCAGCGCAGCGATCGAACAGTTCCGGGGTGGCGAGGCAGCGAGCGCCATCGTGGATCAGCACCTGTTGGGCGTGGGGCGGCAGGGCTTGGAGGCCGTTATAGACGGAGGCTTGGCGGGTCTCTCCCCCTTGGATCAGTTGGACGGGTTTGGTGAGGTAGATATCGGCAATAATTTGCTCGAAGGCGGGGAAGTCTTCGGGTTGGCCGATCAGACCAATCCAGGTAATTTCTTGGGCCTGTTCGATGGCTTGGAGCGTCCAAGCGAGGAGGGGTTTTTCGTTCAGGGTCAGGAGCAGTTTATTGCGATCGCCCCCCATCCGTTTCCCTAAACCGGCGGCCGGAATCAATAGGTGCATGGTGTATTTCTCAAAAATCCTCAGTCTTTGAGCCTATCATTGTCGGGGTGGGCAGAAGGGGGTTGGGGCGCAAGGTTTGCGCCCTTGGCTTGGGGCGGGCGGGACGGTTTAAGCCGTGGGGGTGAGGCGCGATCGCACCTCCAAATGCACCAACAACGCATTAATATCCGCCGGATTCACCCCCCCCATCCGTGAAGCTTGGCCAATCGTCAACGGCCGCAACTTCGTCAACTTCTCCCGCGATTCCTTCGAGAGCGTCTCAATCGCCCCATAATCGAGATCCGGGGGGAGCTTGCGGTTAGCACTGCGGGCCACCTGCTGAATTTGCGTCTGTTGCCGCTGGATATAACCCGCGTATTTAATTTCAATTTCCGCCCCTTCCCTTTCCTCCCGATTTAAATCAGGATTCCCCAAACCATAACGGTCTAAATCGGCATAATGCAAACCCGGCCGCCGCAACAAATCCGCCAACGTAATCGAACCCTTAATTTTCTGCTGCGTTGCCGCGACAATTTGCACCCCGATGGGATCATGCTCCTTCACCCGTTGCGTCCCTAACCGCTCCTGTTCAGCGGCAATCTTTGCCTGCTTCGTTTGAAACAGTTGCCAACGGCGATCGCCAATTAAACCAATTTCCCGCCCCAACGGGGTTAACCGTTGATCCGCATTATCCGAACGCAACAACAGCCGATATTCAGACCGCGAAGTCAACATCCGATAGGGTTCCCGCAGATTCTTCGTACACAAATCATCAATCAACGTGCCGATATAACTCTGCTCACGGGGAAACACAATCATCTCCTCACCGCGACTAAACCGCGCCCCATTCACCCCCGCCACAAACCCCTGAGCGGCAGCCTCTTCATAGCCCGTCGTGCCATTGATTTGGCCCGCCGTAAACAGCCCCTCAATATTTTTCGTCATCAATGTGGGATAGCATTGGGTCGCCGGAATGTAATCGTATTCCACCGCATAGGCTGGCCGCAGCATCGTGCATTCCTCCAACCCCGGCAGAGTCCGTAAGAGTTGCAATTGCAGCGTTTCCGGTAAACCCGTTGAGAAACCTTGAATATACAATTCCGGAATATCCCGCCCCTCCGGTTCAATGAAAATTTGATGGGATTCCTTATCCGCAAAGCGGACAATTTTATCCTCAATACTGGGGCAATAACGCGGCCCCTTGGCATCAATAAACCCCCCATAAACGGGGGTTAAATGGAGATTATCCCGGATCAATTGATGGGTTTTTGCCGTCGTCCGCGTCAGGTGACAATTCATTTGCTCCCGCTCGATCCACACCTCCGGATCAAAACTAAACCAACGGATCTCGCTATCCGGCGGCTGGGGTTCCATTTTAGAAAAATCGACACTGCGGCGATCGACCCGGGCCGGTGTGCCGGTTTTGAGGCGATCGGTTTCAAAGCCCAATTGGTTCAGCGTTTCCGTCAGACCCACAGCGGCAAATTCCCCCGCCCGGCCCGCTGCCATCGATTGATTGCCAATCCAAATCCGCCCCCCTAAAAATGTGCCGGTGGTGAGGATCACCGCTTTGGCGGCGAAACAAGTCCCGAAATAGGTTTTCACGCCCAAAATCTCGCTATTGGGGCCGAGAATTAAATCAGTAGCCATCCCCTCACGGATCGCCAAATTGGGCTGATTTTCGACAATGCGGCGCATCACCTGGGCATATTCCCGCTTATCGGTTTGCGCCCGCAACGCCCACACCGCCGGGCCACGGGAGGCATTGAGGACGCGCTTTTGGAGATAGGTGCGATCGCTCATTTTGCCAATTTCCCCCCCCAACGCATCAATCTCATGGGTGAGTTGGGATTTAGCAGGGCCACCGACGGCGGGGTTACAGGGTTGCCAGGCGATTTTATCGAGGTTGAGCGTCAGCATCAGCGTCGCACAACCGAGGCGAGCCGCCGCTAAAGCCGCCTCACAGCCCGCATGGCCCGCGCCAATGACAATCACTTCAAATTCATCTTGAAATTCAATCCCAGCAGCAGCAATCATCGCCCTTCATCGGCACACAACACTTCATTTTGACACAATCCCCCCGTCGGGTGGGCATTCCCAACGTGGTGGGCGATGCCCACCCTACAAGCCCAAACAAAAACCCCAGGATTCTTGAGAATCCTGGGGTTTTGATGCGGATGGCGAGACTCGAACTCGCACGGGCAAGCCACACGCCCCTCAAGCGTGCGTGTCTACCAATTCCACCACATCCGCATAGGGTTAACGCTTTGCGTCAACGAGAAACTAGGATAACACAACTTATTCAAGATCGCCAAGCCCTTTTTTGCTACGGTTAACAAAGAAATCTGGATGGTTGAGGAAAAAATCTGTGACTGTACGAGTACGCATTGCCCCAAGTCCGACGGGAAATCTCCACATTGGCACCGCCCGAACGGCTGTCTTTAACTGGCTCTACGCCCGCCGCCATGGGGGGACATTTATTCTCCGCGTTGAAGATACGGATCGGGAGCGATCGCGCCCCGAATACACCGAAAACATCCTCAGCGGCCTGCAATGGTTGGGGCTGCAATGGGATGAGGGGCCGATCCAACAGTCTGATCGCCTCGACTGCTACCGGGATGCGGTGCAAACCCTCTTAGATCGGGGGTTGGCCTATCGCTGTTATTGCACATCCGACGAGTTGGAGGTGATGCGCACGGCCCAGAAGGCCAGCAATCAGGCCCCCCGCTACGATAACCGCCACCGCAACCTCACCCCCGAAGCTGAGGAAAAGTTGATCGCCCAAGGCCGCAAACCGGTGATTCGCTTCAAAATTGACGACGATCGCACGATTACTTGGCAGGATCAAATCCGGGGAACGATGACTTGGCAGGGCCGGGATTTAGGGGGGGATATGGTGATCGCCCGCACGCGAGAGGGGGATGAAGCCTTTGGCCAACCCCTCTACAATCTCGCGGTGGTGGTGGATGATCTGGATATGGAAATTACCCATGTGATTCGCGGCGAAGATCACATTGCCAACACCGCCAAGCAAATCCTGCTCTACGAAGCCTTGGGGGGAACTGTGCCCCACTTTGCCCATACGCCCTTAATTCTCAATCTGGAGGGGCGCAAACTCTCGAAACGGGATGGGGTGACATCCATTGATGATTTTCGCCAAATGGGGTTCACGGCAGAGGCGATCGCCAATTATATGTGTCTCCTCGGTTGGACTCCCCCCGATGCCACCCAGGAAATTTTCACCCTAGAGGAAGCGGCGGCCCAGTTTGAGTTAGAGCGGGTCAATAAGGCGGGGGCTAAGTTCGATTGGCATAAGTTGGATTGGCTCAATAGCCAATATCTCCATCACATGCCTGTGGCGGCATTAACGGATCTGCTCATTCCCCATTGGCAAAATGCGGGCTATGAATTTGATCCCGTGGGCGATCGCCCCTGGTTGGAAGAACTCACCACCCTCGTTGCCCCCAGTCTCACCCGCCTCCCCGATGCGGTGGGTGAAGCTCGGCTTCTGTTTGGCGCTGCAATCACCTTCGACGAAAAAGCGACAGCCCATCTGCAACAGGCAGAGGTGAAGGGAATTGTGGAGGGGGCGATCGCTGCCCTCAAGGAAAACGAAGTGGCGGATCTTGAGGAGGTGAAGGCGATCGTCAATCAGATCACCAAAACTGCCGGGGTTAAAAAAGGTCTCGTGATGAAAACGATGCGGGCCGCCCTCACCGGAGAACTCCAAGGCCCCGACCTGATGCAAGCCTGGCTCCTCCTCCATCGCAAAGGGGAAGCCTTGAATCGCCTTGAGCAAACCCTAGCCCTCTTGGCAACCTTCGCCTGATTATCCTAAACAGCAAAAATCCCCCCAAACCGATTGGTTTGGGGGGATTCACTAAACCACTTACTCTTCTACGCCGCTGGCAACGGGTTCGAGTTCTTCTTCAGAAGTAGTGGGTTCCGTTTCTTCTTCGAGAACTTCTTCCACCTCTTCCACTTCTTCCAACTCTTCCAACTCTTCCACTTCCTCCGGTTCGCCCTGCTGTTGTTGCAGCAGTTTCTGACGATATTTCTCCGCCATTTCTTCGGCTTTTTCAAAGACCAAATCACGGTTTTTGAGCATATCGCCGGCTTCCGGCTCCAGTTGCTTCGTAGAAAGGGAAATCCGACCCCGCTCCGCATCCAGGTCAATGATCATCACCTTCAACTCATCGTTGACGGCAAAGACGCTGTGGGGCGTGTCGATGTGGTCGTGGGAAATTTCGGAAATGTGGAGCAGGCCACTGACCCCACCAATATCGATGAAGGCCCCGTAAGGCTTGATGCCGCGCACCATACCGGTGACGACTTCGCCCACCTGCAAACCGTTCATCTTCCGCTCCACAAGGGCGCGGCGATGACTGAGGACGAGACGGTTACGGTCTTCATCCACTTCTAAGAATTTCAGGGGCAAATCTTGACCCACCAGATCTTCTTTGGCTTGACGGGTGCTGATGTGGGAGCCAGGGATAAAGCCCCGCAGCCCTTCAATGCGCACCAAGGCCCCGCCTCGGTTCGTGGCAAAGACATTGGAGCGCACCGTGGCATCTTCTGCCTGGAGTTGGCGCACCCGTTCCCAAGCCCGGAGGTATTCAATGCGGCGAATAGAGAGGGTCAATTGACCGTCTTCGTTTTCGTCAGTCAGAATGAAAAATTCCCGTGTCTCATCGGGTTGTAAGACCTCACTGGGATCGTCTACACGGTTGATCGACATCTCCTGAATGGGGATGTAGGCGGCAGTTTTCGCGCCAATGTCGATTAACGCCCCCCTCGGTTCCATGCTAAACACCGTACCGGGGACGATATCCCCCGGACTAAAGTGATAGTCGTATTGATCCAGGAGCGCAGCAAAATCCTCGTGGGTAAAACCAATGTCTTTGTTACTAACGGTGTTTTTCTGACTGACCATGTGTGTAATGTATTCCTAGCTTTTAACTCCGTAACGCTTCACTGTGTGGGAATCATGGGTAAATTCCTGTGGTAATAGCGAGACTTCTCAGACACAAATAAACAAACTCAACAGGGGCTGTTCTCTCCGGGATGGATTGAAAAAGACCCGCCATTGGGTTTTCCGGGGGCACAATCAAGCAGGTTGAGCCAGGGGCAGAAATGCTACTCGACGGCCACATACTCCGAGTGTATCATTTTTAAACAATGCACAGGATTAATATCTTAGCTTATTGAGGTGGCAGCTTAAACTCCTTTAATCCAGGGGGAGCGTCAAAGGTTCGTCAAAGGTTAATCGTGTGCAGTCTAGTCCGCCCCCTCAACAGCATTGAAACTCCCTAACAGGGGGGCAGGGTGGAGAGGGTTGGGGCGCGGTTGCTGGGCCAGGGGGGGCGATCGCCCTCTGGGGGTTGAGGAGATTGTACCTGGAGATGATTGAGGGTGTCGATAAAGTCATGAATTCCGGTGAATTGGCGATACACCGAGGCAAAGCGCACATAGGCCACTTCATTTTCCTGGCGTAGGGCTTGGAGGACGAGATCGCCAATTTCGGCGCTGGTGGTTTCCCGGCGGCTGCGCTGCTGCAATTGACTTTCAATTTCCCCCACCAATAGCTCTAGGCGTTGGTGGGCAATGCCGGTTTTTTCACAGGCGCGGATAATCCCCCGCAGCAGTTTGGAGCGATCGAACAATTCCCGATGGCCGTCCCGTTTGATCACGGTAATCGGCACAAATTCAATGCGCTCGTAGGTGGTAAAGCGATGTTTACAGTGCAAACATTCCCGCCGTCGCCGGATGCTTTTGTCGCCTTCAGTGGAGCGGGATTCGAGGACGCGGCTTTCGGTCTGGTGACAGGCTGGGCATTGCATGGCAGTTATGTCCCTGGGCTGACGCGGAAACAGCCACGACCGTGCTTGGCTTCCCCACTGGGAACCCAGGCACGATCGCGGCTCACAATCAAGCAATCAAATTTCAAGAAACTTGGATAACCCCATGGGCTATCAAAACGGAAGGGCAAGGAAAAACCTAGGGGGAGTTGTGACCCATTCCTAGGGGTGGCTCGGCAAGGAGCCGTTATTTTTCAATTCTGGGGGGTTCGCGGAAGGCGATCGCAAAGAACAATACACCGATCCCGCAGGCCAGAACAAGGATATAAGCGACACTTTCCATTTTAAATTCTTAAAAAATACAGCTAATCGTTAGTGTAACAGCAAAAGGAAAGGTTTTGTTGATAAAAAATTCCCTCCCCCAAGACTGGGGGAGGGAATCTCGTTAAAAACTGAAGACGAGAAGTTTAGGCTTCTTTCTTAACGCGGGTGCTTTTATCCCCAACTTTGGCGAATAAACCCCATTCCACTTGTTCTTCAAGGTCAGCCCCAACCCCCGCGAACACGTCGCGGTAAAGGGTACGAGAACCATGCCAAATGTGGCCAAAGAAGAACAAGAGCGCAAACACCGCATGACCGAAGGTGAACCAACCCCGAGTGGAGGTGCGGAACACGCCATCGGAGCCGAGGGTTTCCCGGTCAAAGTTGAAGGGTTGACCCAATTGGGCTTTCCGGGCAAACTGTTTCACTTCTTGGGGATCGGTGAAGGTTTGACCACTGAGGGCGCCACCGTAGAAGCTCACCTCTACCCCAGCTTGCTCGAAGCTGTACTGAGATTCTGCCCGACGGAAGGGAATATCAGCGCGAACCACACCATCGGCATCAGTTAAGACGACGGGGAAGGTTTCAAAGAAGTTGGGCAGACGACGGACAAACAGTTGACGGCCTTCTTTGTCTTTAAACACGGGATGACCGAGCCATTCTTGAGCGATGCCATCGCCATTCACCATGGGGCCAACGCGGAATAAACCGCCTTTAGCTGGGCTGTTGCCCACATAGTCATAGAAGGCTAATTGATCGGGAATGGATTCCCAAGCTTCGGTGTAGCTGTCCCCAGCGGCGAGGCTGGTTTCAATGCGACGCTCGATTTCCTGTTGGAAGTAGCCTTGATCCCACTGATAACGGGTGGGGCCAAATAGTTCGATGGGGGTGGTGGCACTGCCATACCACATCGTCCCGGCAACGACGAAGGCCGCGAAGAACACAGCGGCGATACTGCTGGAGAGGACGGTTTCAATGTTCCCCATCCGCAGGGCTTTGTAGAGCCGTTCGGGGGGACGGACGGTCAGGTGAAACAGACCGGCAATAATCCCCACAACCCCAGCAGCGATGTGGTGCGCCACCACACCCCCAGCGTTAAAGGGGTTGAATCCGGCGGGGCCCCATTCTGGGGCTACCGCCTGGACATGGCCCGTAATGCCGTAGGGGTCAGAGACCCACATCCCTGGCCCAAATAAGCCGGTAAGGTGGAAAGCGCCAAAGCCGAAGCAAAGTAAGCCGGACAGGAATAGGTGGATGCCGAACATTTTCGGCAAATCGAGGGCAGGTTCCCCGGTGCGGGAATCAACGAATAGTTCTAGATCCCAGTAAACCCAGTGCCAGCAGGCAGCGAGGAAGAGTAAACCGGAAAGGAGGATGTGGGCGATCGCCACCCCTTCTACCGACCAAAAACCAGGGTCTACATAGGGTTCGCCAGTGACGTTCCAACCGCCCCAAGAGGAGGTTACGCCTAGGCGAGCCAAGAAGGGCATCACAAACATCCCCTGCCGCCACATCGGGTTCAGCACGGGATCACTGGGGTCAAAAATAGCGAGTTCGTAAAGGGTCATGGAACCTGCCCAACCCGCTACGAGGGCGGTGTGCATTAAATGCACAGAAATCAGCCGGCCGGGATCGTTTAAGACGACTGTATGTACTCTGTACCAAGGTAGTCCCATCGACTACGCTCCTCCCAAAATTGAAATGTTTATAGAGATTTTGTTCTTAAGTGGGGATTTAAGCAATGGCTGCCCAAGGTGAACCGTTGAGTGCGACTCAGATTTAGGGGAAGGGCCGTGCCAAACCCGCACGATGGTGAAACTTGTTAAGAAGTTTAAACGATTGTGAGAAAGAATCGCAAGCAAATTTAATCAAGGGGAGGGGGCGATCGCTGGGAGGAGGCGATCGCCCCCCCTTCTTCCCCTCAGGTGAGCCGCATCCACGCCGGTTCTGCATCCATCAGCCGCCGTAGCCCTTCCAGAAACATCCATTTTGCGATCGCAGGATTTTTCTTCCACCAGACTGTAAAATTTTTCTGCAAAGAATCCCACCTCCTGCCGATCCCCCGTAACTTTAAAAGCATAGAATAACGATTAATTCCTTCCTCGGCCCTTGGGGATGGTGTAGGTGATTGTGAACACAGAGGAAAAGATAATGGGGCAACTGGACAGACCATCGGATCTTAGTTCGGCCACACCGGATACTGCACAGGAAAGCCTCTCGTCCCTGACGCAAGAGCTTGAAGCCCTCAAGCATAGTCTTGTGGCCCAACTCAAGCAGGAGATCAGCCAACTCCAAGATCGTAAAACCGCCCTACTCGCCGAGACAGTAGATCTCGAGCGCAGTAATCAAGCCCAACGTCAACAACAACAGGAGCTAGCCCAACAGCTTGCGCCGATTATTGCGGAGCAACTCTTCCAATACATTCGCAACCAAGCGCCTCAACTGGGGAACAATGGCACGATGAATGGGGGCGGCCCCCTCAATGACTACAACGCCAATGCCTACCGGTTGATCAGTTCCCTCGATACGACACTGCGCACCACGTTCCGCACCCTCCAACAGGATCTGAGTAGTTATCAAAGTACCCTCTCTCAGCAATTGGGCCAGATGTATAGTCTGGAGCAACAGGGAGAGGCGATCCTTGATGCCTTGGTGAGTCGGTTGCGGACGGAACTATCCACCAATGCCGCAGCAGTGCGGGATCCTGTCCAACTTCAGCCAGTGCAGCCTCCCCGCACCGTCGGCCAAGAGCCACCCCTGGATCGACAACCTACAACCCCAGGGCCCCAGATCGCTCCCTCGGCCCCAAAACCCCAAAAGGTGGGCCCCTCCCAAATGCAACTGGGGTTCATTCTCGTCATGTTCTCGTCTTTGGCCCTATCGTTGCAGAATGTGGTGATTTCGATCATCCTCAATCAATCTTCTTTGTTTGGGGTTTTTGATATTGGCGGCTACATTTCCCCCAGTTTTGGTAACTCCTTAGTGATTTTGTTCATGCGGATGGTGGTGGTGGTGCCGTTAATGGCGGTGTTGGCCCAAATGCTCTATCCCGATAGTTGGCCGGCCATTGGCCGATTTTTGCGATCGCAGGACTGGGTTGCCTTTGGCAATATGATCGGCTGTGGCTTCTTCCTCTTTGCCTCCTCTGCCCTCATCTATATGGCCCTCGGTGCCCTCTCTCCTGGGGTGGCGATCACCTTGTTTTTCATCTTCCCCATTGTCACGGTTTTGTGTTCTTGGCTGTTCTTTGGGGAGCAGCCTTCGGTGATTCGGGCCGCGGCCACCACCATCGTCTTTTTAGGGGTGGTGATGATTTCCAATCCCTTCTCCACCGATGCCAGCACCCTTGATCCGGCGGGGATTGCCGCAGCCATCGGCGCAGGTGTCACCTTTGCCTTTCATGTCCTATTGATCCAGGCTTGCACCAAAAAACTCCACCCGGTTCCGTTCAGTGTGGTCAATTTCAGCGTAATTTTGATCTTCTCTGCCCTCAGTCTCTTCTTCCCCTATGCTCAAAACACGATCATCGTGGAGCCGACGATGTGGCCGAATTTGATCGTTTCGGGCTTGGTGTTAGGGGGGTTAACCCTGTTGAGCTATTTGGCCAATAATATTGGCATTAGCTACATTGGTGCGGCGCGGGCTTCGATCTTTGGCGCTTCCGGCCCGGCCCTCACCTCCCTGCTGGCCTGGATTATGATTGGTCGCAATATGATGGCCTTGCAGTTGTTGGGGATGGTGATTGTGTCCCTCGGCGTGTTGGGGCAAAATTTAGAGCGTTTTATTGGGAAGAAGGCAAAATGATCGCAGAGGGTGATTGGGGCGGCCCGATCCGCTGGACTCCAGAGGCGCGGGCCAAGTTGAATAATATTCCGTTTTTTGTGCGATCGCAGGCGCGGCAACGCATCGAGGAATTGACGCGGGAGACTGAATCAAGAATTGTCACCGTGGAAATTGTCGAGCAAGCCCGCCTCGAATTTGGGCAATAGCAATACTCATCTACCCCTAAAACCCATGGCTTACCACGGACAACTCTCCCCCCACCAGCAGATCAAACTGGTGAACACCCATACCCACACCCATGTCACGGTGCAAAGTTCCCACGGCGGTCAACAGCAGGCCCAACGCTCCAGCTACACCACCGGCCCCTGGCGCACCCCCCCCACCCTCTGGCGCACCGATGCGGGCTATATCCTCCGGATTGAAGCCCAATCCTCGATGGTTTTGCAAATCCAAGCCGGGGGGGCGATCTCCCTGCTGCGGGAACTGCCCCCCCTAGGGGATGCCACTGTGCTCGGCCTTGACCGCATCCCCGATGCTGAAACCATGGAATCCATGGCCCCGATGCAGCCCATGGCCCCCATGGAGCCGATGAGTCCCATGGAAATGCGCATGGGCAATATGGCGATGAAAATGGGGGATATGGCCCTCCA
>JAABSU010000062.1 GCA_011390265.1 Spirulina sp.
TTTTCCCTAAGATCAACAGAGTAACGGCTCATGGGTGAATCTGGTCTGAATTGACTTCAGCATCAGTTTATCACAAAAGTGTTACAAGTATCTACCGAACAAGCTGTATGGGCAGAATAGCACAACAAGAAACCCTTCATCACAGGGGGAGTTAAACGCAATAATCTATATTTCAGCAAATCGTCCGCCCCCCCCCGGAAACCCTGGCTAAATCACAATCATCCCCGCCACCAGCGAAACCCCAATCCCCAAAATTAACCCCATCAACACCTGAAACGGCGTGTGTCCCAACAACTCCTTTAACCGCTCCTCATTGAACTCCTTCCCCTCCTCAAACAACTCATCAATGATTTGATTGAGAATCCGCGCCTGCTTACCGGCAGCTTGGCGTACCCCCGCCGCATCGTACATCACAATCACCGCAAAGAGAGCGGCGATCGCAAACTCCGCACTATTCCACCCCTTCACCTGGCCCACCCCTGTGGCCAACGCCGCCACCAATGCCGAATGGGCACTGGGCATTCCCCCTGTACTAAACAAATGGCGAATATCAATGCGCCGCTTTTGGAACAGACTGGTGATCAACTTAATCCCTTGGGCTAAGAGGCAGGCAATAATCGCCACCAGCAAAATTTGATTTCCCAAAATACTGTCCACGTCTTGCATTGTTTAGTTTTTCCGTGCCGTAATGAACTGAGCGATCGCCACCAAAGGTAGAGCCGCAACACCATAGGGTTCCAACTGAGCAATGGCTTCACTCACTAACTGATCCGCCCGTTGCCGCGACCCCTCCAAACCTAACAATTTCGGATAAGTCGCCTTCTCCGCTGTGAGATCCTTCCCCGCCGTCTTCCCTAACTCCTCTTGAGTGGCCGTAATATCTAAGATGTCATCAATAATTTGAAACGCCAAGCCAATATTTTGGGCGTACCGCGTCAACCGCGCCAAATCCGCCGCCGCTGCCCCCGCCAAAATTGCCCCAGAGGTAACGCAGACTTCCAACAGCGCCCCCGTTTTATGGGTGTGGATAAAACTCAATTCCTCCACGGTAATATCCGTCTTCCCTTCTGATTCCAAATCCACCACCTGGCCCCCCACCAGGCCCGCCGCCCCCACTGCCCGCCCCAAGCGAGCGATCACCTGGAGCACCTGGGCTGGAGGGACGTTTTCGGTGCGATCGGCAATAAATTCAAAGGCATAGGCCAACAGCGCATCCCCCGCCAAAATCGCAATATCTTCCCCGTAAACCTTATGGTTCGTGAGCTTGCCCCGCCGATAATCGTCGTTATCCATGGCCGGGAGGTCATCATGGATTAACGACATCGTGTGAATCATCTCCAAAGCGCAGGCGGTGGGGAGGGCGATCGCCCCCGTCCCCCCCAACAATTCACAGGTGGCCAAGCACAGAATCGGCCGCAATCGTTTCCCCCCCGCTAAGAGCGAATAACGCATCGCCTCGTAAATTTTTGGCGGTTCAGTGACGGCGATCGCCCCATCAAGGGCCGCCTCAACGATCGCCTGTTGGGTTTGCAGATAGGCCTTGAGGTCAAAGTCTTGGCTCAGAGCTTGGGGGTTATCCGTAGTCACCATGGAGGAAAGAAATTGCTTAACAAAATTGCTCCCCTATTCTACCCTTAGGGGGAACGGGGAATGGGGAACAGGGAACGGGGAATAATTGGGGGGCGACTAGCCCAATTGTCGCAGTCGGGTCTGGGCCAGCTCCTCCGAAAGCCGCTCCAACGCCAACCAATCATCCTCATCCCGCCCCAGGCCCATCGTGCTTTGGGGGTCGGAATAGTAATGATGGGCATCCTCAAAATAAGTGCCGCAGGTGGGGCATTGCATCAGCTTAAACCGGGTTAAGTTTCCCGATTCCCGATAGTAGGTGCTGGCCCCCGGCAGCGGGGTCAACTTCTTTTTAAACCGCTGAATCTGTTGCTCATTTTTGGCGGTATGGCCGGACAAATAGTCGGGAATTTTCCCACAGGTGGGACAGGGAGAATCGCTCATGAGACCATCCGATTAAAACGTGGGAATGCGCCGCTCCGGGGGAGGGAGGGGGCGATTGGTGGGGGGGGCGGGTTGGGGAACGGGGGGAGGCAGGGGATTGGTGCGGGGGGCTGGGGGGAGAGGTTCCGTGCGGGGGGGGAGGGGCGTGATGATGATTTCTCGATCGGGGGCGGGCAGGGCCGTGGGTTGATTAATCCCCACCGGGCCGCCTTCGGGAACCGCGACCATTTGGGGATTGCCCCAGAGATAAACATGGCCAAGGGGACGGTTTTGATAGGTGCGGCGGGTTAATTCCCAGCCATTATCGAGATGGATTTTTAAATACCCTTCCGCTAGGCCGCGGGTGCGGCCGATGGGAATCTGCACATCGCGCTCCCGGGGAGAGTTGGCCATTAACACCAACTCATTACCCTGAGGCACAATCGTGAAAATAAACCGCCAGCCTAGATCTTCACCGCCAATGCGGAGGGAGTAACCGTTACTGTCGGTCATGCGGTTACAGATGTTGGTGAAGTCGAAGGTCAGCAGGAGGGGATCAACCCGCGTCGGCGTGCCTTCGTATTCCTGCCAACAGCGCCGTTGGTTCGTGAGTTGTTCGAGGATTAACAGTTGATAACCCCGCCGCTCCACGCCAAAGGGAGAGGCGAGGAGGATGAAACGGCCTTGATCCACTTGTTGGCTGCCAAACTGGACGGCTTGGGCGGCCATGGGCAGGGTAGATAGGGCAGAGCTAGCTACACCGATCCCCACGGCAATGAGGGGGGTGAGCCAGCGGTGCAGGTTGAGCATGGGAGTACCTCAATTTCTGGTGAGTAAAGGGGATGACGGCGGTTAGGGGGTGGGGGTTCGCTGTTGCCAGGTTTCCCAAAGGTCGGGGCGACGATCGCGGGTGCGTTGGCATTGCTGCTCAAACCGCCATTGGGCGATCGCCCCATGGTTCCCCGACCGGAGCACCTCCGGCACATCCCAGCCCCGAAAAGAAGCGGGGCGGGTGTATTGGGGATAGTCTAGCAGTCCGGTGGCAAAGCTTTCTGCCTTTAGGGATTCAGTTTTGCCCACGGTACCGGGGAGCAGTCGCGTCACGCCGTTGATAATCGTTAAAGCAGGGATTTCACCGCAGGTCAGGACAAAATCCCCTAAAGAAATTTCTTGGGTGACTAAATGACTAACCCGCTCATCCACCCCTTCGTAATGGCCACAGATCAGCACCAGTTGATCCGCCGTTGTGCTCAGTTCCACCAAAAGCTGATGATTCAGGGGTTGCCCCTGGGGGGACATGAGGATAATTTCCCGGCGGGGTAAGACAGGGAGGGATTCCACTGCGGCAAAAATCGGATCGGGCTTGAGAAGCATCCCTACCCCCCCGCCGTAGGGTTCATCATCGACGCGGTGGTGTTTATCGGTGGTGAAGTCGCGGGGGTTGGTGCAGTGGACTGCGGCAATGCCTTGGGCGATCGCCTTCCCCAACAGACCCGATCCCAAAGGGGAGACAAAAAAATCGGGGAATAATGTGATGAGATCAAAACGCATCGGAGCTTAGGGGTATTTATTAACCGGCAGGGGTTCGATAGACTGTATAGTTATGCGTTCCGCTTTAAATTCGATACTATACAGAATGCTACAAATTGAATCGTACTCGTCAGAAGCTCAAATGCCAAAACCCACTAAAACCGCGATCCTCGTAATTGGAGGTGCGGAAGACAAGGTACATGGACGCGAAATTTTACATACCTTTTTCAACCGCTCCGGGGGGAGTAACGCGGTAATTGGTATTGTGCCCTCAGCTTCACGGGAACCCCTGCTGGTGGGGGAACGCTACCAACACATCTTTACTGATATGGGGGCTAAACAGGCAGAACTGATCGATATTCGCGATCGCGCCCAGGGGGAAGATCCCCAATACCTCGAATATTTGGAAGCCTGCACCGGCATTTTTTTGACCGGCGGCGATCAACTGCGCCTCTGTGGCCTGTTAGCCGAAACCCCCTTTATGGAACGGATTCGGGAGCGGGTGCAAAAGCAGGAACTGAGCTTGGCGGGTACGAGCGCGGGGGCGGCGGTGATGGGCCACCACATGATCGGCGGCGGCGGCAGTGGCGAATCCCCCAACCGCGCCCTGGTGGATATGACCATGGGTTTGGGGATGATTCCGGAGGTGATTGTCGATCAACATTTTAACAACCGGAACCGGATGTCCCGGCTGATGACGGCGATCGCCATCCACCCCGATCGCCTCGGCATTGGCATTGATGAAGATACCTGTGCCATGTTTGAGCAGGATGGTTGGATGGAGGTGATTGGCAAAGGCAACGTTACCATCGTTGACCCCCAAACCCTCTCCCACACGAATCAGTTAGATGTCAGCGTCACCGACCCCCTGAGCCTTCACAGCTTGCGGGTACATATCCTTTGCCATGGCGATCGCTACCACATCCACCAACGTCGTCCCCTCACCCCCATGAGTGACGAAAAATCTGCCTAAGGGCTACAAGGTCAAGCCGTGAGGGAGAACTGTTCCTAATGGACAGTTTCTGAACTTTTCGACAAGAGACACTAAGCCATGGCGAATCCCGTGCGTCTTCACTGAATATAAAAAAGCACCTATGAAAATTCTCAAAACCCTGACTCTGCGTGGCCCCAACTACTGGAGCATCCGCTACCCCAAGTTGATCGTCATGCGCCTTGACCTGGAAGACCTCGATGAGGTCTATTCCAACCAAATTGATGGGTTTTACGATGGATTGTGTCGGCTCCTCCCCAGTTTAGTGGAGCATTTTTGTTCTCCAGGCTATCGCGGCGGTTTTCTGGAGCGGGTGCAAAATGGCACGTTGATGGGCCACATTATTGAGCACATTGCCCTCGAACTTCAGGAACTGGTGGGGATGCGCGTCGGCTTTGGCCGCACCCGCGAAACCGGCGATCGCGGCGTGTATAACGTCGTCTTTGAATACGTCGATGAGCAGGCGGGCCGCTACGCCGGCCGGGCAGCGGTGCGCCTCTGTCAAAGTTTGGTGGAAACCGGCACCTATCCCGCCAGTGAATTTGAGCAGGATTTAGCCGATCTCCGGGAACTAATGGCCAATGCCTCCCTCGGCCCCAGCACCGAAACGATCATCGCTGAAGCCGATGCCCGCAAAATCCCCTGGCTGCACCTCAGCGCCCGCTCGATGATCCAACTGGGTTACGGCGCAAAGGCCAAACGCATTCAGGCCACCCTCTCCGACTACTCCAGCATCCTCGGTGTGGAACTAGCCTGCGACAAAGAAGGCACAAAAACCATCCTCCGCGATGCCGGGATTCCCGTCCCCAATGGCACAGTGATTCGCTATTTGGATGAATTGGAAGATGCGATCGACGATGTGGGCGGTTATCCCATTGTGCTCAAACCCCTCGACGGCAACCACGGCCGGGGCATCACCATTGATATTAATAGTTGGGATGTGGCGGAAGGGGCCTACGACCTCGCCAACGAAGCCTCCAAAACCAACTCCGTCATTGTTGAACGCTACTACCAAGGCAGCGATCACCGCATTTTGGTCGTCAATGGCAAAGTGATTGCCGTCGCCGAACGGGTTCCCGCCCATGTAATCGGCAATGGCCGCGACACGATCAACGAACTGATCGATCGCACCAACGAAGACCCCCGACGCGGCGAAGGCCACGACAACGTGTTAACCAAAATCAAACTGGATAAAACCGCCACCGACGTTCTCGCCCGCCAAGGCTATAACCTCGACAGCATCCCCCCTGAGGGTGAACGGGTTTATCTCCGGGCCACCGCCAACCTCAGCACTGGCGGCATCGCCATCGATCGCACCGATGTCATCCACCCTGAAAATATTTGGATTGCCCAACGGGTAGTAAAAACCATTGGCCTCGATATTGCTGGGATTGATGTGGTCACTTCGGACATTAGCAAACCCCTGCGGGAAACCAACGGCGTGATTGTGGAAGTCAACGCCGCCCCAGGGTTCCGGATGCACGCCGCCCCCAGCGATGGCCTGCCCCGCAATGTGGGGGCGGCTGTCCTCGATATGCTTTTCCCGGAACACAGTTCCCCCCGCATCCCGATCATTGCCATCACCGGCACCAACGGCAAAACCACCACTACGCGCCTCACCGCCCATATTTTCCGCCAAACCGGCCAAACCGTCGGGTTCACCACCACCGACGGCATCTATGTCGGGGAGTATATGGTGGAAAAAGGGGACACCACCGGCCCCCAAAGTGCTCAGGTGATCCTCAAAGATCCCACCGTTGAGGTGGCGGTGCTGGAAACGGCACGGGGCGGTATTTTACGCTCTGGGTTAGCTTTTGATCAATGTGATGTGGGGGTGGTGTTGAATGTGGCCGCTGACCATTTGGGCATTGGCGATATTAACACCGTTGAGCAGATGGCCCACGTTAAAAGCGTGATTGCTGAGGTGGCCGCCGGCAGTGGTTACGCGGTATTGAATGCCGATGATCCCCTGGTGGCGGCGATGGCGGAGCGGGCCAAGGCTAAAATTGCCTATTTCTCGATGAATCCCGATAACCCGGTGTTGCAGGATCATCTGCGCCGGGGCCGGTTGGCGGCGGTTTACGAAGATGGCTATTTGGCCATTAAAGAGGGGACGTTAACGCTCCGAATTGAAGAGGCGAAACACATCCCCGTGACCCTAGCCGGGATGGCTCCCTTTATGATTGCCAATGCTTTGGCGGCCTGTTTGGCGGCCTTTGCCCAAGGGGTGGGGATTGAGCAAATCCGTCAAGGGGTGCGCACGTTTGAATTGTCGGTGGAGCAAACCCCCGGCCGGATGAATCTGTTTAAGCTCGATCGCCACCATGTCTTACTCGACTATGCCCATAACCCCGCTGGCTATGAGGCCCTGGGGGGCTTTGTCAATAATTGGCAGGGGCAGCGCATTGGCGTGGTGGGTGCACCGGGCGATCGCCGCGATGAAGATTTGATTCAATTGGGGGCCTTGGCCGCCGGGATGTTTGACCGGGTGATTGTCAAGGAAGATGAAGACCGCCGGGGCCGCGATAGTGGCGTAGTGGCGGATCTGATCGTCAAAGGCATTACCCAAGCCTGCCCTGAACGAGATTATCAAATTATTCTCAATGAGTTTGAGGCCATTGAATTTGCCCTCAAAGCCGTTGAAGATGAAGGGTTAGTGGTGATTACGCCGGAAAGTGTGTCGGAGGCGATCGCCCAAATCAAAACCCACCAAACCCCCTAACCCCCTCCACATCACCCCCCTTTTTAACTCCCTAACCCGATCACCCCCCTTTTTAAGGGGGGCAGGGGGGATCCTCCCCACCTCACACCATGCTCCGCCAAAGTCTCCGCCTCCTTGCCGATCTCCGCCTTGCCATCCTCCTGCTCCTGGCCATCGCCCTGTTTAGCATCAGCGGCACAGTTATCGAGCAGGGCCAAAGCATCAATTATTACCAAACCAACTACCCCGAAGACCCCGCCCTGTTTGGCTTCCTCTCCTGGCGGGTGATTGGATTTTTCGGATTAGACCATGTTTACCGCACCGGCTGGTTTCTCACCCTCCTCGTCCTCCTGGCCGCCAGCCTCACCACCTGTAGCTTCCTGCGCCAATGGCCCGCCCTCAAGTTGGCCCGCCGTTGGCAGTACTACACCCAGCCGAAACAGTTTGAAAAGCTGGCCCTCAGTGCGGAATTGGGTAGTGGCTCCCTAGCCCAGTTAGCCCCTCTGCTGACGGCCAAAGGCTATGCCCTCTTCACCGAAGAGGATCAACTCTATGCCCGCAAAGGCCTAATGGGCAAAATTGGCCCGATTGTTGTCCATATCAGTTTGCTCTTGATCCTGGCGGGAGGCGTGTGGGGGGCGTTATCTGGCTTTTTTGCCCAAGAAATTATCCCCAGCGGTTCCCAACGGGGGATTACAAACCTGATCGATGCGGGGCCCCTCGCTGCGTCGCAAGTCCCGAAGGATTGGGAAATTAAAGTGAATCGCTTCTGGATTGATTACACCCCCGAGGGGGCGATCGATCAGTTTTATTCCGATTTATCGGTGGTGGATCAAGGCGGGGTGGAGCGCGATCGCCAGACCATTTCCGTGAATCATCCCCTCCGTTACCACGGTGTCACCCTCTATCAAACCAATTGGGGCATTGATGCGGTGCAGGTGCGGGTCAACAACAGCCCGATTTTTCAAATTCCCATGGCTCCCCTCGAAACCAGCAGCAGTAGCCGCCTTTGGGCAACTTGGGTTCCCACCAATCCAGAGATGACCAGCGGCGTTTCCCTCGTAGCGCGGGATTTGCAAGGGTTATTGCTGGTTTATGGCGAGGATGGCAAGCCCTTGGGGGCGGTGCGGGAAGGCATGGCCATTGATTTAAAAGAGGGGCTACGGTTGACGGTGGTGCAACTGATTGGCAGCACCGGATTGCAGATTAAAGCCGATCCCGGTGTGCCGTTGGTTTATACCGGGTTTGGGTTGTTAATGGTGGGGGTGGTGATGAGCTATGTTTCCCATTCCCAGATTTGGGCGTTGCAGGTGGGCGATCGCTTCTTCGTCGGCGGCAAAACCAACCGCGCTCATCTCCTGTTTGAACGGGAATTGGTGGAAACCATCGAACAGTTAACCCCAGAAATTGCCCGTCCAGAACCGGCGGTGACGGCTTAATAAACCACGGGCGACAGCCAACCCCGCAGGAAATAGTAGATCGTCGCAAAATACTCATCAATGACATCATGGGTGATTTGCAGGGCCTGGATCGAGGGCAGGAAATCCATGGCAGTGAGTCGCCGCTGCGGTGTGCCCCCCCCTTGGAATGTGTAGAAAGAACTGGGGCGCGGAATGACGCGGATGCCCACTTGGCGGAAGGTTTGAGCGGCGCGGCGTAACCTCAGGCCAGAGGTGACAAGGATGACAAAACTTTCCCCTAGACCGGCCTGATTGAGGATGTCTCGGACATTAACGGCGTGCATGTGGAGGTGTACCCCCCGATTTTCCAAGCTCATCACATCGCGGGGAATCCCCAATCGCTGTAATACCCGGGCAATATCTTCTGCTTCACTCACTTGGATTTCATCGCCCACCAAATAGCTACGGGGCGGGGCGCAGATGATGACGCGGGGATTGCCGCCTCGCGCCCGCTGTTGTTCGTAGAGGGTGGCGGTGTAGAGGAGGCGATCGCCCTGGGAGGTTAATTGAATTTGGGTGCGATAGGGAATGCTCGGCTCCGTGGTGCCGGCCCCCAACACCACGATCGCCCCGCTCACATCCGGCTCTGTGGGGCAGTCCACCAAACAGATCCCTTGTTTTTGAATTTCAATACTGACGGCTTCCTGCTCAATGGTTTCAGCAAGGCGGTAGGCAGTCAGGGGACTGCTGGCTAACAGTAGCGTGATCAAGGCTATCCAGATGAATGTGGGGCCAGGTTTTTCGATTTTGTCTTTTTTGATGCGCACCACCGTCAGCCAGAGCATCACAATCGCCAAGCCAAAAGGATGCAGGGGTAGGGAAAAAATCCGCCACAGCACCGCCGTGGGGCCATAGCTGGGCACGAAGAAACTAACCAAAATAATCGCAACTAAAAACCCCCCACCGATATAAACAAGGGTTTGCCGGGGAATTGCCTGCGCTAAGAGGTAATACAAAAAAACCAAAATCAGCAGGAGCAGGAGGAGACTGGTGAGAGTTTCAAACATGGGAAACGGTGGGGGTAGCTCCCCGCAGGATGGCGCAAATTCTAGTATGCAATGGGGGGGAGGGGTCTGGACTAATCCCGCAATTTTTCCCGCCGCTTTAATTCCCCACAGATGGCCTGAATCACACTTTCAATCACAAACACCCGGGCATAGTATTTATCATTGCCAGGGACGACGACCCAGGGGGCGGTGGGGGTGCTGGTGCGGGTGATCATCTGGTTGACGGCCACATCATAGAGGGGCCAGCGCTCGCGATTGCGCCAATCCTCCTGGGTGAGTTTGTACCGCTTAAAGGGGTCTTGTTGGCGCTGTTCAAAGCGGCCTAACTGTTCATCAGGGTCAATGTGGAGCCAAAACTTGAGGACAACGTAGCCGCTGGTGGTGAGTTGGGCTTCAAACTCATTAATTTCTCGATAGGCCCGCCGCCATTCAATATCGTTGGCAAAGCCTTCGACTCGCTCCACTAAGACTCGACCGTACCAACTGCGATCGCAAATGCCGATTTTTCCCGCCGGGGGCAGCGTCCGCCAAAACCGCCAGAGGTAATGATAGCGATTTTCTTCCTCCGTGGGGGCGGCGTAGGGGTTAACCTTGTAGCTCCGGGGGTCGAGGATATCCGTGAGCCGCTTAATCGCCCCCCCTTTCCCGGCTGCATCCCAGCCTTCAAACACCAATACCACCGGGATTTGTTGTTGGTGAATTTGCAATTGCAGGCGGCGCAGTTCTAGTTGGGCGGCCCGGAGTCGCTCCTTGTATTCATCCCGTTTGAGTTCGAGGCTGAGATCAACGGCGGCGAGGGTGTTGGGTTCGGTGGGGAGGAGTTCTGTTTTGGGGGTACTGGGTGGGGGGGGTTGGAGGGTGGCGCGACGGTCGAGGGCTTCGGTAATCACCGCCACCAGTTGAGACAGGACTTTCACCCGCGCCCAATGCTCACAATCCCCCTCTACTAACGTCCAAGGGGCAACGCCGGTACTGGTTTGGACGAGCATTTCTTCGGTGAGTTGGACATATTCGTCATAGCGCTTGTGCTGTTGCCAATCTTCGGGGCGCACTCGCCAGGCGGTGAGTTCATCCTTTGCGGCGTTTTTAAGGCGTTTTTTTAGCTCTTTGCGGCTCAGGTGGATGTGAAATTTGGCGATCGCCGCCCCATCCTCATACAACTGGCGCTCAAAGGCATTAATCTGGGCCATCATTTGCGGCACTCGCTCCGGGGAAACCTGGGCTAAGAGCCGGTCTTCCAAAACATGGGTGTACCAACTGTGGTAGAAAATGCCGATCGCCCCTTTGGGGGGAAGTTGTTGCCAAAAGCGCCACAGGAATGGATATTGGGCTTCTGTTTCCGTCGGGGGCAACGTGGTATAGACGGAAAAACCCCGAGGATCCATATAGTTGACCATCTTTTTCACCAGCGCCCCTTTCCCCGCTGCGGCCCAGCCCTCCAGAACAATAATCACCGGCAGCTTAGTCTCCCAACAGGCCTGTTGGAGCGATCGCAACTGCTGCATCAGGGCCTCCAGTTCCTGCTTATAGGTGTCTTTATCAAGGGAGCGGTCTAAATCAAGGACTTCTAGCATTTTGGCTGGGGGAAACGTCTTTCCTTTAGGGTGAAGCCTTGAGGGGGCGATCGCCCCAAAACTTAACAAAAAACTCATCAAAAGTTAACCGAAGTGGGTTGATCAGCCCTGGGTGAGGGGGGGCGCAAAATTTTTCGCCCCTACACCAAGCAATCCTGAGGGGCTGCAATGTTGCTAAAAAATGGCGTTAGAATCAGGGTCGGGATAATTACTGATGCTTGAGTGAAGAGGAACGATTATGCGTGGCTTGCCCTATGTTGTTTTCATCGCCGCTTTGTCCGCGTTGACCAGCAGTTGTGCTGCCAGTCGCATCTTACAGTGTAATAATCTGGTGGAAATTGCCAATCGTGCCACAGCGGAAACGGAAATTCTCACCGAGGCGCAAAATAATCAAGACCCCTTGATCTGGCTCCAAGCCGCCGATACCCTCGACAAAGCCGCCCAAGAGATGCAAGCCCTCAACTTAGATGATCCCCAATTGCAACAATATCAGGGGGGATTTGTGGCCATGTACACCGAGATTGCCAAGGCTACCCGTGACTATTCCCAAAGCTATAAGGAACTGAACCGCGAAGGGGTAGATGTGGCTAAGGTGAAGCTAGAGCAGGCGGTGCAGCGGGAGCCGGATTTAGTCAATGGGGTAAATGCCTACTGTGTCGCCAATTAGGTTCGGTTTTGAGGTTGGCGGAAGATCTCCAATCTCGTCGGGGCGAAAAATTTTTCGCCCTCAGGGTATTCTCAGGCTGTTCGCCCCCAGGATCAGACGCAATACAGCCATAAAAAAAGGGTGAGCACATCGCTCACCCCAACCTCTCACCAACACAAATTTGAGTCTTGAACATCATTCGGGCAATTCGATGGGGTACCGATGGCACAGGCAGCCATTACACGCTGAACCACCACACCCACAGAATCGCAATCAACTGTGGCACTAGCTGGCCACGTATTCCTTAACCCGGGCCCGCCGTTTGCGTAACTGGTTGAGGGCCTGTTGCTCCAACTGACGCACCCGCTCTCGACTTAAGCTGAGTTGATGGCCAATTTTTGCCAAGGAAAGGGGGTTGCCGTCCTCCAAGCCGTAGCGCAGAATGATCACCCGCCGCTGTTGGGGGGTGAGTTCCGCGATCAGGTTTTGGAGATCCTGCCGGAGGGATTCCTGGGTGGCGTAGTCATCGGGGGAAGAATCTTCATCTTCTAAGAGTTCGGATAATTCCGTATCGTGGTTGTCCCCCACCCGCATATCCAAAGAAAGGGGATGGCGGGCCACTGTCAGATAATCCCGGACTTGGTTCGGCTCCATTTCGAGGGCGATCGCAATATCCTTCGGGGTTGCGCGGCGGCCGAGTTCTTGGGCCAGTTCCCGTTGGGTTTTTTTGATTTTATTGAGCTTTTCCGTGATGTGGATCGGCAGGCGCACCGTGCGGGATTGCTGAGCAATGGCGCGGGTAATCGCTTGGCGAATCCACCAGTAGGCATAGGTGGAGAACTTATAACCCCGAGTGGGATCAAATTTTTCCACCCCCCGCTCTAAACCCAAAGCGCCTTCCTGGAGCAGATCTAAAAACTCCATATTGCGCTTCTGGTACTTTTTGGCAATGGACACCACCAAGCGCAGATTGGCTTCAATCATCGCTCGTTTAGCCCGTTGCCCTTGGTGCATTTGGTGTTCAAGCTCACCCTCGCCAAGGCTGACCGCTTCGGCCCATTCGGTGGTCGTGGGTTCACGATCCAGTTGGGTGGTGAGGTCAGCCTTGATGGTCAGCAACTCCATCATCTGCTGGACTTGCTTACCGTAGTAAATTTCCTGCTCGTGGGTGAGCAGGGGGACACGGCCAATCTCCTGGAGATAGGTCCGTACAAGGTCGGTGGACACCGCTTTGGGGGCGGCTGAGAGGTTCGCTGTTGGCATTATGGCTACAAGACTCCTTTGTTGGGTCACTATTCTATGGTGCGGGATTCTGTCCGGGTTCGGCAGGGGGGCGCATGGTGAAATCTCCGAACTGCATGGGAGATCAATTGTTGCTGTGATCACAATTGCGGCTGAAAATTGCCCTGCCTGGAAATTTTGGCTGACAATTAAGTTGACAGAATCATATCCATTGGTTATCCTTACTATTGTGTGAGGAGCGAACCAGAGAAGGAACCGAGACGAAACACGGCAAGTCGTCGGTTCCTTTTCTGATCTCACCCATTTTTCACCGCTAGGCAAGGTTTTCCGGGGATCGCCCCATTGCTTCCGAACAACTCAGCATAAACGAAAGCTGAGGGCGATCGCCCTATATTAATATTCTCTTCCAATCTCCGAGGATCTGCATCTCTCCAAAGGGAGATCTTTTTGCGGTTTCACCTGGGACACAAGTCTCAGATGTGCTCTCCCTGTCCGATGTCATCGGTTTTATAGCAAGCTATTGAGGTGCATCACCAGTTGGGGCCCCTGCATCAGCCCTTCAATGCGATCGACTGGCTCACCGTTTTTAAATAAAACCAGGGTGGGTAGGGCTTGGATGCCGTAGCGTTGGGCAAGATTGGGGTAGCGATCGCTGTCAATTTTGACAATTTGCAACCGGTCTTTGAGTTGATGACCCACCTGCTCTAGCAGGGGGGCCATCATTTGGCAGGGGCCGCACCAGGTGGCATAGAAATCGACGAGCACTGGCTTGTCGCTTTGGTTGAGCAGGTCTTGAAAACTGGTGAACTGTTTTTTGATGGCCATGGGAAGATGGGGAGGATGAGGGAATATTAGGGCTGATCGGCGTGAAAGATAACCAAAATTAATCTAAAATATTAAAATATCTGAACAGAATGAGTAATTATGCCTAGTTTGGTCTGGTTGCTCTGGTTTGCCCTGATCTTAATTGTGCGTGATTAACGGAGAACATCAACAATGGTCGGCTTTTTGAAAAAACTCACCCAAAAAGGTGAAGATTTCTATTTAGAAATTAAGGATGGGGACGAAACCCCCAGCGAACCCCTCACCCCCAAGGCTAAGGCCCCTGAGCCGAAGGTGGTTGCAAAACCCGTTGCCGTGGATACGACTCCGGTAGCAGCCCCGGCCCCGGTGGTGGTGCCGCCTCCGGCTCCGGTGGCTCCCAAGTCGGAATCTCAACCGGATGTGACCTTTGCGCCGGAATATGGCGGGACGTTGCAAACTTTTGCAAAACGCAAGCCAGGCCCCAGCTTGAGTCCGTTTATGGCCATGGCCCAGCAAATACGCCGCTAGGGATCCCCCCCTGCCCCCCCTTAAAAAGGGGGGTTTTATCTTCAACCCCCTTTTTAAGGGGGTCGGCGTAGCCGGGGGGATCGCAAGCATGAAGGTGAAACGGGATCCCCCCCTGCCCCCCCTTAAAAAGGGGGGGTTCCGAAATTCAACCCCCTTTTTCTACGCCGAAGGCGCATCCCCGCAGGGGCTTAGGGGGTCGGCGCAGCCGGGGGGATCGGTTTGGGGATTAGGCTTCGTCGAGGGCGGCGATGCCGGGGAGGACTTTGCCTTCGAGGAGTTCGAGGCTGGCACCGCCGCCGGTGGAAATGTGGCTCATGGTTTCAGCCACGCCGACTTTTTCCACCGCTGCCACGGAATCCCCACCGCCGATGATTGTCACGGTGCCTTTGGGGGTGAGTTCCGCGAGGGTGTGGGCGATCGCCTCTGTCCCGGCCGCAAATTTATCAAACTCAAACACACCCATGGGGCCATTCCAGATCACACATTTGCAATCCGCCAAAGCGGCTTGGAAGGTTTTCACGGAATCGGGGCCAATATCTAAACCCATCCAACCATCGGGAATATTTTCGACGCTGACGGTTTGAGCGTTGGCATCGGGGGCGAAGTTATCCGCCACAATCACATCAGTAGGCAGAAGTAGCTCAACGCCTTTTTCCTTCGCCTTCGCTTCGAGAATCTTGGCGAGTTCGAGCTTATCTTCCTCAACGAGGGATTTCCCCACATTCAAGCCCCGGGCCTTGTAGAACGTGAACACCATCCCGCCGCCGATCAGCAGCTTGTCGCATTTTTCCAACAGCGTTTCAATGACACCGATTTTGCTGGACACTTTCGAGCCACCGATGATTGCCGCCAGAGGCCGCTGGGGATTATCGATCGCATTTTGCAAATAATCCAATTCCTTCTCAATCAACAAACCCGCCACACTGGGGCTGAGGTACTTCGTCACCCCTTCCGTGGAAGCATGGGCGCGGTGGGCAGTACCAAAGGCATCATTGACATAGAGGTCAGCATTGGCGGCTAACTTTTCCGCAAAGGCGGGGTCGTTTGCTTCTTCCTCGGCATAGAAACGGACATTTTCTAACAGAGCCACATCGCCATTGCCCATGGCCGCCACGACGCTAGCCACCGCATCGCCAACGCAATCACTACACATCGTCACGGGCTTGCCCAGTAACTCACTGAGGCGGGTTGCTACGGGGGTGAGGCGCATTGTTTCATTAACCTTGCCCTTGGGACGGCCCATGTGGCTGGAGAGCAGCACCTTGGCTCCTTTATCCATCAGCATTTGGATCGTGGGCAAGGCCGCCCGAATCCGCGTGTCATCGGTGATTGCCCCCTGGTCATCCTGGGGCACATTAAAATCAGCCCGAACTAAAACGCGCTTACCGGCGACTTCAGCATCTGTTAAATTTGCTACCGTTTTTTTTGCCACGAGAAATATCCTCCTAAGTTAGGGTCTATTGTGTGAGTATGTCTGTTGCGATGCGGCGAGATTTGCTCCCTTGCCAGGCGATCGCGTCCTAGCCGATCTTACCGGAGTAGGTGTTAATGGAGATACTCACCATGTTTAAAACCGTTTTATTCCCCATCGATCAAAGCCGCGAAACCCGTCATGCGGTGGAAACCGTGGCAAATCTCGTCAAAACCTATCAAAGTCGTCTGGTGCTGCTCTCGGTGGTGGAGCCGCCGGAGCCAGAAGCCGAAGGGGCAACGGGGGCCGAGGCGGTGATGCACTCCCCGGAGGCAGTGGAAAAGCTGCTCACCGGGGCAAAAACTCTGTTCATCGAGCAGGGCATTGAGGCAGAAACCCTGGAGCGGGAGGGGATGGTTTCCTTCACAATTTGTGATGTGGCCGATGAACTGGATGCGGATTTGATCATCATGGGCTGTCGCGGCACAGGCTTAACCACAGAAGGGGCGGCGGAAAGTGTCACTAACCGGGTGATCAACCTTTCCCCCTGTCCGGTGTTGATTGTGCCCTAGGGGCTTGATTTGGCAGGATAGCCGCGATTTCTAGGGAGGCGGAGGGATCCCCCTTGCTAGGAACCTCTAAGCTGTGCTATCCTGATGAACCGTTGCGGGTATAGTTTAGTGGTAAAACGAAAGCTTCCCAAGCTTTAGTTGCGAGTTCGATTCTCGCTACCCGCTTTTTTTAGGGGCGATCGTCATGAAAAAGCTACATTTGGCCCTTGGGGTAGCGAATCTAGAGGCAACCGTTGCCGATTATTCGCAACGGTTCGGCCAGCCTCCAACCTTGGTGATTCCCGCCACCTATGCCCTGTGGCGGACAGAGACGCTGAACATTTCCGTTCGCCAAGTTGCTGCGCCCCAAGGAGGGCCGCTGCGCCATCTGGGTTGGGAAGATGACCAAGCGACGGAATTTAGCCAAGATACCGATTGCAACGGGATTGTTTGGGAGCAATTCACCGCCGCCCAACAGGCCGCCGAGATTGCGGCCCTATGGCCCATGGGGAAGGATTCGCCCTAGGGTGCCCATTACCCCCATCGATCCTTAGTGATCCTTCCAAAGAAATCATTAAGCTTGTTAATCGATGGGCAACAAGGAACAATTTCGTTTAAACTGCTAAGAGAATCCTAGCGGCTCCTAAAGCCGTTGAGATTCAACTTTCTAAATTAGGACAAGTCAATAATGCAAGAAGATGTGGGTACTGTGAAATGGTTCAACGAGGATAAGGGCTTTGGCTTTATCACCCCCGATGGTGGGAGCAAGGATGTTTTTGTGCATTTCCGATCTATCTCAGAACCTAATGTGAGAAGCCTTGATGAAGGCGCACGGGTGAAATTCACGATTGAACAAGGCCCGAAAGGACTACAGGCGAACAACGTTACGCTGTTGTAATCTCAACCTTCCTCCCAGAGGAAAGTGATAGATACGCCGACGCGAATCGCTCCCCACTTCAAAGGTGGGGGGCTTTTCGTGCTTCCTTTCAAAATGGAGTAGGGGCGTTGGCGTAAGCCTGCCGGAGGCACAAAAACCTTTCGCCCCCACACAGAACCTAATCCCGATAATCCGCCAATTGCCCCAAGTCGCCCCGAAACCCAACAAGTCCACGGCTACCGCCCCAACCCTCCCCAACCCCTAAACGCCATGATTGCCCTCGATCTGCGCCCCACCCTCCAACTCACCGACGCGGCTTTTAGCCAACTCTGCCAAAGCAACCCCGATCTCAGACTCGAACGCACCGCCCAAGGAGAACTGATCGTCATGGCCCCCGCTGGAAGTGAAAGTGGTCGTCAAAATTTGACCCTCAGTGCCCAACTTTGGTACTGGAATCACCAAACCCGTTTAGGCGTTGCCTTCGACTCCTCCGCTGGTTTCACCCTCCCCAACAGCGCGATCCGCTCCCCCGATGCCGCCTGGATTGCTCAAAACCGCTGGGATGCCCTCACCCCCGAACAACGTCGCACCTTTGCCCCCATCTGCCCCGATTTTGTCATTGAACTCAAATCACCCAGCGATACCCTTCCCCCCCTCCAAGCCAAACTCGCAGAATATATCGCCAACGGCGCACAACTGGGCTGGCTCATCGACCCCGACACCCAACAAGTCCACTGCTACCGCCCCAACCATCCCCCCGAAATCCTCACCCAACCCCCTGCCCTCTCCGCCCACCCCATCCTCCCCAACTTCAGCCTCG
>JAABSU010000063.1 GCA_011390265.1 Spirulina sp.
GGCATAGCTTAATCCACATTGATAATCCCAAAGGCACGGAAGAAGTTCAGCACACCAAAAATCCCAGTCAGGGGATTGAGCACCGCCCCCAACGTATCCGTCACACTGGCAAAGCTTGACCGTCCCACCACCACCACATCATTGGGCAGCATAATCGGGTTATTTTCCTCACTCAACCCCACGGTGAAATCAATGTCAATGCGGCGATTTGTCACTGTGCCATCAGGGTTAAGGCGCACCAACTCCACCGAACCCCGACGGGCGCGAATATTATTAAACCCTCCCGCCCCTAAAATCGCTTGGTTCAGTGTCGTATTGGGGGGAACCGTCTGAGGCCCGGGGCGCACCACCTCCCCGACCACGCCAATGCGCATCTGTTCCGGGGAAAGGTTCGTCGTCACCAATTCGGTGATCTCGGCATTATTAATCGTTTCAGCACGGGGCACAATAATCGTATCCCCAGGCTGGAGGGGCATATCTTGGTTAATATCGCCATCCCGCAACATCGCCCACAGGTTGACGTTAAAGGTTTCCTCTGTCCCTTCCCGGTTAATCCGCCGCACCCGAATATCTCGCACATTAGCCGTCGGTTTGATTCCCCCAGCGGTGGCAATGGCTTGGGTAATTGTGGGGGGTTGGCCCGTGGGAGGGTTCGCAACAACGGAATAGGAACCGGGTCGATTCAGTTCTCCCACCACCGCCACCTGTACCGGAAAGTTATTATCCGAGGCAAAGCTGGCATCCAGGAGTTGCCGCGTTTCAGCGGGATTCACCGCCGTATTCGTGGGCACAAAAATGCTATCCCCATCCCGGAGTTGCACATCTTGACTCGCATCTCCCCGATTAATTAATGCCCAGAGGTTGAGATTGTAGGCCTCGCCATTCCGGCGGAGTTGGACTTGGCGGATATCCGCTGAGAGGGTTATCCCTTCAGCAAGGGTAAGGGCATCGGTCACAGTGGGGAACTGCCGGGCATTTTGGGCGACGTTGATACTGTAGGAACCCGGACTGCTCACTTCCCCAGATACGACTAAGTTCACCGGCCGGGTGGCAACCAGGGTGATATTAATAAAGGGCCGCACCAAGTAGGGGCGATAGAGGGTTTCTAGTTTTTGTTTGGCGGCATCCACGGACAGCCCTTTGAGATTCACCACACCGACAAGGGGCAAGTTTAGGCTGCCATCAATGAGGAGGGGATATTCCCCACTATATTCCGGGACATCAAAGATATTGATCCGCAACACATCCCCCCCATCAAGGGTATAGGGCAAAACCGGGGGGGGGTTGGCGATTGAGCGGGGAGGATTGAAGGTGGGGGTTGGGGTGGCTTCTGGGGTGAATGGTTCCGGCGTGACTGGATCTGGGGTTAGTTCAAAGGGAATCGAGTCCGGGAGTCCGGTAGGCTCAAAGTTGGGGACTTGGCTCCCAGCGGGTAGGGCTAGGCTGGTGAGGCAGAGGGTGGTGAGCAGGGAGGCAACAGAGGGTTTCATGGTTAGGTGTTGGGGTCGAAGGGCATTAACCCATTGGGGTTAGAAAAATAGCGGTTGTAGTAATAGTATGACCCGGAGCTTAAGCCTTTTGCGCCATTGGCGACGAGGCCGACGTTATGAATTTGGGAAACTTTTAAACCCTCGATCACTTGTTTGAGGACGGTGCGCTCTGTCCAGCCGAGACGGGCAACAAGGATCATTACATCGCTGTGGGGGGCGAGGAATTTGGCATCGGCTAAACCGAGCATCGGGGGGGTGTCGAAAATGATCAGGTCGTAATGTTGGCGAAACCACTGGATCAGGGTACGCATTTTTTGGGAGGCGAGGAGGCGGGTGGGGTCGGGGGGAATTTGCCCAGAGGTGAGGACGAAAAGATTGTCTTCGGTGGGCGATCGCTGAATCACATCCTCCACATCAATATCCATGGAAATGGCATGGGATAACCCCCAAACATTGGGGAGATCCGCCACCACATGGACTTGGGGACGGCGCAGATCCGCATCCACCAATAACACCCGTTGCCCCATGGCGGCAGCGGTTTGGGCAAGATGAATGGAGGTGGTGGACTTCCCTTCTAGGGGAACTGATGAACTAATTACCAACACCTGAAGGGGTTTATCGGGGGTTAAAAACGAGAGGTTGGCATTTAAAGAACGAAAGGCTTCGAGGAAAGGGGTGGTGTGGTAGCGGCGATCCGTGCTAGCGTAGCCGTTGCTCCTCGGCACCGGCAACAGTTGCGTCGTCTCTTTACCGCGCTTGGATTTCCCTTGGCGCTGATGAAACTCTTTGCGAAAGGGAATCACGCCCAACAGCGGAATCCGGATCATTTCTTTAATATCTTCAGCGGAATGGAACCGCACATCAAGTTTTTCAACAATCAACATCGCCCCCACCCCAGCGATCAATCCGGCCATGACCGCCACCGCCATCCCTCGGGTGACATCCGGGGCGATGGGATACAACGGCAATTCTGGCGCGTTGAGGAGTTCCCAGGAGGTGGTGCGTTGGGCCGCTTCAATCTGTAAATCCTCCTGCACGGCAAGAAAGCGATTCAGGCTTTCCGTCGCCACATTCAATTGCCGTTGTAAATCCATATATTGGCGACTGAGATCGGCAAAGCGATTTAAATCCTGACGGGTTTGGTTTTCCGCCAAAGCCAGGGCCGCCGATCGCACCTCCAGCACCATCTTTTCATTGGTCGCGCCAATAAAATCCTGGGTCAATTGCAACCGAATCGGGTTCGGGGAAGCAGAGAGGGATGTTGCCTGATCTCCGGCCGCCTCCCCCAACACAGCCTGAGCTTCGGCTTGAATCAAGGGCAACAGTTTTTCCCGCTGGGCCCGCAACCCAACAATCGTCGGGTTACTCTCCGTAAACCGTGCCGATTCTAAAGCCAGTCGGGTTTCAATTTCCTGGAGTTGATTGAGTAGGGTTTGATAGCGGGGCGCTTCGCTGAGGGCGGCCACCACCATGGCTTGATCTAAGTCCAGATCCAATTGACCTTGGAGCGTCTGGGTTAATGAGCTAACTTCATTTAAGCTGGTGCGGGCGGCACGGCTTTCCTCCCGGAGGAGATTGAGGCGTTCCGCGACGCTTTGCCCTTGGACATCGGGATCAAGAATGTTGTGGCGCTGTCGAAAGGCTTGCAGGTCATTTTGCAGCGTATTCACCCGCTCTTCGAGGACGGGTAACTGCTCCTCCACAAAGCCTAAACCCTTTTGACGGCCGGTTTGCTGCTCAACTTGGGAATAGGCAATTAAACCCGCCGCCAGTTTATCCAAAATAAATTGAATTTTATGGGGATCAGAGTCTTGGTAGCTCACCTCCATAATTTTCGTGCCGACGATTTGGGAAACAGTAAACGCCCCCACCAAGGCCCCATAGTCCACCTCTGGATATTGGGTCTGAATTTGTTCGAGAATCGGCGCTAACACCGTGGGACTGCGCAACACTTCAATTTGGGTGTCATAGTCAAAATCAAGGCCTAACTGGCCAATTAACCGCTGGCTGAATTGGTCAAACTGTTGTTCACTGGCGATCGGCTCCACCAAGAGGCGGAATTGACTGCGATAGAGGGGGTCTTCTTGTAAAACGCGCATCCCCATCACAGATGTGACCGCTGTGCCCACCACCAAGAGAATCCACCACCGCCGTCGCAGCACTGAAAGGGCGAGGCGAAAGTTAAAGCTATCTTCGTCGCCGTTGCCTTGGAGCGCGACAAAGGGATCACCGGGACTAAGGGAAGGCGGTGGTACGGGGCCGGTATGGCGTGGCGGTAGGGGTTGGGGGTTGAGGTTGGACACCATAGGGGCAAGAAGTGGAGCCTCAGAACGGAGGGCTTAAGCCCCACGATATCCTCCCATGATAATCTGCGCCAAGGGAATCTTAGGATGAGGTGCAACTGCTATATTAATGCCCGTACCGCTCTCTTTGCGCTCTATGCCCCGATCAACAGAATTAATCATTGAAGCCGGTAAGGTGGAAAAGCACTATTGGCAAGACCTGTGGCGTTATCGGGAGTTGTTTTGGTTTCTGGCCTGGCGAGATATTTTGGTGCGCTATAAGCAAACCTTGATCGGTGTAATTTGGGCCTTGTTGCAACCGCTGCTGACGATGGTGGTGCTGTCGGTGGTGTTTGGCCGGTTGGCGAATTTGCCCTCTGATGGGGTGCCTTACCCGATTTTGGTGTTTGCGGCGATGTTACCTTGGCAGTTTTTCGCTAATTCCCTCGGTGCGAGTAGTCAAAGTTTGGTGAGCAATGCCCATGTGATTTCTAAGGTTTATTTTCCCCGCTTGATTGTGCCGGCCAGTGCGATCGTCGTCAGCTTTGTGGATTTATTGCTGTCAGGGGTGATTTTGCTGGGGCTGATGGTGGTGTTTCAGTTTGTGCCCAGTTGGCGGTTGATTTTTTTGCCGGTGTTGGTGGCGATCGCCGCCCTCGCCAGTTTAGGCGCGAGCCTCTGGCTGGCTGCCCTCAATGTCCAATATCGGGATTTCCGCTTTGTGGTTCCCTTTATCATTCAATTCGGCCTCTATGTTTCTCCCGTGGGGTTTAGCAGTGCGATCGTTCCCCCCCAATGGCGGCTGATCTATTCCCTCAATCCCATGGTGGGGGTGATTGATGGCTTCCGTTGGGCAATTCTCGGCCAGGCTTCCCCCCTCTATTGGCCCGGCTTCTGCCTCTCCCTGGTGTTAATGTGCGGATTATTAGCCAGCGGCATTTGGTATTTTCGCCGCATGGAGCGCACCTTTGCCGACGTTATTTAGTCATGGCCAAAGGACGGTGTTACGGGGCAAAGCCCCAGAACACCGTACCCATGGGAATTTTTGAATGTTTCCCCTCCTGGTCGGGGTGCTCGTAGGGCAGGGTGGGTTCAAGGTTGCCCAATGGAGATACACCCGCCCTAACGGAACATACTGCTCACCGAGCTATCCTCATGAATCCGCCAGATCGTTTCCCCAATTAAATTGGCCACCGACAACACCCGCAATTGCGGGAACTGCTGCCCCTCAGGGATCGGGATCGTATTCGTGACGATCACTTCCTCCAGCACACCGCTAGAGAGCCGCTCGATCGCCGGGGGTGAAAACACCGCATGGGTGGCACAGGCATAGACCTGCCGCGCCCCCTGTTGGCGTAGGAACCGCGCCCCCTCAGAAATCGTGCCAGCGGTGTCGATCATGTCATCCACCAACACCGCCGTTTTGCCCCGCACATCCCCAATTACATTCATCACTTCCGCGACATTGTGGGCCTGGCGACGCTTATCAATAATCGCCAGAGGGGCATCATTGAGTTTTTTGGCAAAGGCCCGGGCCCGGGCCACCCCCCCCACATCGGGAGAAACCACCACCAGATCCTCCAATTGCTTGCTCAGAAGGTAGTTAAGCAACACCGGAGAACCATAGACATGATCAAAGGGAATATCAAAATAGCCTTGAATTTGGGCAGAGTGCAGATCCATCGCCACAATGCGATTGGCCCCCGCCTGGGTCATTAAGTTAGCCACCAACTTGGCGGTAATCGACTCCCGGCCAGCAGTTTTACGATCCGCCCGGGCATAGCCATAGTAGGGAATCACCGCTGTGATTTGGCGTGCCGAAGCCCGCCGACAGGCATCAATGATGATCAACAATTCCATCAAATGATCATTGACTGGTCGGCAGGTGGGCTGCACAAGGTAGACATCGCAACCCCGAATTGACTCCTGGATTTGGATATATAGCTCACCATCCGCAAATTGCTTGCGAATCATTGGGCCTAAATCCATCCCCAGGTAGCGGGCGATTTCTTGGGCAAGGGGGGTATTGGCTGACCCGGAAAATAATCGCAGGCGATTATGATCTGAAAGGGAAGTCAGCGTTGGCTGAAAGTTAAGAGTTGCAGTACGGCTCACGGCACCATGGATTGAACCTGATCTGAGGCGATTCTACCACTCCATTTTAGGTCTTGGCTAAAAGACGCTAAAAGGGCCAGGGTAGATCAGATCATCTGTAGTCTAATATACAGTAAATTAGTCCCGAAGCTTCAGGGTTGACCTGCTCCGAAATTTGTTTGTAGCGTTGATCTGCGTAGGGGCGAAAAATTTTTCGCCCCTAGATCACTACTCTTCCTCTGGCACATCCAATTCTTCTGCCTTGACCCGATGGGAGCCACCTTCCTTCATGGCAGCGACCGCCACTTCTGCACCGGTTTGGAGGGCGGCCCGCAGTTTTTCCTCCACTTCCTTAGCAACGGAGGGATTTTCCTCCATATACTTGACGGCATTATCCCGGCCTTGGGCAATGTTTTCGCCGTTGTAGCTATACCAAGCCCCCTTGCGGATCACGACATTGGTTTGCTCGGCTAAATCCATCATGCAGCCCATCTGGGAAATGCCCTGGCCAAAAATGATGTCAAATTCAGCAATCCGGAAGGGGGGCGCAACTTTGTTTTTCGCCACCTTGACCTTAGCGCGGATGCCATATTCCCCCTCGGAGCCTTTTTTGAGGGTTTGAATGCGGCGAATGTCGAGGCGAACGGAAGCGTAAAATTTGAGGGCATTGCCGCCAGTGGTGACTTCCGGGGAGCCGTAGGTGACACCGATTTTTTGCCGCAATTGGTTGAGAAAAATCACCGTAGATTCAGATTTGCCCACATTCCCGGCAATTTTTCGCAGTGCTTTACTCATCAGCCGCGCCTGTAACCCCACCTGGGTATCTCCCATTTCCCCTTCAATTTCCGCCCGGGGGACGAGGGCCGCTACGGAGTCAATCACGACGATATCCACCGCCGAAGACCGCACCAGTTGATCAACAATTTCTAAGGCCGATTCGCCATTGTCCGGCTGGGCAACGAGGAGATCTTCAATATTCACCCCCAACACGGAGGCATAGGCGGGATCGAGGGCGTGCTCGGCATCGACGAAGGCGGCTGTGCCCCCTTGTTTTTGCACTTCGGCGAGGGCATGGAGGGCGAGGGTGGTTTTCCCGGAACTTTCCGGGCCGTAGATCTCGATGATTCGCCCTTTGGGGAGGCCGCCACCGAGGGCGAGATCAAGGGTAAGCGCCCCGGTGGAGATGGTTTCGACGCGCATCCGGGTGGCATCGCCGAGGCGCATAATTGCCCCTTTACCGAAGTTGCGCTCAATTTGACTGAGTACGAGATTGAGGGCTTTGTCTTTGTCGGAGTTTTTAGAAATCGCGGCCATGAATACCTCGGTGAAGTTTGGGCAAGAATTGGGGTAGATAGGGATATCTTAGTACAGAGGTATGCAGATTATAGCGAATTTTTGGGCCCGTGGGGTTAAGAATCATCAAGGTTGATTTCCCAATCCTGGAGGGTTTGGTGGCGGAGGCGGCGAGAGGTGCGACGGTATTTTTTGCTTTCGAGGCGGGGTTCGTAGCGGCGCTGGCCGTCGGTGGTGATTTTGACTTTAACTTTGGCTTCTGCGTCGGGTTGGTGTTGCTGGTGGGTTTGGCGGGCGATCGCCTCTTCCAAAAACTTCACATAATGGGGGTAGCGTTCCCAATCCCCCCGCACTTGGCAATCTGGCTCATCGCGGTGGGTGCAGTCGCTGAATTGACAGGCTCCCTGTTGAAGGCGATCGCGAATTTCCGGGAAATACGCCGGTAATGCCTGGGGATCGGGGGGCAATTCCGGCTGATTAAAACCGGGACTATCGGCCAATAAACCGCCGTTGGGCAGGGTGAACAGTTCCACATGGCGGGTCGTGTGGCGGCCCCGTTGCAGTTTCCCAGACACCGCCCCCACCCGCAGGCTCAGATCGGGGATCAGCCATTGGATCAGGCTGGATTTGCCCACGCCGGAGGGGCCAGCACAGAGGGTAATTTGACCCGCTAGGGCAGCGTGGAGGGGGCCAAAGCCCTGGTTTTGGGTAACGCTGAGAGGAAAACTGTTGTAACCCCAGGCTTGCAAACGCTCCTGCCATTCCTGTTGAACGGTCGCGCTCACCAAATCACATTTATTCAAGACAATTCGCGTCTCCATCCCCGTCGCTTCGGCATGGAGGAGGAAACGGCTCAATTGCCAGGGTTCAAGGCTGGGTTCGGCGAGGGCAAAGACGAGGATGATCTGCTGGGCATTGGCGACGGGGGGCCGGGTCAGGAGGCTATGACGGGGGAGAATTTCGGCAATCACCCCCGCGCCATCGGTAAAATCCGGTTCTTCCACCCGGACGCGATCGCCCACCATCACCCGTTCACCAATTTTTTTGAGGCGCGATCGCCCCGTACAGAGCAAAATTGGCGTATCGGGGGCTTCTAAACAAACCCGATAAAAGTTGGCCTCTTTGGCTAACACTACCCCCATCCAGGGGGCATCAGGCAACGTCATGGGCGGGGCAACGCACTTGCAGAACGAAAAAATCATTCTGGGGGGCGATCGCCCCCAAGGTATAGCCCGCCATCACCAAACTATCGGGAACCTGTTCAATGGGTTCGCCGCCATCGAGCCACACCTCTAACAATTGCCCCGCTTCCATCTGCTCTAACCGCAGTTTTGTCCGCACAAAATTAATCGGGCAGGGGGTTCCCCGCAGATCTAACTGAGCATCGGGTTGCGGATCTAGTGCTGTGGTCATCTCCTAACCCCCAAACATTTTGCCCAGGAAGCCCTCTAGGCCCCGTTCCTTCTCCGTCGCATCCCCCCGCAATTGAGCTAACTGGATCAGCAGTTCCCGCTCTTCGGGGGCCACTTTTGTGGGGATGGCAATTTTAATCGTGATCAGGTGATCCCCTCGGCTGACCGGGTTCCCCAATTGAGGCACGCCGCGATCGTCTAATTTCAGCACCGTATTCGGCTGCGTCCCGGCGGGAATCGTTAACTCCACTTCCCCATCAACGGTTTGGAGGGGAATCCGACAACCCAAAATTGCCTGTAAATAACTAATTGTCAGCTCCGAAAGGATGTTAATCCCATCCCGCTTAAATTCGGCATCCTCTTCCACAAACAGGTAAACGTAAAGATCCCCCGGCGTTCCGCCCCGCAGACCCGCATCCCCTTCCCGGGCCACCCGCAGGCGCGTGCCGTTATCGACCCCTTGGGGAATCGTGATCTTCAACTTTTTCGTTTCCTGCTTCCGACCTGCGCCGCCACAGCTATCGCATTTTTCCTCAATGACCTGGCCCTCACCATTACAGGCGGGGCAAACAGACACCTGGGCAAAACTGCCGAAGGGGGTGCGGGTGGCGCGACGGACTTGGCCTGTACCATTACAGGTTCCGCAGGTTTTAACCCCAGTTCCCGGTTTTGCCCCTGTGCCATTACAGGTTTTGCAACTTTCCTGGTGGGGAATGCGGATTTCTTTTTCGCCGCCAAAGATGGCCTCGCGGAATTCTAGCTTCAGATCGAGGCGGAGGTCATCCCCCCGTACCGGGCCACTGCGGCGACGGGTTTGGGTGCCGCCCCCCATACCACTGCCACCGCCGCCAAAACCACTAAAAATGGTTTCAAAGATATCAGCAAAGCCCCCCATATCGCCAAAATCGGAATAGCCGCCCCCTGCTCCGGCGGAGACCCCTGCTTCCCCAAAGCGATCGTAACGGGCGCGAACCTCTGGGTCAGATAACACCTCGTGGGCCCGGTTTACCTCTTTAAACTGATCTTCGGCTCCCGGCTCTTTGTTGACATCTGGATGATATTTGCGGGCCAACCGGCGGTAGGCTCGTTTAATTTCATCTTGACTTGCATCACGGGAGATCCCAAGAGTTTGGTAGTAATCGCCTGCCATAGGGTGCTGATCCGTCGGGTGAATGGGTGGAAATACGCTATTTTAAACTTTAACAAATTCGCGGCCTGATCTTAGGAGACCAGGGGGGCGATCGCGGATCGCGCCCCCATCGCCCCCCACCATCTACAGGCTCCCTTAATCCACAGGCTCATAGTCAGCGGCAATGGTGGCATCATCATCATCGAACTCGAAGCGGAACTCATTGTCATCGCTGGGTTCTTCCTCAACGATCTGGGTGGGTTGCTCACTATCGACTATTTCCGTCGGGTGCTCGCTAAAGTCGGGAACCTCTGGCGGCGGCATGGGGGGTGAGTCCACCGTTTCAAACTCGGCACTCACCCCTTGGTTGGCGCGGTTGTAGAGGTCAGTCCCCACCGCCAGCACCGCCTGCTTGAACTCTTCGAGGCGGGTTTTGACGATCTCGACGGTGACTTGAGGATTTTTGAAGGCAACTTCGAGGGCTTCTCGCTTGGCGATCGCCTGCTGTTTCAAATCCTCCCGAATCAAGTCGTTATTATCCTTGAGGGTAATCTCGTGGGTGTAGGTGATGCTGTCGGCTTGGTTTTGCAGCTCCACCAGTTCCATCCGCCGTCGATCCTGCTCGGCATACTGCTCCGCTTCAAGGCGCATCCGCTCCACTTCAGCATTGCTGAGGCCGCCGGTATTGGTGATCCGCACGCTCTGCTCTTTGCCGGTGGCCTTATCCTGAGCGCCCACCTGTAAAATGCCATTGACATCAATTTCAAACGTGACTTCAATTTGCGGCACACCCCGAGGGGCGGGGAGGATGCCGGTGAGCAGGAATTTCCCTAAACTTTTGTTATCCCGCGCCATGGCCCGCTCCCCTTGGAGTACATGGATTTCTACGGAGGTTTGGCCATCAATGGCGGTGGAAAAGACCTGGGATTTGCTGGTGGGGATCGTTGTGTTGCGTTCAATAATTTTGGTGAACACTTCCCCTAGGGTTTCAATCCCTAAAGATAGGGGGGTGACATCGAGGAGCAGGAGGTCTTCCACCTCGCCCCCCAGCACGCCGCCTTGAATGGCAGCCCCCAAAGCCACCGCTTCATCGGGGTTGACGGAGCGATCGGGTTCCTTGCCGCCAAAGAAGCGTTTAATCGCATTGCCCACCGCCGGAATCCGGGTGGAGCCGCCCACCATTAGAATGCGATCGATGTCGTTGGTGGTCAGTTCACAGTCTTTGAGGGCCTGCTTAACGGGCAAAATCGTCCCTTTGATCAGCTCAATGGCCAACTCTTCAAATTTCGATCGCGATAGGTCGCATTCGAGGTGTTTCGGGCCCGTTTCATCGGCGGTGATGAAGGGGAGGTTAATGGAGGTGTTGCTGACGCTGGAGAGTTCGATTTTGGCCTTTTCGGCAGCTTCCCGCAGTCGTTGCAGCGCCATCTTATCGCTGCGCAGATCGATCCCTTGCTGGACTTTAAATTCGCCGGCCATCCATTGGACAATGACATTATCAAAGTCATCCCCCCCTAAATGGTTATTGCCGGAGGTGGCTTTCACCTCAAACACCCCATCTCCCAGTTGGAGGACGGAAACGTCGAAGGTCCCCCCCCCTAAGTCAAAGACGAGGATATGTTGATCTTGGTCTTGTTTGTCTAAACCGTAGGCGAGGGCGGCGGCGGTGGGTTCGTTGATGATCCGCAGCACTTCGAGGCCGGCGATCGCCCCGGAATCCTTCGTTGCCTGCCGTTGGGCATCGGTAAAGTACGCCGGAACCGTGATCACCACCTGGGTGACCTGTTCCCCGAGAAACTGCTCCGCATCACTTTTCAGTTTTTGCAGCAGCATCGCGGAAATTTCCTGGGGGGTGTAGTTTTTGCCCCGAATCCCCACATCGACAGTATTGTCGCGCCCTTGGACACATTGGTAAGGAACCCGCGATCGCTCCTCAACGGTGTCATCCCAGCGGCGGCCAATAAACCGCTTAATACTGTAGATCGTATTTTCCGCATTCGTCACCGCTTGACGCTTGGCGAGTTCCCCCACCAAACGCTCACCGGACTTATCAAAGCCGATCATACTGGGGGTGGTTCGTCCCCCCTCAGTGCTTTGAATCACAATGGGCTTGCCGCCTTCGAGTACCGCTACACAACTATTCGTTGTGCCGAGGTCAATACCAATAACTTTTCCCATGACACCTGGGCAATAGGGGTGTGCAGAATGCAATCGATGAAGTCAACCCGACAGCAGGCGATTTCTTATTATGTTGATTTTAGTGGCAAATTTCCGCCTGGCAACAGAAATTTTGTCAAGCTCCGATACGTTCAGGCAGAAAATCCAGCGCTGGAATCTAAGCCTCTGGAGATTCGAGGGCTTCAGCCTGCTCCTCTGGGGCTGCGGGTTCCGGGGGAGCCGCCACCTTCACCATCGCATGGCGGAGCACCCGGTCATGGAGTAAATAGCCCCGCACCAACTGCTCAATCACCGCCCCCTCAGGATACTCGCTGGAGGGTTCCCGCATCATCGCTTCATGATAATTGGGGTCAAAATCTTGGCCCTCAGGACGCATCGCCGCCACCCCTAACCGCTTCAAACCATCCACGAGGTTTTTATAAACCCCCTGATAGCTCTTGTGGATGCCCATTTCCCCTTCGGTTTCCGGTTTGATCTGCGATCGCGCCCGCTCGAAATTATCCACCACTGGTAACAATTCCACCAGGGTGTTGCGTTTGGCAAGATGCTCGAGTTCTTCCTTTTCCTTCTGGGTACGCTTCCGGAAATTATCAAAATCAGCAGCAATGCGGATCGCTTGGGCTTTATGGGATTCAAGCTGGTGCGCCTGTTGAGCGAGTTGTTGCTTCAGGGCTTCGATCTCCATCTGCAAGGCTTCCGCCACCTGCACTTGATCCCCAGAGAGGGGGAGATCACCCGGGTTCGGGGCGTTCGCCTCTGTCGCATCGGACTCCAACTCTTCACCGTCCACCAAGCTCTCCTCTATCGGTGCAAGCGGATCATCTTCCCCCTGACCCTCTGCCGCAGTGGGGTCAGTGCCTTCTGGATAGTCTGGTTGGATCGCCTCTGGCGGGTTGGGATCGTGGGTCATAGGACGTTTAGTGAACTTAACAAAAACTTACAATGCTCAACAACACGGGTTGAACATCTTTAAACGGTGATGCCCGCTGGACGAATAACAGCCACTACAATCGGCGTGATCAAAAGTGATCACCATTGCAGATCATCATACCGCCTTAGCATCAGTCCCTTCCACCCCCCCCGCTAAGATTTTCCCGATCGGGTTTCCCCACTCCCTTTTCGGTCAATTGCATCTTGACATTCCTGATCTTATCCTCAGGCCGAACCGGGGGAATTTTCCCCATCTGGGGTTAACTGCGGTTTAATGGAATCAAGCAGCTGGTGAACCAGCCACCACGGGCTTGCCCTCACCCCACCCCTCGAACTCATCAAATAGCGGAACTCGGCTATGACTCAATCTTCATCGAGAACCTCCCGACGCTCTCGGGCCTTGACGATCCGGAACGATTTTTCTCCCTTCGGAAATAAACTGATTCAAGCGGGCTACATTGAAGGCGACCAGATGCGCCAAGCCGTCACAGAGAGCCGCCGTTCCGGCCGGCCGCTCACGGAGGTTCTTGAAGGCATTACCGGCCGCCAACTGACCCCAGAACTCCAACGCCAGTACAAAAAGCAACAACTCTTCGAGCTTAAAATTCTTTACGGCGTTGACTCCATTGATCCGGAAGTCAATGCGATCGAAAACAATCAGATGGCGGAACTGATTGAAAGTTTAGTTCCCGATGACATTTGCCGTCGTCATAAGCTGATTCCGTTGCGGCGCACCGACGGAGATCCTCCCGTTGTCCTGGTGGCAATGGTTAACCCCGATGACCTCGAAGCTCAAGACGATCTGAAGCGGGTGCTGCGGGGGATGGTGTTGCAGCGGATGGTGATCACCGAGCAGGACTATCAGCGCTTGATTGATCAATACCTGGATGAACAGGTCAAGGTTGCCAAAGCCCAGGAAGCCGCTAAAGCTGCTGATGTGTCCGATATCGTGGAAAACCTCGATGCCCTGGGGGAAGCCGAAGATGAAATTGATGAGGATCTCAGCAAGGATGATATCAACGGTGCGCCGATCGTTAACTTGGTTAAAAAGGTTTTAATCAAAGCCCTCCAGGAAGGTATTTCCGATATTCACGTCGAACCCCAGGAGGAAAACCTGCGGGTACGGTTCCGCAAAGATGGCGTTTTACAACAGCCCTTTCCCCCTTTCCCGAAAAAGGTGGCGGGGGCGGTGGCGGCACGGTTCAAAATTATGGCGGAGTTGGATATTGCTGAAAAACGGATGCCCCAGGATGGCAAGATCCGTCAGGTTTATCAGGGGCGCAAAATTGACTTTCGGGTGAGTACGCTCCCCAGCCGCTATGGCGAAAAGGTGGTGCTGCGGATTCTCGACAACTCTTCGACGCAGTTGGGGCTGGATAAGTTAATCAGTGATTCCGAGACGCTGGAGTTGGTGCGGGAAATGGCCCGCCGCCCCTTTGGCTTAATTTTGGTGACGGGGCCAACCGGGTCGGGGAAATCGACCAGTTTGTACTCGGTGTTGGCGGAACGCAATGATCCGGGGATTAATATTAGTACCGCTGAAGACCCCATTGAATACTCCCTCCCTGGGATTACCCAGGTGCAGGTAATTCGGGAAAAGGGCATGGATTTTGCCTCAATTTTGCGATCGTTCCTACGCCAAGACCCTGATGTGATTCTGGTGGGGGAAACGCGGGATAAGGAGACGGCGAAAACGGCCATTGAAGCGGCGTTGACGGGTCACTTGGTGTTGACGACGTTGCACACGAATGACGCAGCGGGGGCGATCGCCCGCCTCGATGAAATGGGCGTGGAACCCTTCATGGTTTCCGGGGCATTGCTGGGGGTGTTGGCCCAACGGCTAATGCGGCGGGTTTGTAGTGAATGCCGGATTTCCTATCAGCCGACCCGCGAAGAATTGGCCCGGTTTGGTCTGTCTGCCTCCGCTGACGGCGAAATGACGATCTTCAAAGCCCATACCTTGACCCCAGAAGAGCGTAGCGCCAACAAACCCTGTGAAAAATGTGCTGGCATTGGCTATCGGGGTCGGGTGGGGGTCTATGAGGTGATGAAAATTACCGAGCGGCTACAAAACCTGATTAACGAAGGCGCTCCCACCGAACGGCTCAAAGAAGCAGCGGTGGAGGAAGGCATGAAAACCCTCCTCGCCTACAGCCTTAATCTGGTTAAGGAGGGTCAAACCACCCTCGAAGAAGTCGATCGGGTCACGTTCACTGATTCTGGCCTTGAGGCAGAATTAAAAGCCAAACGCAAGAGCGGCCTAACCTGTCGGGTTTGCAGTGCTGAACTGCAACCGGAATGGGTAGATTGTCCCTATTGCATGACCCCCCGCTTTTCGGATTGAGGGATCACAGCCGGCATCGGGGCATTCTGAACCCAGTGCTAATCATGACTGACTTGCCTGCATCACTCAAAACTCAACATGAGGAGAAACCCCAATGGAATTGATGATTGAAGATATTCTTGAACAGTTGGTGGAAATGGGCGGCTCTGATGTTCATATCCAGGCAGGAGCGCCGCTTTATTTCCGGATTAGTGGTCATTTACAACCGGCCTTAAGTGATGAACCCCTCACCGCTAATGAATCCCAAAAGCTGATTTTTAGTATGCTGAATAACAAGCAGCGCAAAGAGCTAGAACAGAATTGGGAGTTGGATTCTTCCTATGGGGTGAAGGGGTTAGCCCGGTTTCGGTTGAATGTGTATAAGGAGCGGGGCTGTTGGGCGGCCTGTATGCGGGCGCTGTCATCGAAGATTCCCAATTTTGATATGTTGGGCTTGCCGGATATTGTCCGAGAAATGACGGAGCGACCCCGGGGGATGGTGTTGGTGACGGGGCAAACGGGGTCGGGGAAAACAACGACGATGGCGGCGATGTTGGATCTGATCAACCGAACTCGCTCGGAGCATGTGTTAACGGTGGAAGACCCGATTGAATATGTGTTTCCCAATGTTAAAAGTTTGTTTCACCAACGGCAAAAAGGCGAGGATACCAAGAGTTTTGCCAATGCGCTAAAGGGGGCGCTGCGCCAAGATCCTGATGTGATTCTGGTGGGGGAAATGCGAGATTTAGATACGATTGGCTTGGCGGTGTCAGCGGCAGAAACGGGACACTTGGTGTTTGGAACCCTGCACACTAACTCTGCGGCTGGAACCATTGACCGGATGTTGGATGTGTTCCCCCCGGAACAGCAGGGGCAGATTCGCGCCCAATTGTCCCAGTCCCTCCTGGCGGTGTTTAGTCAATGTTTAGTGCCGAAGGCGAATCCGAAACCGGGGGAATATGGCCGGGTGATGTGTCAGGAGATTATGGTGGTGACTCCGGCGATCGCCAACCTGATCCGCGACGGTAAAACGGCAATGATGTATTCCTCGATTCAAACCGGGATGAAAATGGGAATGCAAACCATGGAGCAAGCGTTGGCAGAGTATGTTAAAAAAGGTGTCGTCAATTTTGAGGATGCCATGGGTAAATGTAGTAAGCCCGATGAGTTACAACGGTTAGTGGGGGCGAAATCGCTCAAGTAGCTCAGTCGCTATTGTGCTCATGGCTCTTCACGTCCTGCGGCCCTGGTCTGGGCTGACTTTGTATCCCTAGGCTTATTTTGGTAACTCCCCATGCCCAAATTTATCGCGGAAGTTCGAGACTCCAAAGGCACTGTCAGGAAGGAAACGATCGCGGCGACCTCCGCTGAACAGGCCCGCCTCATGCTCCAAAACCAATACCCCACCATTGGTAAGGTGGAGCGGGCGGCGGGTTTGCCCAGCTTGGATGAACTCACCGAGATGATGACCTCGGTTTCCGTCAAGGACAAGGCGGTGTTTTCCCGGCAGTTTGCGGTGATGATCAATGCGGGGGTGGCGATGGTGCGATCGCTCGGCATCCTTCAGGATCAATGCCCCAACCCGAAACTGAAAAAAGCCCTCACCGGGATCAGCACCGATGTTCAGGCGGGGGTGGGGTTATCGGAGGCGATGCGCAAATATCCAGAATGCTTCGACCAGTTGTATGTGGCGATGGTGGATGCGGGAGAAACCGGTGGGGTATTGGATCAGGTTCTTGATCGTTTGGCGGTGCTGCTGGAAAATATGCAGCGACTCACCAACCAAATTAAATCCGCCATGACCTACCCGATGGCGGTGGGGTCTTTGGCGGTGATTGTCTTCTTCGCGATGACGATTTTCCTGATTCCGATTTTTGCCGGGATTTTCCAAGACTTGGGGACGACGCTGCCGCTGCTCACCCAAATTATGTTGATTTTGAGTGACCTGTTTATCCCCGATTCCAAGGATTGGTGGTTTTGGCCAGTCTTCCTCGGCAGCATTTTTGGGCTGATGACCGCCTACAAGGTCTACTACAAAACCCCAGCGGGCCACCTGCAAATTGATGCCTTTTTCCTCAAAGCGCCCTTGGTGGGAGACCTGAATACGAAGAGTGCGGTGGCGCGGTTTTGCCGCATTTTTGGGACGCTGACCCGCTCCGGTGTGCCGATCCTCAACTGTATGGATATTGTTCGGGATGTGGCGGGGAATCAGGTGGTGGCCAATGCGATCGAACGGGCGAAGTCAGAAATCCAACAGGGGGGGATGATCAGTGTGGCTCTAGAGCAGGAAAATGTTTTCCCGCCCTTGGCAATCCAGATGATCAGCATTGGCGAAGAAACGGGTGAATTGGATTCGATGATGATGAAGGTGGCGGATTTTTATGAAGATGAGGTGGAGCAAGCCGTGAAGGCCCTCACCAGTGTGATTGAACCCCTGATGATGGTGGGGGTGGCGGCATTAGTGGGGGTGATTTTGCTCTCGATGTATTTGCCGATGTTTGCTGTCTTTGATGAATTAGGCTAAAGAGTCATGCCCGTTAAACCCTCCTACTATGAAACGCTCCTGGCGGACTATAGCAATCGGGATGCGGCGATCGCCCTCCTCAAGCAGCATCGCCCCTACCTGGAAATGATCCCCAGTATGCGCCGCCCCTACGAAAGCGTGATCACGCTGCCCCTGCCGGTGGCTCGGATCCGTCATCCTAAACCCGATATCAATGCCTCATCCACCCCCAGCACCACCCACATTCTCC
>JAABSU010000064.1 GCA_011390265.1 Spirulina sp.
CAAATTGAGATGAAAGAACATGGTAATACGCTGGTTAAAAATCTCAGCGGTGGTCAGCGCAAGCGGGTTAGTATTGGTGTTGAATTGTTAGCAGATCCGAAACTCTTTTTCTTGGATGAACCCACTTCAGGTTTAGATCCAGGTCTGGATAAAAAAATGATGCTGCTGTTACGCAAGTTAGCCGATCAAGGGCGCACAATTATTCTTGTCACCCATGCAACGGCGAATATTGGGCTATGCGATCGCATTGTTTTTCTCGGCAAGGGGGGTAAACTTTGCTATTTCGGTGCTCCTGACGATGCCCTTCGTTATTTTGCCCATGTGCCGCCCCCTGATCGTCCCTTCTTGGCGCAGGTCACTGACCCTCGCCCTGAAGAGTTTCCCGATATTTACAACTACCTCGAAGATCGTGGCAATGTTGTTGCTGAAGCCAATCGCTTTAATCGTCCCGAATGTACCTATTATCAACGTTATATCGCCACCCATCTCACCAGTGCAACCCAAGCCTCTGGTGGCGCACCTCCAGAACAGGTGAAGCGATCGCTCTTCCAACAGTTACGCCTCCTGGTACAGCGGCAATTTCAATTGCTGATCCGGGATGGGATTAATCTCGGTTTAGCCCTCTTGACTGCCCCTGTTGGCATTGGTTTAATTGCCCTTGCCCTAGGGGATAAAGATCCCCTAATTCTTGGCCCTGAAGACGATCCGACCCTCGCCCCTTTAGCATTGCGCGTCCTGTTTGTGTTTACCAGTGCGGCTCTGTGGGTGGGTTTATCGAGTAGTCTACAGGAAATTGTGAAAGAGGCGGCGATCTATGCGCGGGAGCGGTTAGTAAACTTGGGGCTGTTTGCCTATTTGGGTTCTAAGGTGGTGATTCTAGGGGGGGTGGCGATCGCCCAATCCCTCCTGATGACCCTAGCCATTTTCGGCTGTTTTGCCTCACCAGAAACAGATCTCATTCCTTGGGAGTTCAGTGCAGGAATCACCAGCTTTTTAACATTATTTGCCTGTATGAGTTTAGGTCTGTTTATCTCAGCCTTGGTAAGTAATAGCGCTCAAGCCAATAGTGCGTTGCCGTTAATTTTACTACCCCAAATTATTTTTTCTGGTGTTCTGTTCAAAATGGACGGGGTTGCTCAGTATATCTCTTGGCTGATGCTCAGTCGATGGTCTGTGGGGGCCTATGGAACTCTGGTTGATGTGAATGCCATGGTTCCAGAACCGACCCAGTTACCCGATGGCAGTCTATTGCCCCAACCCTTTGAACCCACGGCTGTTTATGATCCCACCTGGGAAAATCTTTGCCTCAATTGGGCTATTTTGTGCCTACACGCCGCCGTCTATTTAACCGCAACCACGATCATTCAAAAACGCAAAGACATTTTCTAAAAACCTCAAAAATTAAAACACATTTTGTTTTTGACTTCGTGCAATTTTACAAGTATTTTCACCACGATAACTGGAGTCAAATTGTATTGATCTAAATCATTCAGCTATTTATTCAGCGAAAGCAACTTGTGCCCACACAACTGTATATGATGAGCTAACCGTTGTATCTACAAATGCACTGATATTTAAAATAACTACATATCGGTTTTCTACTAAAATGCCTTTTTGAGATGGGAGTCGGTATAGAGGAGGTTGTGGGTAGTTATCTCGAAAATTAACATTATTAATGATTTTGACCCTATCTCCAATTGATGGAACTTGACGCGGTTCAATTGTCACATTCTGCCTGGTGTCGATTAATCGAGTGCCGACCGGAGCAACTCCACTGGGATTATTCACTGCACCGATACGAATCCAGCCCAATGAATTTATCGGTGGATTCACTGCGGGCGGAGTTGGGTTAACAGTCTGTTGTAGTGATTCTTGGGGCGTAACATTAATGGCTGTAGGACTAGGCATTGGTTGAACTACAGGAGGATTGCTTGTTGCCTGGTTTGGTACATTCTCTAACTCAACAGCTTGTGTGTCTTGATTATTTTCACCATTTTTATTTTCGTTAGATTGTAGCCACCCAGGATACTGAATTAATGCTACAGCAGATACGACAAAAATCCCCATGATGCTCCCTATTATGAGCATTTTTTGCCACTCTGAAAATACACTTTGAGATGGGCTTATAGCAGCGGAAGGGGCTACAGGGAGAGGGGCAGCAGTGGCAGGATAGGCGTTAACGACTGTAGCAGAAGGTGGTGGGGGTAGGGAAACGACAGTTGTCGGAATTCCTGAATTAGATTGAAGGGCAGCGAGCATTTCTGGGGCGTTTTGATAGCGATCGCGATAATTGACTTGAATTGCCTTGCTCAACACATTGCCTAAAGTGGGGCTAACCATAGGCGCGTATTGTCGCCAACTCATTTCACCCGTTCCCGGATCACTGGGAAGCTCCTGAGGCAGCTTGCCTGTTAGCAGATAGATCGCCGTCAGCCCTAAACTGTACAAATCACTGGCATAAACCGGCCGCCCGATGCTCTGCTCACTCGGCATAAAGCCTGGAGTTCCGACGACAATTGAGCGCGTACTATTTCCCGATGCTGTGACCACAGTAGCCATCGTTTCTTTAACCGCCCCAAAATCAATGAGGACAGGCTGGCGATCGCTTACCCGCAGAATAATATTATCGGGCTTAATATCCCGGTGAACAATCCGTTTGCTGTGAACATAATTTAAAACAGGAAGAAGACTAGACAGTACCTCTTTGACTGAACTCTCGCTTTGAGTGCCCTGTTGCGCTACCAGTTCTGATAAAGTTGACCCCTCCACCCATTCTTCCACAAGATAAAACAGATGGTCTTCCTCAAAATAAGCATGGAGACTGGGAATTTGAGGATGATGCTTACCCAAGTCTTCCAGAATGACGGCTTCACGATCAAAGCGCTCTTTGACCAGTTGATAGGTTTGGGGTTCTTCATTCATCGGCCGCAGTTTTTTAACGACGCAGCGCTGCTTTGTGGGGCTGTGTTGATCTTCAGCAAGATAGGTATCACCAAAACCGCCACTACTTAGGGGGCGGATGACTTGATAGCGATTGCCAAGTAGGGAGTTTGCCATAAAACCTCTAAATGATTCGAGATTGTGCTAAAGCATATTTGTTATTTAACAATAACCCGTTTCTAGAATTTTGGGAAAAATTCATCAAAAGTTAAGATTTTAAATTATCCACCATAAAGACGATCAACTTTAGTCATTAACCAACGCTTACCATCAGCATCTCAAACAAATTGATATTGCAAACCCTGGTTAAATCGCCGACCCGATTTCATTTGATAGCTTAAATCTGCTTGAGTTGTTGCTGAATACTGATCCTGACTGATGATTTTCGTGCTTAAAACATCGACATTTTCAACCTGTGTCCACCATTCGGTATAGGAAGCAAATCCATCGGGATGGAGAGCGCGATTATTGCGCATTGTTGTGGATAAGGTCATCCAACCCTCTTCATAATTCCGATTATTGACGGCATCATAATATCCTTCCACGGCAACATAAACCGGAGGACGCTCAACGGAAGATATTGGGGTTTGATTAGAGGTCGGTGGCGACGCAGGGGCAACGGGTGAGTCTGGGGTGGGGGGTGGATTAGCTGATCCTGAAGATGGTGTTTCCACCGTCGTAGTCTCCACTGTGTTCGTCTCCCGGAGCATTTGAGGGAGTTGGGCTAGGGCGATCGCCCCCCCCACAAAAATCCCCACTACACTAGCCGTGATCAGCATCTTTTGGAAATCAGAAAATCCACTGGCAGGAATCGCGGTGGACGGTGTGGATTGGGGGGCTACAACCGTCGTGGGTTGAGGGGATTGGGGGACAACAACTAAAGGTTGTGGTGGCGAGGTCGTCGTTGGCGGAATCGCGTTGCCTTGGAGGGCCTGCAACATCGCTTGAGCCGTGGGGTAGCGATCGCGGGCATGGGCGCGAATCGCCACATCCAAAACATTAGCCAAAGTCGGGCTAACCATGGGAGCGCGATCGCGCCAGACCATTTCCCCCGTCAGCGGATCTGTCGTTAACTCACTTGGATGACAACCACAGAGGAGGGAAATCGCCGTTAGCCCCAAACTGAATAAATCACTGGCAAACACCGGCCGCCCCACCGCCTGCTCCTGGGGCATAAAACCCGGCGTGCCAATCACAATGGAACTGGTACTTTTGCCCGCCGTATTGATCGCCGTGCCCATCGTTTCCTTAACCGCCCCGAAATCAATCAGCACCGGCTGACCACTGCCAGCCCGCAGAATAATGTTATCGGGCTTAATATCACGATGAACAATCCGGCTTTGGTGGATAAAGTCCAACACCGGCAGTAATTGCGTCAGGAGCGATCGCACGGCACTCTCACTAAATTGCCCCCCTCCCTGAAGTCGCTGCTCCAGAGATTCCCCCTCAATCCATTCCTGCACCAAGTAAAACTCCTGGTCAATCTCAAAATAGGCATAGAGCGTCGGAATTTGGGGATGACCACTGCCCAAATCCTCCAAAATCACCGCTTCCCGCTGAAAGCGCTCCTTAACCAACTGATAAATTTGGGGACTTTGCTGAACCGGCCTGAGTTTTTTAATCACGCAACGCCGCTGGGACGGCAAATTCGTATCTTCCGCTAAGAAGGTATCGCCAAAGCCACCACTCCCCAAAGGTTGGAGAATGCGGTAGCGGTTGTTGAGCAGTTGAGACATAATCCGTTGGGACCTCCACGGTGTTCAGATTTCCTGCACAGCAGACTCTGGTTGATGGCCGGTTTTCCTGGCGGAGCGAGCCGCGCAGCGCACCCGTCGCCCCAATCGCCGCACAGAGAATCCATGCTTTTTTGAGCCTTTTCCCTAGGGTAACTGAGATTAGATGGGAACAAAACTAAAAACAATCTAAAGTGGTCGATTGAGGGCGATCGCCCCGTCCTCCACCAACATCGTGTATCGTGGGGGGGTCATCTGCAACATATAGGCAATTCCGGGGGCATTGTTCGCGAAGCCTCTCCGAAGGAAATACCCCACGCAATTGCCGATCCTATCCCTCCCCACAAGGGGATGGGGTTTCTCGGAGAAAGATTATGAATGATTGGGCGATCCGCGTTGATCATTTAGGAAAACGCTACCTGATTCATCACCAAGCAAAACACCAAACCCTGCGCCATGCCCTCACCGATGGCCTGCGCCAGTGGGGACGGCGCAAACCGCAACACAATTCCCATCGTGCCAGCCAAGAGGAGTTTTGGGCGCTACAGGACTTATCGTTTACGATCCAGCAGGGCGATCGCGTCGGCATTATCGGCCAAAACGGTGCGGGCAAATCCACCCTCCTCAAACTCCTTAGCCGCATCACCGAACCCACCACTGGCCGGATTCATCTCCGGGGCCGCGTTGCCAGCCTCCTAGAAGTGGGCACCGGCTTTCACCCCGAACTCACCGGCCGGGAAAATATTTTCCTCAATGGTTCCATTTTAGGGATGAATCGGCGGGAAATCTTCAAGAAGTTTGATGAAATTGTCGCTTTTGCGGAAGTGGAGCGGTTTTTAGATACCCCGGTAAAGCGGTATTCATCGGGGATGTATGTGCGGTTGGCTTTTGCGATCGCCGCCCACCTCGAACCAGAAATTTTAATCATTGATGAAGTGCTAGCCGTCGGTGATGCCAAGTTTCAAAAAAAATGTCTCGGCAAAATGAAAACCGTCGGTCAAGAAGGCCGCACGGTCATTTTTGTCAGTCATCAAATGGGCATGATCAATCAGCTTTGCAACTCCGCTTTTTTATTGGAATCTGGTAAGATTATTGATCAAGGATTACCCCAATACATTATTGAGCAGTATTTAAAAGTAATTGGCAATCACCAAGAGCATCGATTTGATCATGATCAGATCGAACAGGGAGAAATTAAAATTACCCGCGCCGTCACCTTAGACCAAAATCAAAAGCCTAAAAATCAATTTAGTCACCTTGAGCCGATTGCAATTAAAATCAATATTAAAGCCTTTACAAATTTGGAGAATGTGCTTCTAAGTGCCAGTGTTAAAGATACCCAAGATCGCAAAATTTTTACCACTGAGCATCTGCTACCTGCCTCCAGTCCTGGTCAAGTGGATCAAGTTAAGCCCATCAGTGCAATTGTAACGATTCCCCCTCACTTTTTAACCCCAGGCAATTATCACTTGATGCTCGCCCTCCATATTCCTCACATCCATTTATTCGATCACCTTGAACAATTATGTGAGTTTACCATTGCCGATTTTGGCTCAAAGTTTGCCATGTATGATGGATTAGATTATGGCTGTGTATTTGCTGAATGTTCCTGTGATTTTTTTGTAGATCATCCTATTCAACTTCATTAACTTCAATCCAAGGCAATTTCTTTAAAATCGCTTGTTCTTCTTCCATTGTTAAAAAGATGAGTTCCCCCACTTCGTTCCGTGATTCTCTAAACTTGCCAGCAATATATCCCTCTGCAACTGATAACGCTGGCAAAGTTTGAGGCTTTAAATCTTGACGCACAAAAAAAGCATTAATTCCAGCACTATTACACCCCATGAAAGCATATCCTTTTCGTTCCGCCAGTAAACATAAAGCAGGGAGAGATGCCCCAAAATAAAGGTTAGAGTAATGTGCTTTAGTTCTGACAAAATCTGGATGATAGGGAATTGTGATCGCCCGATCAACACCCAATCTAAAGTTATATTCAACAACCACAATCGCAGGATTAATCACATCAATGGCTTGCCACACCCAATAATCATTACCATCAATATCAACGGACAGTAAGCCAATTTCACCCTGAATACCGTTATCAGTTAAAATTTGATTAATATTTTCTGTGTTGATAAATGCACTGACAGCCTTGAGATTATGCTGCCAATAAATTGGATCATTTTTAATCATTCTAATATGTTCAGGATCACCATCAATAACGAGGCCTGACCAATTATTATTGATCAATAAAAATCTAGTATTTGCCTCCCGGTAGTCCTGAACACCAAACTCAACAAAGATTTTGGTATTGACCCCAACGGTATTGATCAAATATTGTAAAATCCCATCCTCACCCCATTGGGAAAACACCCTGAATTCGTGGCGTTGGAGTTCTGGGCTTGAGCAATCCTGTAATTGCCGGAGTTCTAGACGACCTAGACTTTCTTGGACTTTATGAATTTTCATGTTAAGATTTTCAACCTGATGATAAATGAGGTTCAATGTCTTGATATAATTTTTGATTTTGCGGATAAACATAGTGATTTATGGTGATTGCTAATGTATTTTGCTTATTGTAGCATTATTTTTTGGAGTTAAAAAATGCGTATTTTATACGATGGAAGCATTTATAAGTTGCAACGGTTTGGCGGAGTGAATCGCTATTTTGAATCGTTGATCCATCATTTGCCTGACGATATTCAGCCGATTGTGACTACGGTAGACCCTGAAACGGCAAAAGCCCTCAATCACACCCATCCATCTATTTATTATTATCACCGCTTTGGCCTACGCCCGAATCGTATTTCTCAGAGGCTGGAACCGCTTTATTTTAACTGGGCAGAATGGCACAGTCACGCGGATCTTTTACACCCGACATTTTACTTTGCTTTAAGTCGGCGTGCTTGGCGGGATTATCGCCGCCCCATTGTTGTTACAGTTTACGATTTAATTCATGAGATTTTTCAAGATGATCTAACCACAAGTCAGGACTTCATTCATGTTAAACGGAATCTTTTAGAGGTTGCTAGTGGAATTATTTGTATTTCAGAAAACACGAAGCAAGATTTATTAACCTATTATCCCCAAGTGGCTCAAAAACCCATTGCAGTGATCCCGTTGGCAACCCATCTGAGTTTAAATCTGATCACCGAGGCAACCCCTGTAATTTCGGATCTACCTTACTTTATTTATGTGGGAGGGCGATGGGTTTATAAGAATATTGATTTATTATGGCAGGCGATCGCCCAACTGCGGCAACAGTATCCAGAAGTGCAGTTAAAAATGGTGGGAAAACCCCTAACATCAGCGGAAGAAACCCGCTTGGATCAGTTGGGGATTCGTGATCGGGTGGAGGTTGTGGCGGTTCGAGATGATGCAACCCTGGCGGATCTTTATCATCATAGTTTGGCCTTGGTGTATCCTTCCCGCTATGAGGGGTTTGGTTTACCCCCTTTGGAGGCGATGGCCTGCGGGACGGTGGCGATCGCTGCCAATACGGCGAGTTTGCCGGAGGTGGTGGGGGAAGCCGGACGGTTATTTGATCCCGATAGTTGTGAGGATTTGCTGATCCAAATGCGTTGGGTTATGGAACATCCCCAGGAACGCCAAGCCGTGATTGAAGCAGGCTACCAACAAGCCCAATACTTTAGTTGGCAACGGATGACAGATCAAACCGTGGCAGTTTATCGCAGTCTGTTGTAGGCAATTAAGATTACAAACTTTGGGGTAGAGCCGACATTCCATAGGTTGACAAAGAATAAAAAAGGTGTGGTGATTTAAACCGGAGAACGCCCCCTCTCTCCGTAACATAGTGCCGTGCAGATTCAGACTCTAGACTATCTAGGCTTAGTCGCTTGCCAAGGGCAAAAGCAACAATTTCATCACAGATGCTCACGGAGCATCGCCCGGGTTTGCCCCCTAAGCGAGAGAGATCGGCTAAACTAACACCATAGTTTTTTCCGCAACGGGAATTAGCCCCCTCGGGGTGTTGCGGCTGTCCATCCCTTAGGGTGATCCCATGGTGAATTCAGATCTGGCACATCAGCCCCTTCCCCCACCCCAGCGAGGTGTGCGCTGGGTCGCCGTGATGACGGCGGCTTTGCTGCTCACGGGCCTTGGCGTGGGGTGGCGGTGGTGGGCGGGGCGGAAGCCGATGCCTACGGCTATTGGTCAACCCCAAGGTCAGGGCCTGCCCGTCAAGTTAGAAACCCTCACGGCTGAAACGATTGTCGATTCCACGGATTTTGTTGGCTCCCTAGAGGCGGCGCAGGTGGTGGAGTTGCGGCCGGAGGTGACGGGACGGGTGCAGCAGATTTTTGTGCGGGCGGGCGATCGCCTCCCTGCCGGTGCTCCCATTGCTGAACTCAAACCCGATCGGGCCGAGGCAAATCTCGCCAGTGTGATTGCCAGTATTAACGGAGCGCGGGCGTTGGAAAGTAATGCGCGATCGCAACTTGCGGCCCTGGAAGCCGATCGCATTGCCCTGATCGCCGAAGTGGAACTTCAGAACGAAAACTATCGACGGGTGGAATTCCTGGTAAAAGAGGGGGTGTTATCCGCCCAACAATTGGATTTGGTGGAGCGCGATCGCCAAGTGGCTCAGGCCAATCTCAAAGCCCTGGAACAACGGATTACCGCTGCCCGTGCCGCCGTCGAAGAAGCCCAGGCGGGCCTCAACGCCGCCCAAGCCAACGCCAACCGCGCCACGGTGGAACTGGCAGAAACGGTAATTACTGCCCCCTTTGCCGGTGTCGTGGGGGATCTCAAAGTTGACCGGGGCGATATGGTGCGGGATACCGACACCCTCACCACCCTGACCCAAAATCAGGTGTTAAATCTGCGGGTCTCGATCCCCATTGAAAAGGCTCCGGAGTTGCGCGTTGGCCAGGTGGTGGAGTTGGTGACGGAAGAGGGCAACATCCTCAACACCGGCCAGATTAGTTTTATTGACCCCAACGTCAACCCCAATCAACAAACCCTCCTCGCCAAAGCCACGTTTGCCAATGGCGGGGAACTGCTGCGCAATGGCCAGTTTGTGCGGGCGCGGCTGATTTGGCGCACTGATCCGGGGGTTTTGGTGCCCACCGTGGCAGTGACGCGCCTCGCGGGGCAACCCTTTGTTTTTGTTGCTGAAGCCCCCGGCCCAGAGGATGAAGTCCCTCCCGGTACGGAACGGATCGCCCGCCAACGACCCGTCACCCTAGGGCGGCTACAGGGCGATCGCTACCACATCATCACCGGCCTAGAACCCGGCATGGAGATCATCATTTCCGGGATTCTCAACCTCACCGACGGTGCGCCGATCATGCCCATGCCCGATGCCTCTGTCTCTGCCCCCTCAATCTAAGCAAAAAGGCAGTCTATCCCACTTCCCACGTCTTACTTCCCTAACCTATGTTTGCCGAAACCTTTATCAAGCGGCCGGTGGTGGCGATCGTTGCTGCCCTGATCATTGTTCTCCTCGGTGCGGTGATCATTCCCACATTGCCCATTGCCCAATATCCACAAATTGCGCCGCCTCAAGTCCAGGTCACGGCCAACTTCACCGGCGCTAGTGCTGAGGTGGTGGAAAGTACGGTAACGAATTTGTTAGAGCAGGAAATTAATGGCATTGAAGGCATTCGCTATATTTCTTCATCCAGTAGCAACAACGGCAACAGCAATATTAATGTCACGTTTGAAGCGGGTCGGGATATTGATCTCGCCGCCATTGATATTCAAAACCGCATTGCCACCGTCCAGGCCCGCCTTCCCGAAGTCGTTCAACGCACTGGCGTAAATGTGACGAAACAATCCAGCGGTTTCCTGATGGCTTTGGGCCTCTATTCCCCTGGAGGAACCTATGATCCGGCGTTTTTAAGTAACTATGCCGACCTCTACTTGGCGGAGGCGCTGAAACGGATTAAGGGGGTGGCGGGAATTCAGATTTTTGGGGAGCGTCGTTATGCAATGCGCCTTTGGGTGGATCCGCAGCGCTTGGCCAGTCGGGGATTGACGATGCAGGATGTGGTCAATGCGGTGCGGGAGCAAAATATTCAGGTGGGGGCGGGGCGATTGGGTCAGTCCCCCAATGATGGCCAGCAACAATATCAATTGGATTTGGAAGCCTTTAGTCGATTTACATCGGTGGCGGAATTTGAAGCGCTGGTGTTGGCGACGAATCCGGAGAATGGCAATTTGGTGCGGTTTGATGAGGTGGGCCGGGTGGAATTGGGGGCGCAAGACTACAGTACAACGCTCCATTTTCGGGGCAGTACGGCGGCGGGGTTGGGGGTGTCGCAATTGCCGGGGAGTAATGCCTTGGAGGTGGCGGCGGCGGTGAAGGCGGAAATGGCCCGGTTGGCGGAGCAGTTCCCGCCGGATTTGGAATATGCCGTTGGCTTTGATACGACGGCCTTTGTGGATGCGTCGATGCGGGAAGTGGTGAATACGCTGATTGTGGCGATCGCCCTTGTTGTCCTGATCATCTTCGTCTTCCTCCAGGATTGGCGCAGCACCCTGATCCCAGCGTTGACGATTCCGGCATCGTTGATTGGGACGTTTATCTTTGTGTGGGCCTTTGATTTTTCGATCAATACCCTCACCCTGTTTGGTTTGACGTTGGCCACGGGGATGGTGGTGGATGATGCGATTATCGTCGTCGAAAATATTTTTCGTTTAATTCAAACCCAAAATATGCGCCCCCAGGAGGCGGCGATCGCCTCGATGCGGGAACTCAGCGGGGCAGTGGTGGCTACCTCGTTGGTATTAATGGCGGTGTTTATTCCCGTTGCCTTTTTCCCCGGCTCCACCGGAGCGCTCTATCGTCAATTTGCCCTCACCATTGCCTTCTCCATCGCCGTTTCCACATTCCTCGCCCTCACCTTCACCCCTGCAATTTCTGCCCTACTCCTACGCTCTGGCCAGCGCCCCCCCTGGATTTTGCGGGGCTTTTTTAACGGCGTGAACTGGGTATTAGACACCTCCCAACACCAATATGGGCGATCGCTCCGTACCCTAATGCGGTTTCGGATCTTGATGGTGGGGGTGTTTGTCGTCGCCTTGGGAGCCACGGGTGTGATGTTTACCCTTGTGCCTTCGGGGTTTCTCCCGGAGGAAGACCAGGGCTATTTTGTGACACTGATCCAAGCCCCCGAAGGGGTTTCCCTGAACTACACTAACGATGTGGTGGCGAAGGTGGAAGCGGAATTGCTGAAAATCCCCGAAGTGCAGGCTACCTTTGCCGTTGCCGGGTTTAGCTTTACCGGCAGCAGTGCCAACAATGGGATTATTTTTTCCCCCCTTAAGCCTTGGTCAGAACGGAAAGGGCCGGGGCAATCGGTGCAGGCCATTGTCGGGCAATTATTCCCCAAACTCATGGCGATTACCGAGGCGCGGGTTTTACCCCTGAATTTACCGCCAATCCAAGGGTTGGGAACCTTTGGCGGCTTTTCCTTTCAACTCCAAGACCGGCGGGGGGTCAATGACCTCAATACCCTGATGCAAACCGCTGGGGAGATCATTGGCCAGGCCAACCAAACCGCCGACCTACAACGGGTCTTTAGCACCTTTGCCGCTAGTACGCCAAAACTGGATATTCAAATTAATCGCGGCGCGGCTAAGGCGATGCAGGTACGCATTGATGACCTGCTGGCCACATTGCAAACCGCCGTGGCCTCCCAGTATGTCAACGATTTTATCCTCGGCCAACGCAACTATCGGGTTTATGTCCAGGCGGATCAGGCCTTTCGCTCCCATCCCGATGATTTAGACCGGTTTTATGTGCGATCGCAAAATGGGCGACTGTTTACCGTCGGCAGCCTCGTCACCATCGAACCCAGCACCGGAGCGCAAACCATCAACCATTTCAACCTCCACCGCTCCATTGAAATCACTGGCTCCGCTGCACCGGGGCAAAGTTCAGGGGAGGCGATTACTCAAATGGAGGCGATCGCCTCCCAAACCCTTCCCCCCGGCTTTGGCTATGAATGGTCGGGCACCTCCGCCGAAGAGGTGGAATCGGGGGGGCAGGCCCCTTGGATCTTTGGTTTGGGGTTGGTGTTTGTGTTCCTGGTGCTGGCGGCTCAGTATGAAAACTTTTTCGACCCCCTGATCATCATGTTGGCGGTTCCTCTCGCAATTTTGGGGGCACTGGTGGCCCAATCAATGCGAGGGCTGATTAATGATGTTTATTGCCAAGTGGGATTGGTGATGTTGATCGGGTTAGCCAGTAAAAACTCGATCCTGATCGTCGAATTCGCCAACCAATTAAGGGCTGAAGGAATGTCCCTCGTCAGTGCCACCATCGAAGCCTCCCAGGAGCGACTCCGGCCGATTTTAATGACCGCCATTTCCACCCTTTGCGGCATTTTTCCCCTGGTGATTGCCACCGGAGCCGGGGCCGGCAGTCGTCAATCTTTAGGAACAGCGGTGTTTGGGGGGATGTTTGTGGCCACATTTCTGACGCTGTTTATGGTTCCCGTTCTCTATGTCGTCGTCATGTCTTTGCAAGCTCGCCTTTTCCCCACCTATGCCGCACCCCCGGTTTCTAAGTTTGAGCACCATTAATCAGTTAGGGAAGTAGGGAGTGGGAAGTGGGAAGTGAGATTTCCTTTTGCTCTCTCTTCTCCTTGTCTCTAGGCAAACAGGCTTAATTGTTCATAGGGTTGGACAGCTAGATCCCCAACCCCATCGCCTTGGCCCTGGGTTTCCCCTTCGCTAATTCCTTCAGATTGCACCATATCCCGTTGCAACCAAGCCGTAAACACTGCGCCCCGGCCATCTTGGGGGGCTTCGATTTGGTAAACCCGGATTCGTTTGGTGCGGCTGCGTTTGGTTTTGCCAGGGATTAACACCCCTTCACATTTGACACAATTCACCCCATAGCCCAATTTTTCTAAACAACGACGAATAATTAAGATCGGGCTGGCATTTTTGGGGATGCCAATGCCGAGGGCGGCTTTAATGAATGTGCGGTTGGCGATCGCCACCTCCTGCATCGCCACCAAATCCGGATCGGTATTGCGTAATAAACGATCGCCCTGAGCCAGTAACCGCCCAATCCCCAACAGATTCAACAGGCCAATTTTCGCCCCCAGTTGCGATCGGTTAAAATCCGGGGCAAAAATGGCCCCATCGCCTTGGAGGATCATCGTTTGGGCTAACTGAGCATCGCGCTCGGTGAGGTGACTGCGGCCGACGGTGAGGTAATAATGCAAACGCAATTGGGGATACCAATCCTGATCATCCCGCTCCACTAATTCCGGCGTTACGGGGCGGCCGTAGCGTTGGGACAGATCATATTTGCGGACTTGGCGGCGTTGTTCTGGGGTTTTGACCAGTTGTTTTTTGAGGGGTTTGTAGGCGGCTTCGGTGAGGTCGGTGGCGGCGGCGATCGCCTCACATTCCTCGCTATAGTTGCGATCGCGCACCTCCGCAATGGCTGCCCCTAAAGAGGGAGATTCCTCCGCCATTGGATCGGGGGGGATTGGCTCCGCCATCGGGAGAACGTGATGGCCCTCCTGTTGAAGACCGAGTAAAACTTGATCGCGATAGTGGGCCATGGCGGCATTGACCCGCACCGCAAACTGTGCCCAACAGAGCAGCGATTCCGCCTGAAACCCCGTTTCCACATCATCCAACGTCATCAGATCCGACTGTTGGAGGAGGCGAATATTCATCTGGGTGAGCCGTTGTCCGGAATCCAGCAAGGAGGCGATCGAGGTGGAGCCATTGCCGATCGTATTAAACCCAAAGGGCGCGACCCACACATAACGGGGCAGATTTTCCCGCACCCGGCTCAGAGCTTGGCGGACGGAATTTTCCGCCTGTACGCCTTGGGCGATCGCCCACACCGATGTGAAATGCCCCCGCAGATCAATACTCACCCCCGTTTCTAAACAGGGGCTACTCAGCACCACATCATATTCAGCCAGCCCGCGATTCAGATCCCCCATGGCCGCCGCCGCTGGATGGGTGGCATCGGCCAAAGATTCGGAATCGAGGCGAAGAATTTTCAAATCCGGGAACTGTTGCCGGAGATAGGATTCTAGGTTTGACGTTCCCCATTGGCTTTTCACCTTTTGGGCGGAAAGGCAGACAAAGGGCCGGCCCCCGTCGCGAATATGTTGCTCTAAATCCCCCAGGAGGCGATCGGGGTTGGGGTCGGGATAATGGTGAACCTGCCAGGCTTCGGTGGTGGGTTGCCAATGGTTTTCAACAATCCAGGGGGTGAGGTCTACCCCCGCTAAGGCCATCAGGTAATCCAGGGAAACATCACTTAAATCCGCATCCGCCACATAAACCTGACCCTGACCCCCCAACACGTTTTGCATTAGGGTTTTGAGGGATTTTAAAATGGCGACGCGGTTGCCTTGGCAGGTGCTGGAGTTGAGGCCGTGCCAAAGAACTTGCTCCACTTCATCAAAGATCACCACGCCATCGCGCCAATCCGCAGCGTTAAAGCTGGCTCTGGCGTTGGGGTGGAGGGAATCAATACAGAGGCCGTAACCGAGGGTGGAGCCGTCGGGTTGGGTGGCGACTTCGCTAATGTATTGGAGGCCGAACCGTTGGCAGAGGGCTTCGACGAGGCGAACCCGGTGGCCGATCACCAGTACCCATTTTTGTTGAGCGATCGCCTCTTTAACAATCTTTTCCAAAAGCTGGGTTTTGCCCGTCCCCTTGGGGGATTTCAAGCCGATCAGCCGCGCTTCGGAGGGGATGGCTAGGGGGGGAAGGTAGCGATCGCTCAGGGTAATTTGGGCGGGATAGGTGAGTTGGGTAAACGTCGTTGCTTTCCAACTCTCGAAGGGCAATGCTTGGCCATAGGCGGCCTCAAAGGCAGCGATCCCCCTTTGGGAGATCAAGTCATCCACCCCTTTCCCCTGATGAGTATCCCAAGTCACCACCCGCACATCACAATTTTGTTGCCGTAATAAATAGGCAGTCTGGCGAATGGCGGCATTGACCGCTTGGATTGTTTTCGGTTTGCGATCTTGATCAAAAACGATGTAGATGGGGCGGTTTTGGGCGAGGTGGGCCAATTGAGGGATGAGGCGCGATCGCCCGATCCGTTCCCCCTGTTCATTGCGGGGCGTGCGATAGCCCCCATTCACCCCCGGCAGGGCGATCGCCGCAAACCCAGCGGTGAGCAATGCCCCGGCTTTTTTCGCCCCTTCTGTCAAACAGAGGGGAATTTCCGGATGAGCCGCTAACCATTGCCAAAAGCCATCGGCCTCGACCTCCTGGGAAGGGGGATCGTAGGATTGATCATAGCGTTGGGCGATCCCTTGGGCGAGGCGATCGGGAACCCGCAGCGCAAAAACCCCCGTTTCGGCTTGGGGGGGATGTTCATATTTGATCACCTTGCGCTGATCCGCTGTTTTGCGCGGCGTAACGGGCTTAAAGCAGCCCCAAAGGTCTTCTTTCCCCGTCAGCAGATCAACCCCAGAACACCACCAGCCCCCTTCTTCAATGTGTTGATAGCGGTTCAGGATGCGATCGCGGAGTCGGCCATCATTGCGACGGGGCAAACTTTCCGCATACAGGAGATAATCATAGGAGGCACTGCCGGCGAGGGAGCGAACATTAAGGCGAGTTAGTTGATCATCAACCCCACTGGCGGCCCATTCTTGTAGGTGATTCATGATGCGTAACTCCCTCGATAGCGATGCGGATTCTAATCCTACGCTATATCTGGGGTTTATGACGCATTTCTTTAGAAAAAACACTAAATGTAGTGTAACCGCCCTTTAAAAGAGGTTCAAAAATTGATTTGGGATTGTAGGAAGAGATGAAAGCCATTTTCCTGAAACGTGCGGTTTCGGTAACGCGGGTTTGCGTCCCCCTCCCGATCCTGTGGCATTAAGGGTAAGCCCCAATAGAGGCCCAGATCAAACCACTGAGGCACTGTCCATAATAACCCCACCCCCACCGATGCCAAGCTTTTTCCTGTTTCCCCCGCCACGGGTTGGGCGGGCCACACCCGCCCCCAATCGAAAAAGGGGGCAATCCGGATCATGCCGCTGGGGTGGTTAAATTTACCAATCAGGGGATGTTGATATTCCAGGGAGAAGAAGGCCCCTTGATCTTGACTGAGCAAATCCTGACGGTAGCCCCGGACGGTGCCGAGGCCGCCGAGGGTGATTTGTTCAGATCCCAGCAGGGGGCGATCGCTCCATTGCAGTCGGCCATTGATGAGCAACTGTCCTTGATGGGGGAAGCGGTGGAGCCAAACCCCCTGGCCCTGCCAATGAAAAAAACGCGAATCGGGGCCGGTGGGGTTGATCGTGGCGTTAAAGGCATTGAGGCCAAGGCTAAATTGCGATCGCACCTGAAGATAATCGCGATCGCCCCGCCGGGTCCATTCCTGGCCAAAACTAAGACGGGAAACGCCTAAACGCCCCTGGGCATCGGCTCCGGGGGAAAGGGGAAAATTAAACCCCAAAACCGAGGTTTGGCTCTCGCGGTGGTTGAGGCTGAGGCTCAAGGCCAGTTCCTGTTGGGTGGCGGGGGTGAGGTTGGGGGCGGTTGTGGGTCTGCCCAAGGCGATCGGTTGCCGCCACGTGAGATCCCAGGAACGGGATTCCCCTTGGAGATCGAGGAAATCAAAGGGGGGTTCAATCACCTTACTTTTCCCTTGACCGAGGCTGAACGTGAGGCGGCCGTTTTGGGGATTGAGGGGGAGGCTATAGCTGCCATCAAGGTTGGTGCTGCCGTCGGTTTGGCTCCACAGGAGGGTGAGGCGATCGCCCCATCCCAGCAGATTCCCCTCGGTGAGTTGAACTTGACGGCGGTAAGTACCGATGCTCGTCGGGCGGGCATTATCGAGGCCAAACGTAGCATTGAAACTGGGGGCTTCGCGGATCGTCAGGTGGAGATCGTGCTGCTCCGGGAGGGCGGTGGGGACAAGTTCGGCCTGGATGTCGCCAATTAAGGGATCAAGCTGTAACTGCCGCAGGGTATCAAGGAGGTGATTGAGGCTGAGGGGACGGGCGGCACGGATGAGGCGATCGCACAAATAGCGTTTTCCCAGCCGGCCCCCTTGGGAATAATCGAGATGGATCGTTCCCACGCCTCCCTCAATTACTAAAACCACAATCCCCGCCTGCTCATCCACCACCTGAGGGGGAATCGTCGCGTAGCTGTTGATATAGCCCGCGTCGTTGTAGTGGTTGGTAATTTTTTGAGCAAGGGCAAAGAGATCG
>JAABSU010000006.1 GCA_011390265.1 Spirulina sp.
AATTATGGCCCAGGGTAATAATTGCTTGGACAATTTCTAAATTTTTAGGGTTATCCCCAATCCGACCAATAAAAGAGCGATCAATTTTTAACGTATCCATGGGAAAACGGTGTAAATAACTCAAAGAAGAAAAACCCGTGCCAAAATCATCCAAGCTCAGTTTTAATTGTTTAGCCTTCAACTCTTGTAATAACAACATCACCGATTCCGGTTGATCAATTAAGACGCTTTCAGTGACTTCAAGCTTTAAACAGCCGCAATTTGCTTGCGTATGGTCTAAAATGGACTCAATCTTACCCAAAAAATTGGCTTGAGAAAATTGGCGAACGGAAAAATTCACACTCATGGTTAACGGTTCCGTTGTGATCATTAAATCATGCCATTTTTTGAGTTGGTGGCAAGCGGTGTGAAAGACCCATTCACCAATGGGAATAATTAAGCCCGTTTCCTCCGCAGCAGGGATAAATTCCACCGGAGAGATAAACCCTTTTTTCGGGTGTCGCCAGCGGATTAAGGCTTCAAAACCGGCAATTTTGCCCCGTTTGAGGGCGACAATGGGCTGATAATAGAGTAGAAATTCTTCCTGCTCTAGGGCCCGACGTAGATCGCTTTCCAACTCTAATAAACTGCGGGCTTGGTCGTGGAGATCGGGGCTAAACACTTCATAACACCCTTTACCCATGGCTTTGGCGCGATACATCGCGGTATCGGCATCCCGCAACAGATGTTCAGCATCGGTATAGTGGAGGTTGAAGCGGTAGGGAGCGGTGGAGGTATAGAGTTGTTGATTGAGGCGATCGCTATTAAACACCACCCCAATACTGGCATTGATGAAAATTTCATAATTGGCCAGATGAAAGGGTTCCGTAAGGCTGTGGTTTAAGGCTTGGGCCACCGCCAGCCCAGTTTGGGCATCTTCACAGCCATCAATTAAAATCGCAAATTCATCCCCCCCTAAGCGGGCGAGGGTATCCTGGGGCCGGAGGCATTGCTGCAAGCGTTGGGCAATGGCAATGAGGAGGCGATCGCCCACCGTATGCCCCAGGGAATCATTAATTCGTTTGAAGCGATCGCAATCTAAAAACAGCACCGCAAACCCATAATCCGGCTGCTGTTCGCTATGGAGAAGCATTGCTTCAAGGCGATCCATTAAGAGGCTGCGATTGGGCAGTTGGGTGAGGGGATCGTGGAGCGCTAAGTGAAGTAATTGTGTTTGGGCCCGCTTCCGTTCTTGGATTTCCCGCTCTAAAGCTTGGGTGCGCTCTTTAACCCGTTCTTCGAGTTGATCATTCATCGATTCTAAAGAACGGCGCAACTGTCGAATCGTCAGTTGATTCTCTACCCGTGCTAACACTTCCTCAAACTGAAAGGGCTTGGTGATGTAATCCACCCCACCCACAGCAAACGCTTGTACCTTATCAATCACCTCATCCAGCGCACTGATGAAGATAATCGGGACATCTGCCGTCGTGGGATCATCTTTCAGTTGGGCACAAACCTCATAACCATTCATGCCCGGCATACAAATATCCAACAGAATCAAATCCGGTGGCGCGGCCTTAGCTCCCATTAGCGCCATCCGCCCATTGATCACGCTGCGGACTTTATACCCCTTCCGGCTCAATGCCGTGGAGAGCAACCGGAGATTTTCTGGCGTATCGTCCACCAGTAAAATATCTGCTTTGCCGGGAACCGTTTGCCTCATCTAGAAATATGCACGGATTGATCCCAAACTGGGTATTTGGAAAGATAGTCGTTGGTCAAGTACCCCAAGCCTTAAGCAGAAGACTCAGTGCCAAGCACGGCTAATCTAATTCTAGGGGGCAACGCTAATTTATTTCACTGAGAGCGAAAATTAATGGCCACCAGCCCCAGAAGTCCGATCTGGACTGCCATTATCTTCGGGTTCAAATTCTTTTTGACTGATGGGGGAGAGCGGATGAACTGCTGTTGCGAGGACGGTGACAGTCTCCCCAGAGGGGTCAGGACGGTATTCTGTCGCGGATGCTGCCCAGGATCCAACGAGGGACTGTAGTCCAATCAATCCAACAACAGTAGTTGTGCGAATGAGAGTAAACATGGCTTTAACTCAAATGAGCCTCGTCGGCGACCGTTACAACTTAAGTATATTCACGGATGTTGGAAATGCAAAGTGCAATTCTTAAGAAATCTTGAAAAAACCGGCTCATGTCTCAAAGATTCGCTAAGCACCCAACAACGTTAAACCCTATACAGACCGATGACAGGGACGCTCCGGATCGAGTAGGAGTATTCTAGCGTCTTTACAAAACTTTGCAATGGGCAAAGTTTTAGATCAAGCCCGTTGGTGTTGGTTGCGGCCCTGTTGTTTGGCGGCGTACATGGCGTGATCTGCCTTGTTGATTAAAATTTCTTCAGTTTCGCCATCCTGGGGATAGAGGCTGCTACCAATACTGACGGTGACGATTACCTTGTGATCTTCTAAACAATAGGGTTCACGGAGGGTGGCGATGATTTTTTCACTCACCGTATTAATGTCTAGGGGCTGCTTTAGCCCTGGCAAAATTACAGTAAATTCATCGCCCCCTAATCGCGCCACCCGATCGCTATCCCGCAGGCAATGGCTGATCCGCTTCGCCACCGCTTGGAGGAGTAAATCCCCTAGGGCATGGCCGAGGGAATCATTAATCCCTTTAAAACCATCCAGATCGAGATACAGCAATCCCACCAGTTTTTGCTGCTCTTTAGCCCAGTGGAGAGAGGCTTGGAGGCTTTCAAAAAAGGCTTTGCGGTTGGCGAGGCCGGTGAGGGAGTCGGAATAGGCAAGGCGATGGAGGCGGTCTTGGGTGGCTTGGAGTTCGCTATTGGAGCGGGTCAGTTCAGCGGTGGTGCGGCGTAGTTCTTCTTCCACCCGTTTGCGCTCGGTGATGTCGTGGATCACGCCGACGAGGAAGAGGTTGCCGGCGGCATCTTGATGGAGCGATCGCTTTGTCGCACTGAGATAAGTTGTGCCGTCGGTGTGGGTGTAGGGTTCTTCGATTTCTTGGGGCTGGTGAGATTGAAACACAAGCTGCTCTTGCCGATCAAACTCGGCAGCTTCGCTGGGGGTAAAAATGTCTTGATTGGTTTTACCGAGGATTTGCGCTGCGGGATAGCCACTAAATTGGCAAAAGGCCTGATTGAGCACCAGCCAACGGTGTTCGGGATCTTTGACGAAGATCGGATCGGGGATCGTGTCGATAATCGAGCGAAGAAATTCCGTCGATCGCTTCAGTTCTTCCTCCTGATAGGCCAGATAACTGGTGAGGATCACTGCTGCCCCCCCCAGGGCCAACACGGGGGGAACCACCGGAATCCACCACCCCAGAATCAGCGCCCCATAGGCCGTCAGAGTGAGCAGGCCCATACAACCGATGAGAAGGGTGGAATAGCGTAGGGGCGATCGCACCCGCCCCACAATCACCGCCCCCATTCCTGCCCACAGCAAAACCCATACCCCCTCCACCCACGGCCACCAAAACCGAGTCAACTGCCGGTTATCTAACCCCGCACTGAGGATCTGGCTGATAAAGTTGGCGTGGAGTTCTACGCCGGAAAATTGGGTGGGGGAGTGGAGCAGTTCCGCACTGTAGGGGGAAGAAAAGTAATCTTTAACGCTTTCGGCGGTGTAGCCAATCAGGATGATGCGATCGCGCATTTGCTCCGGCGACACCTTGCCCGCCAAAATCTCCTCCATGGAAACCTTGTCAAACAAGTCATGATCGCGATAGTTAACCAAGACTTGATAGCCTTGGTCATCGGCCCAACTATAGGGGCCAAGGTTTTGGCTAAAGGGATAAAGAACCTGTTCACCCACCTGAGCAAATTTAGGATTGATCGCCGCTTCCTGGAGCGTGATGCCTTCAACCTTGAGGTAACGCCTCGCCACTTGGAGGGCAAAACTGGTTTTGCTCTGACCATCAATGTGAGAAAACAGGAGGCTGCGACGAATTACGCCATCGGCATCAGAGACGACATTGTTAAAGCCAATTTGTTCCGGGGGTGCGCCTTCCGGGGGCGGCACTCCGATGATTTCTTTGTCTTCCAACTGCTCAATCACCACCACATGGGGGAGGTCTTGAATCACCTGCCGGAGCTGGGCGGTTCCGGGTTCCCTCGGGCTACTGCGATAGATATCGAGGCCAATCACCCTCGGCTGCGCCTGATCTAGGGTTTGCAACAGTTGGGCCACCACCTGATCCGTGAGGGGATAGCTCCAAGTTTGGAGATCCTGCTCCGTGACGGTGACGATTAAAATGCGCTCCTCTGGACTTTCTAAGGGGCGCGATCGCACCAGATAGTCCCAAGCCGTCCATTCCCAAGTTTGCAACAGCCCCAAGCCCCGCGCCGCCAGAATTACCAACGTCACCCCGCCCATGGTGAGGAGAATACTTTTGTGACGCAGTAACCGCTGAGGCAGCCGACGGAGACGATGGAGCATAGCATCAATCCAGGCAAATCATTGATATTGATGTGAATAAAGAGACCATGCACCCAAGGCGATCGCACTAGGGAACCCGATATTTAAAGTTTTGCGGCCCCTCATAGCCCGTAGCTGCGGCTAACTCTTCCAAGGAGACCCGCCCTTTGACGAGTTGCCCGTCAATCTGCCAAGCGGGGTAGGAATCCACCCCCGCCGCATCGCATTTAGCCGGCTCCGGATTGTCAACGGCATCTTCAGCACACTCGACAGAGGTGAGTTCTGCCATAGCTTCTTTGCCGAAGAGTAGTTTTTGTTGATGACAGAAGGGACACCAATAGGCCGCATACATTACGGCCCCCACATCGGTTAGATGCTTGGCCAGTTCAATTTCCGAGGTCGAGGAGGTGGTGGTAATCTCCCAACCGACCCCGGGTTCTGGGCTTTCCGTAACCGTTGGGATTGCCTCCTGGCCGCCAGCGGCAGCGGGGTTATTGAGGGGGGCGTAGATCCCCAACGTGGCAATAATCGTCACCAGGGCGGCAATCACTCCGGTCATGATCAACTGCCCCACATCCTCCCAGTCGTGGCCAAAGAGGGTTAAGCCAAAGAGGCTAAAGGAGAAGAGAGCGGAACCGATGCAGTAGTAGCAGGTGGTTTGCAGTTTGGCCGCCAGGAGATACATCAGGTAACTGCTAAACACCGCCATGGAGGTGGCCCCGACGATCAGAAACAGCCATGTCCAGGTTTCTAGGCTTTTGCGAAATTTGGCATTTTGATCCCCATTGATGGCGTAGGGAAGGAGGGCGGCTGTGCCCATGGAGAGATAGGCTAAGGCCCCAAATAGGGAGAGGGGCAGGCCAAAAACGATCGCATAGGGGCTATCGAGGACGCTGCCGCAACCGCTGGCCCCGGCGGCAAAGTCGGCGGCAGAGCAGGCCACTTCGCCGCCGCTGAGTTTGGTGAAGGTGAGATAGCTGGTGAGGATCAGGCCCACGGTGGCGATCGCCCCGATGATGAACCGTGACCATTTATGAATCCAGGGGGTGGAGCGTTTGCGTGGCATGGGTAGGGGGAAGTTAAGAAGTGGGAAGTGGGAAGTTAGTCGAGGCCGGGGCGGAAGTAGCGGAAGTTGGCGGGGCCGGTGTAGCCGGAGAGTTGGGCGATCGCATCGAGGCTGTAGAGGCCGGTGTGGAGTTCGCCGTTAATTTCCCAGGAGGGGTAGGCTTCGAGGCCGGCGGCTTGGCAGCGGGTGGGCTGGGCGTTGTCGCCGCCTTTGGCGCATTCGATGTAGTTGATTTTGCTAAAGGCGGCTTGGCCAAACAATAGTTTTTGTTCGCCACAGTGGGGACACCAAAACGCCCCATACATTTTTGCGCCAATGTTTTGGAGATGTTCCGCGAGGGCGATTTCTGCGGGGCCGGAGCGGGTGGTAACGGGCCAGCCTTTGCCGGGTTCGGGGCGGCTGTTGAGGGTGGGGATGGTTTGGCGATCGCCCATGGCCAGGGCCGGCTGGCTGGCTTGGCTATAAATTCCCAGGGTAAGCACGAGGGTTAAAACGACGACAATCCCCCCCGTGGCAAACAATTGCCCTAGATCGGGCCAGAGATGACCGAAAAGACTTAAGCCTAACAGGGTGAAGGAAAAGAGGGCAGAGGCCAGGCAGTAGGGGCAAAAGCTATGGAGTTCAAAGGCGAGGATAGCCATGAGATAGCCGCTGAACGTGGCCATGATCAGCGATCCCACCAACAGCACCGGCCAAGTGAGGGCATCGATCTGACGGCGTTGCCCTGAGATCGCCAAGGGAACGAAGGCAGCAACCGCCATCACCGCATAGGCCCCACCGCCAAAGGCGGAAATGGGTATCCCCCACAGCCGACCATAAGCACTATTGAGCACATCGTTACAATCGCTACCATTGGCGGTGACGGGACAAATGAGCGTCTGGCCGGTGAGTTCTGCCCAGGTTAAATAAACCGTGAGGAGCAACCCCAACAGGGCGATCGCCCCCATCAAGGGTCGAGACCAACGATAAAGCCAAGGTTCTGCCATCAGATCTGGAAATCCTGCGGAAAATTTACGATCCCATTATGGGGGATGAAATCCGGCCTTGGGGAGAGCTAGGGGGCAATTTTTACCGCTGGAGGGGGGGCGATCGCCCCGGGCACCAAGCTTTCTCGCACCGCTTCCACAAAGCTCTGAACACGGATCGGATCGATGGGTTCGCTGATTTTGCCGTGGCGTTTGAGGGAACTGGCAACAATCACGCCATCGGCGGCCTGCATGAGTGTGCCGATATTGTCCCAATCCGCCCCACTGCCAATCAGTACCGGCGTACCTTTCGCCGCATTCACCGCCAACTCCAAATCCTCCAAGTTGGGCGGGCTACCGGTGGCCCAGCCGGAGAGGATCACGGCATCCGCCAGCCCCCGCTCAATGGTGTCCTGTACCGCTGTTGTTAAATTGGGCGTACCCAAAGGCCGGGCGTGCTTCACCAACACATCGGCAAAAATCGCCACATCCGCCCCCAATTCCCGCCGATAGCGGAGCAGACCATGGGCGTTGCCTTCGATTAAGCCCTGATCCGTGGCCATCACCCCCGTCAACACATTGACGCGAATAAAGGAACATTGACAGACGGAGGCGATCGCCATCCCACTGCGGCCATCATTACGCAGCACATTAATCCCCACCGGCAGCATCACCAAATTTTGAATTTGCTGCACTACCAACGTCATCGCACTGACCACCGCCGGATCAACGTGATCCTTGGCAAAGGGGGCATCGAAGAAATTTTCAACAATAATGCCATCCACGCCCCCGGCAGCTAACGCCGTGGCCTCCTGCTCTGCCCTGGCAATCACGGCCTTTAAATTGCCCTGCCACCGAGGCGAACTGGGCAGCGGCAACAGATGTACAACACCAATAATCGGGTGGGGGGTTGAAAAAATTTGTTTTAAATCCACGTCCGTTTTATCACTCGCCGCTAACTGGTCCGGTTCTGCCAATCCCGATAATGGATCGAGCCGGGGGGCGATCGCAAATCTACACACCCTCCCCAAAATATTCTAAGCTGGCAATGGTACAGTCCACCAAAACCTTTTACCCCGCCTCTACGATCCACCATGGGCCCAAAGCCAACCATCGCCATTTCCCACCTCGGTTGCGAAAAAAACCGCATCGACTCCGAGCACATGCTCGGCCTCCTCGCCCAATCCGGCTACGGCATTGATGCCAACGAAGAAGCGGCGGATTATGTCATTGTCAACACTTGTAGCTTCATTCAGGCGGCCCGGGAAGAGTCGGTGCGCACGCTGGTAGAACTGGCGGAAGCCGATAAAAAAATTGTGATCACCGGCTGCATGGCCCAACACTTTCAAACGGAACTTTTAGCAGAATTACCGGAAGCAGTTGCAGTTGTGGGCAGTGCAGACTACTATAAGATAGTTGATGTTATTGAGCGTGTCGAGCAAGGGGAACGGGTTACGGAGATTTCCGCTGAACCCACCTATATTGCCGACGAAACCACGCCCCGCTACCGGACAACGACTGAAGGAGTCGCTTATCTGCGGGTTGCCGAAGGGTGTGATTACCGCTGCGCGTTTTGTATTATTCCCCACCTGCGCGGCAACCAGCGATCTCGCTCGATTGAATCGATTGTCACTGAGGCGAAGAGCCTCGCGGATCAAGGCGTACAGGAGTTAATCCTTATTTCTCAAATCACCACCAATTATGGTAGCGATCGCTATGGTGTACCCAAGCTGGCAGAATTACTGCGAGCATTGGGAACCGTTGATGTGCCTTGGATTCGGATGCACTATGCCTACCCCACCGGCCTCACGCCGGAGGTCATAGCCGCCATCCAAGAGACCCCTAATGTTCTCCCCTATTTGGATCTGCCCTTGCAGCATTCCCACCCGGATGTGTTGCGGGCGATGCGTCGCCCTTGGCAAGGGCGGATCAATGATCAAATCATGACCCAAATTAAGAGCGATCTTCCCGATGCGGTGACACGCACGACGTTTATCGTCGGGTTTCCGGGGGAAACAGCAGAACATTTTGAGCATCTTTGCGAATTTGTCCAGCGGCACGAGTTTGATCATGTGGGGGTGTTTACCTTTTCCCCGGAAGAGGGAACCCCTGCCTATGATCTGCCGGATCAGATTCCCCAAGCGGTGATGGATGAACGGCGCGATCGCCTCATGGCCCTTCAGCAACCCATTGCCGAAGCCAAAAACCGGGCGGAAATCGGCAAAACTGTGCCGGTGTTGATTGAGCAGGAACATCCAGGCACGGGGACTTTCCTGGGGCGATCGCCCCGCTTTGCCCCCGAAGTTGATGGGGTCGTGTACGTCACCGGCAATGCGCAACTGGGGCAAATCACCCCCGTGGAGATCACCGATGCCGATATTTACGACCTCCACGGGATCGCTCGTTAACCCTAAACCCGGTTGCGCCGTCGCAGCCCGCCTGAACCTGAACGAGACTGGCGTTAGGAATTGCTGACCATAACCCATTCCCAAATCAGGTTAAGTTTCTTAAACTAAACGAAAACCAAAGTACAAATACTCATGACAATTTCTTTTGCAAGCCTTGGACTGTCAGAGCAATGCGTTGAGCAACTGTCCCAAATCGGGTTTGAAACCCCCACTGACATTCAAGTGCAAGCCATCCCTCAAATCCTCGCGGGTCGGGATGTGGTCGGTCAGTCTCAAACGGGAACCGGCAAAACTGCCGCCTATTCCCTCCCCGTGCTCGAACACATTGATCCTGAACAAGGGACAGTCCAAGCCTTGATTTTGACCCCAACGCGGGAATTGGCCCAACAGGTCACGCAGTCGATCAGCGACTTTGCGGCGAACCGACGGATCCAAGTCCTCACCGTTTGCGGGGGTCAATCCATTGAGCGACAAATTCGCAGCCTCAAACGCGGGGCCCAGATTGTTGTCGGTACACCGGGTCGAGTCATTGACCTTTTGGATCGCAAAGATCTGCAATTGGACACGGTGCAGTGGGTTGTCCTAGACGAAGCCGATGAAATGCTCAGTATGGGCTTCATCGACGATGTTATCAAAATCATGCAAAAAACGCCTGAAAACCGCAAAACTGCTTGTTTCTCGGCGACAATGCCCCGCGCCATCCAAGACTTGGTGAAAAAATTCCTCAAGTCCCCCGCTACGGTGTCGGTGAAGTATGATGACGCAGCACCGCCGCGCATTGAACAACGCCTCTACGCGATTCCCCGCAGTTGGACGAAAATCAAAGCCCTGCAACCGATCCTGGAAATGGAAGAACCGGAACGGGGGATCATCTTTGTGCGCACGAAGCGAGCCGCGTCGGAAATTACCAGTAAGCTCCAAGGCAGTGGCCTCACCGTGGATGAATACCACGGCGACCTCAACCAAACCCAACGGGAACGGTTGGTGCAACGGTTCCGCAATGGTCAAGTGCAATTGGTGGTGGCGACGGATATTGCCGCTCGGGGTTTAGATGTGGAAGACCTCAGCCATGTGATTAACTTCGACCTGCCCGACAGCGCCGAAACCTATATTCACCGCATTGGCCGCACCGGCCGGGCTGGCAAAACCGGGAAAGCAATCTCCCTGATTCAACCCATGGATCGCCATTTGCTCTACCGCATTGAACGGCGCTTAGGGCAACGGTTGGAAACTTCCCAAATTCCCACCCGTGCCAGTGTCGAAGCTCGTCGCCTTGAAAAACTGAAAACCCAACTCCAGGAAGCCCTGATGGGTGAACGGATGGCTTCTTTCCTCTCCACCGTGAAGGAAATGAGTACGGAATATGATCCCCAGGCGATCGCCGCCGCTGCTTTGCAAATGGTCTATGACCAATCTTGCCCGGCATGGATGAAAACCGATTGGGATGTGCCCAGCGATAGCGATGTGCAAAAACCGGTCAAACGGGGCGGCAACGGTGGTGGTGGCGGTGGTGGCGGTGGCTCCAAAAGCCGCGGCCGTCGCACCTATGACGATCGCAGTGAACGCCCGGAGCGCAGTGAGCGCCCGGATCGCGGTGAACGCAGCAGTGCCCCCAATAAATCGGGGAACTGGTCATCACGGAAGCGTTCCCATGCGGCTCAATAACGATCCACAACTCTAGCGAACATAAAAAGATGGGATAATAATAATCCCATCTTTTTTTTGATGTTGCTTTGCACCTTGAGAGAGGCTCACCGTGGTTTTCAGTCCTTCTGCTTCTAATATCACTTTGTCCGCGACCGATCATCGAGGCTGGCCAGGCCTCATTCATCAATATCGGCAATTTTTGCCGGTCACGGAGGCGACACCGATTGTCACACTCCATGAAGGTAATACGCCCCTCATTCCCGTCCCCACGGTGGCGGCGGAAATTGGGCGCAAGGTACAGGTTTATGTGAAATATGATGGTTTGAACCCGACGGGCAGTTTTAAGGATCGGGGGATGACGATGGCGATTTCTAAGGCCAAGGAGGCGGGGGATCATGCCGTCATCTGTGCCAGCACCGGCAACACCTCAGCGGCGGCGGCGGCCTATGCCTGCCGGGGGGGCATGAAGGCCTATGTGCTGATCCCCGATGGTTATGTGGCGTTGGGGAAACTCGCTCAGGCGCTGCTCTATGGGGCGGAGGTGATTGCGATTAATGGCAATTTCGATGATTGCTTTGACCTGGTGCGCCAACTGGCGGATCATTACCCCGTGACGCTGGTGAATTCCCTCAACCCCTACCGGCTTCAGGGACAGAAGACGGCGGCCTTTGAAGTGGTGGATGCCTTGGGGGAGGCTCCCGATTGGCTCTGTATTCCCATGGGGAATGCTGGGAATATTTCCGCCTATTGGATGGGGTTTTGTGAGTATCAGGAGCAGGGCAAAAGTCAGCGGTTGCCGAAAATGATGGGGTTCCAAGCGGCGGGGTCTGCGCCGTTGGTGATCGGGGAGCGGTGTAAAGATCCCCAAACCGTGGCGACGGCGATCCGCATTGGCAATCCTGCTAATTGGGAAAAGGCGATCGCCGTCCGGGAAGCTTCCCAAGGGGCCTTTAATGCCGTCACCGATGCCGAAATTTTGGCGGCCTATCGCCATTTAGCCGGGAAAGAAGGGGTATTTTGCGAACCGGCTAGCGCGGCCTCGGTGGCGGGGTTGTTGAAATTTCAGGATCAGGTTCCCGATGGGGCGACGGTGGTTTGTGTGTTGACGGGGAATGGGCTAAAAGATCCCGATAGTGCGATCGCCAATAGCGATAACCAAGCCCATACCGGCATTGCCAACCATTTAGAAACCGTCGCCCGCCTGATGGGCATGGCTTAACCGATGGAGATCGCCACCCTTGCCGCCCACCTCGACGGCCAACTCAACCCCCCGGATCTAGATTTAGAGATTACGGGGGTGGGTACGATTGAGGAGGCCACACCGGATCAGATTACGTTTCTATCCAATCCCAAATATTTGGCGAAGCTCAAGGATTGCCAAGCCGGGGCGATTTTAGTTCCCCCGGCCTTCGATGGGCCGGATTTGCAAATCCCCCGCTTAGAGGTGGCCCATCCTTACTATGCCTTTGCGCGGGCCATTGAACTATTTCACAGTCCCCCCCCACCAAAACCCGGCATTCATCCCACGGCCATCTTGGGGGAAGGGGTACAACTGGGGGAAAATGTGACGATTGGGGCCTATGTGGTGGTGGGCGATCGCGCCCGCATTGGCGATCGTGTGGTGATCCATCCCCATTGCGCCATCTATGCTGATGCGGTGATTGGGGCCGGCTCCATCCTCCACAGCCATGCCGCGATCCGCGAAGGGGTAATTTTGGGGGAACGGGTGATCGTCCAAAATGGGGCGGTGATTGGTGGCGATGGGTTTGGGTTTGTGCCGATGCCCGATGGTACATTTTATAAAATCCTCCAAGCGGGAACAGTTACCCTTGGCGATGATGTGGAGATTCAAGCCCTCAGTGCCATCGATCGCGCCACCATCGGCACGACTAGCATCGGCCCCGGCACGAAGGTAGATAACCTCGTCCAAGTAGCCCACGGCTGCAAAATCGGGGATCACACACTCCTCTGTGGCCAGGTGGGTTTGGCGGGATCAACGACGGTGGGGAATCATGTCATTTTGGCGGGGCAGGTGGGGGCTGCGGGGCATTTAACCATTGGCGATCGCGTCCAAGTGGGGGCCAGTTCCGGCATTAACCACTCCATCCCCCCCGATACCCAAATCAGCGGCTACCCCGCCATTGACCATAAGCTTTGGCTCCGGGTCTCTGCCGCCCTCAAACTGCTCCCCGACCTGATCCAACGGGTGCGCCGCCTGGAAAGACGCTGATCTATTCCTTAGACTGCTGCGCTTGCACCTTGCGGAAGACCTGATACATTTCCGGCAAACGCTTGTAAATGACGGCAATTTTGCGAAATAGCTCGTGGGGAATGGCCGGGGAACCCGTCACCACCGTACCGGGGGGCACATCGCGGTGAATTCCGGCTTGGGCAACGGCGATCGCCCCCTCCCCAATTTTCACCTGATTCGACACCCCCACCTGACCCGATAAAATCGCCCAACGCCCCACCTCCACCTGACCCGAAAGCCCCGCTTGGGCAATCAACATCGCATGATCCTCAAGAGTACAGTTGTGGGCTATTTGTACTAAATTGTCAATCTTCACGCCATTGCCCAACCGCGTCACCCCCACCGAGGGGCGATCCACAGTGGAATTGCAGCCAATTTCGACGCGATCGCCCAATTCCACATGGCCCGATTGGTGCATCTTGTACCAACCTTGGGGACGACGAGGCACAAAAGCAAACCCCTCTCCCCCCAACACCACGCCACTGTGAATGATGCAATCTTCCCCGATCACCGTGCGCTCTTCAATCGTGCAATTGGCATGAATGATCGTCCCCGCCCCGATCTGGCAATGGGGATAAATCACCGTATTGGCAAAAATACAGGCGCGATCGCCCACCGTCACCCCCCCCTCAAGCACCACATGGGGGCCAATAGCCACCCCAGCCCCCAATTGGGCCGTGGGATCAATCACCGCTGTGGGGTGAATTTGGGGGGCGGGTTGATAGGGTTGGTAAAATTGGGCGATCGCCATCGCAAACAACAAGCGCGGCTCCGGAGTCGTCACCCAAGCGATCCCCCGCGCTGTAGCCGCCTCCTGGAGGGCGGGATCCGGCGGCAAAATCAACGCACTCGCCCCCGTCGTCGCAATATAGCGGGCATACTTTGCCCCCTCCACATAGCTCACCGTTCCCGGTTCCGCTTCATAAACAGCGGCAACGCCAGTCAGAGGCGGGTTACAATTGGGGTCAAGGGCCAGACTGCGCTCTTGGACTAAATTAGCCTCAAAGGCTTCGATCAGTTCACTGAAATTCATTGCATAGTTTAGAGACAAATCATAATGGCAGTTTCTCTCCAAAAAGGACAACGGGTTTCCCTTGACAAAGTTGCACCCGGTCTCAAAGCCGCCTTTATCGGCTTGGGCTGGGATGCCCGCTCCACCGATGGTCAACCCTTTGACCTCGATGCTTCTGTGTTTCTCCTTGGTGCCAACGAAAAACTTCCCTCTGACCGCCATTTCATTTTTTACAATAACCTAACCAGTCCCGATCCCAACCAATCCGTCAAGCACATGGGGGATAACCTGACCGGGGCGGGTGAAGGAGATGATGAGGCGGTGATTCTTGATCTGCGTAAGATCCCCGAAGATATTCATAAATTGGTGTTTACCGTCACAATTTATGAGGCTCCCCAGCGGGGACAAAGTTTTGGTCAAGTCCATAATGCCTTTGTTCGCTTAGTCAATGTGGAAACGAAGGAGGAAGTTTTGCGCTATGACCTGGGCGAAGATTACTCCACGGAAACCGCCATGATCATGGCGGAAATTTACCGTAAAGATGGGGAATGGCGGATGAATGCCGTGGGCCAGGGTTATGCCGGGGGTTTGCAGGCCATGCTGGATCGCTTTAGCTAATCCCGGGGTGGGGCATGGGGGGTAGAGCCTCCAAAAACCGGGGGTTTTGTTGGCCCCCGTTATAATCCATCTAACCTTTAACCTTATCCCCCGCTCTCCCCATGCCCAAATGGTTCAATACCGCCGGCCCCTGCAAAAGTGACATCCACTATATGCTCTCCCCAACTGCCCGGCTGCCGGAGGTGATGCAACTGATCGCCCAACAGGGCTACTTCATCATCCATGCCCCCCGCCAAATCGGTAAAACCACCGCCATGCTCGCCTTGGCCCAGGAACTCACCGCCAGCGGTGACTATACCGCCGTCATGGTGTCTGCTGAGGTGGGGGCTGCTTTCCCTGATGATTTGGGTAAAGCAGAGCGGGCTATTCTTGGAGCATGGCGGCGTTCCTGCCAATCGTGGCTACCCTCAGAATTGCAACCTCCCCCATGGCCTGAAGCCAATGACGGCAGCCAAATTGGTGAAGCTTTACGAGTCTGGGCAGAACATTCCCCCCGTCCTTTGGTGGTGTTTATTGATGAAATTGACGCGCTCCAAGATGATGTTTTAATTGGCGTATTGCGACAACTGCGAGACGGTTATCCCAGCCGCCCCCAAGGGTTTCCCCAATCTTTAGCGTTAATCGGTTTGCGGGATGTGCGAGATTATAAAGTTGCCTCAGGAAGTCGTGGCCGGTTGGGAACCTCTAGCCCCTTTAATATCAAGGTGGAATCTTTCACCATGCGGAACTTTACCGCTGACGAGGTAGCAGAACTCTATCAGCAGCACACCGATTTAACCGGACAAATTTTTGAGCCGGAAGTGTTAATGGGAGCTTTTGAATTGAGTTATGGTCAGCCGTGGCTGGTGAATGCGTTGGCGCGGGAAATGACGCAAAAATTGGTAAAAGATCCCACCCAAGCGATTACCGCTGCGGATTTGTTTCAAGCCAAGGAAAACCTGATTGAGCGCAATGATACCCATTTGGATAGTTTGGCAGAGCGGTTGAATGAAGACCGCATTCGGGCGATTATTGAGCCGATGTTAGCGGGGCAAGACTTGGGCAATGTGCCCCAGGAGGATTTGCGGTTTATTGTCGATTTGGGGTTATGTCGCATTGATCCCCAGGGGGGTTTGGTGATTGCGAATCCCATCTATCGGGAAGTGTTGCCTCGGATGCTGGCCTATGTGCCCCGTGCGGGGTTGCCGTTAATTGCGCCAACTTGGTTGGATGACCAGGGGCGATTAATTCCCAATGCTTTACTCGAAGCCTTTCTCAAATTCTGGCGGCAGCATGGTCAGCCCTTGCTCAAAAGTGCGCCTTATCATGAGATTGCCCCCCATTTGGTGTTAATGGCGTTTCTCCATCGGGTGGTGAATGGGGACGGGTTTTTAGAGCGGGAATATGCGATCGCCTCCCGCCGCATGGATCTCTGTTTGCGTTATCGAGACATCATGATCGGCATTGAATTAAAGGTGTGGCGGGAGGGTCGCCCCGATCCCCTTAAGGAAGGGTTAGAGCAGATTGATGATTACTTAGCCGGACTGAGTTTAGATTGGGGTTGGCTGATGATTTTCGATCGCCGTCCGGGGTTGCCGGATATTAGCGATCGCACCAGTACCGAGGAGGCGATCACCGCCAATCTGCGTAAAATTACAGTCATTCGTGGTTAACGGGGCTATTTCTATTTATAGTTGGGGAGAGATTAAAGCTAGTTTGCCATGCACCGTTCTTGCTCACTGATCTGGGGGGTTTCTCTGGCGATCCGCGTTAGCCTGCCCATCGCCTTCACCCTTCTCCATCCCCACGCTCAAGCTCAAACCCTCTCCCCTGAGCCATCCCTAGCCCAAACCGAGCCACCGGCCCCCTCAACGCTGTTGCCTCGCTTCACGGGCCAGTTTGAAACGGGTTTAGGGGAAGCCTACGGCCATACCCTCTGGGGGATTCAGGGTTTTATCCCCTTTGCCCAAACCCCTGAAATGAATACGTTTTTTGCCGAAGCTCGCTTTTTAGGGTTTGCTGAGGATCAATGGGGGGGAAATCTCCGGTTGGGTTATCGGGAATATCTGCCCACAGCGGATCTCGTTTGGGGGGGTTATGTGGGTTACGATCTGCGGCGCACCCGTTTTAAACAAAGCTTTCACCAATTGGGTTTTGGGGGAGATCTGCAAGGTTCCCGATGGGTGGGGCGGTTTAATGGTTATCTGCCGGTGGGCGATCGCCGCCGTCAGGTTGCCCAAAATCAAGTCGCGACCACCGCGAATCAAACTACAAATTTCCGGTTTACCGGGGAACGTTTGCTCTATGACCTGCTCCGACAAAAGACGTTAACGACAACGCGCCAATTTCAAACCGCTGTGGCAGGGTGGGATCTGGAGGCGGGTTATCCGTTATGGGCTTGGGAAACGGGCCGTGTTTATAGTTATTGGGGTGTTTATGGGTTGAATATTCCCCGGAAGGGCCGCTATTTGGGAATGCGGGGGCGGTTGTTGGGGGAGTTTAATCATCGCTGGACAGCGGGGATCACGGTCTCGACGGATGGCCATTTTGGGACGCAGTTGACGGTGAAATTAGGGGCAATTTTAGGGGGACAATCCCCTAAAACCGATGCACAGCCAACGGTGTTGGCGCGTTTGGGGCGCGGGGTGGAGCGGCAAGAGGCGATCGCCCTGGATCATCAGCAGGAGGTGACGACAACGGTGATGCGCGATCGCGTCAATAATCAAATCGCTAGAAATCCCGCCACCGGGGAGTTTTGGCGCTTTCTCCATGTGACGGGGGGAGCCGTGGGGGGAGATGGGACGTTTGAAAATCCCTTTGGGGAAGTGACCGCCGGGGTGGCGATCGCCCGATCCGCTGGCAATGATGTGATCTATGTGGATGCGGGCACAAATCCGGGGCTGAATGGCTTTCTCATTCCCGATCAGGTGCGGGTGCTCTCCACCGGAGTCGTTCAATCCCTCGATATTGCCGATGTGGGTCAGGTGCAATTACCCGGATCAGGCACAGGAACCCTACCCCGTTTAGACGGGGCGACGATTACCAATGGTGGGTTTACAGGTCAAGTGGCGATGGGGAACAATAGCCAACTTTCTGGCTTTAACGTGATCACGACTGGTGTTAATCAGCGCGGTGTTCTCGGCGTAAATGTCAGTAACGCAACCATTGATCGCAATCAAATCACCACCCAAGGCAATGATCAATCCCATGGCATTTCCCTCCATGGCAACGGTGGCGGAACAGTGAGCAATACGATCATTACCGGCAATCAAATCACCACGACTGGCAGCAATGGTGAAGGGATGTATCTTCATGCCAATGATGGCATGATCCGCAATACTACGATTACCGGCAATCGCGTTGAAGCGGTGAATTTTAATAGCGATGGCATTTTTCTGCGGGCGGATAATGGTGGCACATTCAGCGGGGCGATGGTTGCTAACAATACCGTCACCACCGCTGGCTCTGCGGCCCGTGGTATTTTCGTTTCCACACAAAACAGCACCCTCAATGATGTGATTGTTTCTGGAAATACCGTCACTACCACCGGCCCTAACAATGGTACCGCTGATTCTGCTGGCGTTTTTGTGCGCAGCAACGCCAATGGGATTTTGCGGGATGTAACGGTTGTGGGCAATACTGTCTCAACGGCGGGCAATCTGGCAGCGGGAATTTTTGTGTTTAGTAATGGCGGGGGATCGTTAACGAATGTGGGCATTACGAACAATCTCATTCAACAGGCGGGACAACATAGCGTTTTTGTTCAAACCAATAATGCCGCCGGTAATGTTTGTATTGCCACGTTTGCGGGGAATCGCAGCAATAACCCTGGTGTATTCGGTGGGGGCGGGGATGATTTGAATGTGGCCGTTTTTGGGGGATCGACGGTGAATTTTGTCGGCTTTGCGGATGTGGGGGCAAATAATAGTGGTTTTGGGGCGATCGCCGGCATCCCCACTGATCAGCCCAACAGTTGTCCCTAAACCAGGGAAGATCACGCCGAAGCTTTCGGGTTGGTGAATGGGATCGGGCCAAACCTTCACTATTTTTTCACAATCTCTGGTTATGATTGATCTGCTTTCTGGAATTTATAGGCTTTTTGTTCTATAAATTGTTGGCTGTGATCCTAATGATCTTGAGAACACTGTGAAAACAACAGATTTTAAACCCACATCAACTTGGCCGCTCCGTCTCGTTTTGATTGTTCCTTTTGTGTTGCAAATTTTTGGCGCAGTGGCCTTAGTGGGCTACCTGTCCTATCGCAATGGTCAGCACGCCGTCCAAGACCTCGCAGAAGAACTGATGACCCAAAAGGCCAATGTTGTCAATAAACATTTAGAGGGGTATCTCACCATTCCCCAATTCCTTAACCGCATCAATGCCGAAGTGATCCGCAGGGGTTTGCTGGATGTGAGCGATCGCCCCGCCATGATCCAATACTTTTGGAGCCAAATGCAGGCCTATGACCTCACCTACTTAGGCATTGGTTTGACCACAGAGGGGGGGGTTGGCATTGCCCGCTATGATGGGCAAACGATCACCATTGATGATTGGACAGGAGAAGCCACCGATAACATGTTCACCTATGCCACCGATGGCGAAGGCAACCCCACAGAACTCCTCGATCAGTGGACTTGGAACAATAGCCTAGAGTCTTGGTACAACGAACCGATCGCCGCTGGGAAACCGATCTGGGCTAACATCATCATGACCCAATTTCCCACCGGCCCCTATGTGGCCGCCTCCGCCAGCCGGCCGGTGTACGACAGTGAGGGGGAACTGCTGGGGATGCTGGCCGCTGATATTCATCTCTTGAAACTGAGCAATTTTCTCCAAGAATTCTATGTGCAGGATGCGGGAGCGGTGTTCATCGTCGAGCGGGATGGGATGCTGATCGCCAACTCTGGCCTAGCCACCCCCTTTGTGGAAGAAGGCGATCGCCTCGAACGATTAGCGGCGATCGCCAGCCCTGATCCGATGATTCGCACCGTTGCCCAAGCCCTCACGGCACAATTCCCCGATCTCAACACAATCACGGCAACCACCACATTTACGATCCAAAACGGGGGCGATCGCTATTTTGTCAATGCCCAACCTTGGCAGGATGAATATGGTTTAGATTGGTTAGTCATCGTCGCCATTCCTGAAGCCACCTTCATGGCAGAAATTGAGCGCAACACCCAAATCACCATTCTGCTCTGCTTAATTGCCTTAGGGGTCGCCACGGGGATCGGTTTACTCACCAGCCATTGGATCGCCCATCCCATTAGCCGCCTCAATGTTGCCAGTCAAGCCATTGCGGGGGGCAATTTTGACCAGAGCCTTCCCCCTAGCCCGATTCAGGAGTTACAGGGCCTATCCCAATCCTTTAACACCATGGCCGATCAACTGGAAACTTCCTTTACGGCCCTAAAGCAAAACCGCGAAGATCTGGAAAAACAGGTAGAGGAGCGCACCGCTAAACTGCAAGCCACACTGGTGGAATTACAACAGAGTCAAAGTCAGGTGATTCAAAGTGAGAAAATGTCCAGCCTGGGGCAGTTGGTGGCTGGCGTTGCCCATGAAATTAATAATCCCGTCAACTTCATCCATGGCAACCTCGTTCATATCCAGCAATACACCGAGGATTTACTCGCCTTTGTCGAACTCCTAACTGAACAGTATCCAGAACCTACGCCAGCATTAGAAGCAGCAGCAGAAGAGTTAGATTTGGAGTTTTTGCAGGAGGATCTGCCCAAAATGCTCACGTCGATGCGTTTGGGGACAGACCGGATTCGGCAAATTGTGCTATCCCTGCGCAATTTTTCCCGCACCGATGAGGCAGAATTTAAAGCGGTTCAACTCCACGATGGCATTGATAGCACGCTGATGATCCTGCAACATCGCCTCAAGGCTAAACCGGAACGCCCCGCGATTCAGGTGGAAAAAAATTATGGCTCGTTGCCTCTGGTTCCCTGCTATGCGGGGCAACTGAATCAGGTGTTTATGAATATTTTGAGTAATGCCATTGATGCTTTGGATGAAAAGGGGGCGGGGTTGAGCTATCAGGAAATTGAAGCCGACCCCCACTGGATCATGATTACCACAATGCTCACGGAGGCAGATCCTCAGGGTAAGCAATGGGTGAAGGTGGCGATCGCCGATAACGGCATCGGCATTCCCCCAGAGATCCAAGTCCGCATCTTTGACCCCTTCTTCACCACCAAACCCATTGGCAAAGGCACCGGCATGGGGATGTCGATTAGCTATCAAGTGATCACCGAAAAGCACGGGGGAACACTAACCTGCGATTCCAGCCCCAACAAAGGGACAACCTTTGTCCTCACCCTTCCCTTCATCAAGGATAAATCATAACAACTCCCGCCCAGGACACGGGCTAACCTCACGGCATCGGCATCTTCCATTATGTCAACTTCGCAAAGGGCTTCACCAATTTTAAAAGTTTCATCCTGCTTCAGAGATGTCCCCAGCTTAAATTTCATAGCTAGAGGATTGGAGCGTAAACATTTGGGCATAGAGGCCATCCTGGGCCATTAACTCCTGATGGCTGCCCATTTCACGAATTTTGCCCCCCTCTAATACCACAATTCGATCCGCCATTCGCACCGTGGAAAAGCGATGGCTGACTAAAAAGGTGATTTTTCCGGCGGCCAGTTGGCGGAATCGTTGGAACAGATCATATTCGGCGATCGCATCTAAGGCCGCCGTCGGTTCATCTAAAATCAAAATTTGGGCATCACTCATAAAAGCACGGGCTAAACCCACTTTTTGCCACTGCCCCCCCGACAATTCCCGCCCCCCCGGAAAAATCTTGCCCAGTATCGTATGATAGCCCTGATCAAACTGGCTAATCATCTCATCAGCCCCCGCATCAATGCCCGCTTGGCGGATCAGTTTGAGATTGTGATGCGCTTGAATATTGCCAAAACCGATATTATCAGCAACGCTTAAATGATAGCGAGCAAAATCTTGAAAAATAATCCCGACATTTTGCCGGAGTTCATTTAAATTCAACTGTTGTAGCGGAATATCATCAATCGTAATTTCTCCAGCACTGACATCATAAAAGCGCGTTAAAAGCTTAAGAAGCGTTGTTTTTCCTGCGCCATTTATTCCCACTAAAGCAATACTTTCTCCTGGCTTAACCACTAAGTTTAAATCCTTTAAGCTCGTTTTTTTTGCCCCTGGATAGCTGAAGCTGACCCCTTTAAATTCTAAGCCTTTTTGGATAGAGCTTGGAAAGGGGAGAGGATTTTCAGGGTTTTTAACATAGGGTTCTAAGGCTAAAAAATCAAAAAATTGGCTCACATAAAGATTAACTTCATACAAACTGGCAATATCCTCTAACATTCCCTGCATTGCCCCCTGAGCTTGGCGAAATGCCCCTGCATACATTGTCAGTGAACCAATGGTAATTTGGCTCATTAGGGTTTCCATCACAATCCAACTATAGGTTAGATAAAATCCCACTTTTGAAAGTAAATTTGATCCTGTTTTTGCCCAAGCCTGTTGAGAAGAAATCTCTTCTGCTTCACGATTAAACCTGAGCCTGACATTATACCATTGGCTTAAGAGGTGATCTGTTAAATTAAAGAGCCGAATTTCTTTCGCAAAATCTTGATGGGTTAAAATTCGTTGTAAATAATCGGCAAACCGACCGCTTTGGGTTTGTCTACGAAGCACTTTAAAGCGTTTTCCTGAAAATTTTACCCCAATCAAAAAAGCAGGAATAGATGTGAGCAATAACAGTAACGTTGCCAGGGAGCTAAAGCTAATCATTACACCCAGAAGCGTGAGCAACTTAATGCTTTGTCCTAAAAAGCTGGTGAAACTCGCCAGCGCCCGCACGGGGTAGGTGCTCCCACTTTGCTGGGCACGACTCAGTAGGTCGTAGAATTTGGGAATTTCATAGTGGGCTAAATCTAAGCGGGTAGCTTGGCGGAGGAGGATATTACTGGCATAGAGGGTGAAGCGATCGCTCAACAATTGCCCCCCATAGGTGGAGAGTTCTTTTAAAATATCGGTGAGCAGCGTTAAGGTGAAAGTAGCCACCACCAACATAAACACGCCCGACCACAGGCTAGAAGGTTGACCAATGGTGGCTAAAATGCGGTCAATGGTTAGTTTTCCCACATACAACTGGAGGGCAGGCAGTACTGATGCGCTAAAAGTTGTCAACAAGGAAATGAGTAGCCACTTCGGACTTGCCGACCAAACCAAACGAAGGAGTCGGGGCGTGGTGGAAAGTACTGCAAAAAAGCGTAATTTCACTTTTGTTCCTCAAGGGGGATGAATTAATAATCGATCTTTAGTATTTAAGGTGAATAGTTTAATGGATGCAATATTATAAAGCCTTGGCGTAGGGGCAAAAATTTTCGCCCCTACGCAAATTCAATATTTAAGTTAACCCATAATACCCTAGGGTATGTTCTGAATAGGGTACAAAGATCCCCCTAAATCCCCCTTTAAAAGGGGGATGTTTGAGTTCTCATCAGTTGTGCAACTGTGCTAGTTGCTAGTTTCTCAAGACCCTGATTAATGGTCAATGCTTATACTATACAAACATTGCTTCATCAATGACTTGGGCTTCCGCATTGAGCAGAGACTTCAAGAGCGATTGTTTTTTGATATAGGGAAACGGTTGATCCAACTGTTCTAACCCTAAGAATGGACAGAGTTTATCCCAACCTTCTCCCGCCCCAATATTGAGGACTAACAGGGATTCAGGTCGATCTGCAAAATAATCCAACGTGTTTTTATAATGCAGATCATACACATAGGACATCCGCTCACGGTTGAACTCATAGCAGCCATAGACTGCACTTCTTAAGAAACGCCGAATCTGAAAATGGAGTTCCTTTTCAATGTGCTTGTTTTCATCAAAGGCAGGACGATTAAACCAGTGTTTTTGCAGCGATGTGAGCCAGCTTTCCTTATCCCGCACTGTTAAAATAAATTTACTGCCGGGAAAAAGTTGATCCAGTTGGGGATAAAAAGCAGAAACGGTAATGTCGGTAATGCCATCAAAATGATCCAACAGTGAAAACTGATAATGACCTTCGCTTAACTCCCGTAACGTGGTTTCATCTTCAGGGTAATGAATAACCTTGAAGCCCAAGATATGTAAGGCACTGGTGAGGCTTTTTGTTCCGGTGCGGCTCAATCCCAAGCCAAAGATTTTATGGGGGGAACTGGCTTCTGCCGGTGGTTCAAGAGTCCCTCCTCCCACCTGTACCAGTTGCCATGACCAGATTTTTTTCGTCTGCTGGTCAATTTCGGCTGGGGTACATTCTGGTTGCGGGGGGAAATCTAACTGGGAGATGGCACGTTCGGCAATTTCTGGAAGATGGACAATATAATCGTCAATTTCAGCGGGGGTTGAATGTTGGGGAACGGCTGCGCGGGTTTGGGCGATCGCCAACTTGGCAATTTGGAAATCGACATCCTCAATGTGTCGATCCCAATACTGCTCCGCCGCATCTAATTCCCGACGATTTTCTTCCGTGCGGCTCCGCAGTTCCCGCAGCGCCATCTTGGCATAAACATGATCATAACGTTGAAAATAATCATGCAAAATCCGGAACGTTTTAAAATGCTTATTGGCTTTCATTCGAGAAAGGGCAATAGAGCGAAGCCGCGATTCCGGGCGAAGAACGTATTTTTCATCGTTTTCCGGGGGTTTAACCTTCTGCATCAACCGCACCACATCCGTGCGTGTAATATGAACGCCTTGGTGAATATGACCTCGAAACTTATCTAAAACGTAACAATCCACATAGGGAAAATCATTGCGTTGCAGGAAAGACTGCATATTTTCCATCATCAAACAGTCTGCATCCATGAACACGACAAAATCGCAATCATAGTCAATCTCTAGCATCTTCTGCACAGCCGCTGAAAAGGGGCGCACATTTTCAATAAGATGCACTTGATTGGGTTGAATTTGTTTGATCGCTAAGTCCAGGGCAATATCACTGGTGCGCTCGCCAATTGTCCGAAAAACGAGGTCAATTTTTTTGTTCATGTTGTTTACTCAAGAGTTCCACTCAAAAGATTGATTGATTTCACCAGCCAAGCGTGCAAACGTTTCTTTTTGCTCCTCAGATAGTTCAGTTTGCCAACGTAGATCTAAGACAATTTCAGAGTTGTGGCTTTGGTAATATTGGCGATTGTGGGGAGACATGCGACCCAAAAACCGATCCTCAGCATTGGCTTGGCTTTGGGCAACCAAATACTGGGTTCCATTATTCCCCCCCAATACATGATACTCGGAGTTACCAAAGTTGGGCATTGTCGGTTCATCGGCGATCTCTAAAAAATCACACAAACGCCTTAACACTTCATTGGTATTTACCGCTAAATCTTCGTAGTGAAGAATCATTTTGGATCCGGTAAATTCATCAAACAAAGTTTGAGCTTTGTGGATATTTTCTAGCCAATTTTGGATGATCTCTGTGAAATCTCTTTCTGGGTACTTCCGGCGATAGGAATTCACGACACCGCGACCATCACGTTGGAGGAACACTAAGTGAGGTTGGGCGGTTGTTGACTTTAGGGCATTCCATTGGTTGCGAATCCAATGAACCCCGGAAGTAGAATCAATCATCAAGGTTTTTGCTTGATGCTGCTTTTCCCAGATGCGTTGAGCCAGTTGCTCATAAAGATCCTGCTCTGGGTTGAGGGCAAGTTCTCCCCAGATGGGACAGTCAGTACCACAAAACTTGCAAAAACGTTTGTGAGGGGGAGCATTTTCTTTGTGAATATATTGGCTTTTATTCCCTTCTCCACAAAAAAAACTCGTGGAGTGATTGCCCAATAATAGTCCTAATAAGGTTGAGCCAGAGTGACCCGTGCCCGCAATAAAACAAACTTTCCGATTAATTCTTTCTTCTGGGTGCTTCAATGGGGTTTATGGGGTTTGATTCAAGGATTGATTGTCTTAGCGTAAGACTGTAGCACCTACATCCATTCTATGTGATCAGTGTAAATGCTGATTATAATCTGGGTAAAGAAAAAAACTTGACGAATGAAATTGACTAAAGTATGATGATAAACCCATTTGAATATTTTGGATATAAAGCTCAAGGTTTACCCTTAGAGGGGGTTCAATATTTTCCCTAGATACTGGCTTAGTCGGTGGATTCCTCAGTTTTGCTGACCCCGTTTTGATCTCAACCCTGTTTTGCTGCCATCTCAAGCCACTTAATGCTTGTTTGCACCTGGAGGATGCCCGCCAAACCCTGCCGGCGGTGATCCTTCAGGGCAAACAAGCTATTGGAAACACCGATCCTAAAGTAACTCCCGCCGTCCCTCCAGGGCACGGGCTAAAGTCACTTCATCAGCATATTCCAAATCCCCCCCCATCGGTAGCCCGAAGGCAATTTGTGTCACCTTGGCAAAGGGCTTCACCAATTGACTAATGTAGAGCGTCGTCGTTTCCCCTTCAATGCTGGGGCTGATAGCGAGGATGATTTCCGTTGTTTCTGGCTGACTGGCGCGACGGATTAGGGGTTGAATGCTCAATTGGTCGGGGCCAATCCCCTCCATCGGGGAAATGACCCCCCCTAAAACGTGGTAGCGCCCTCGGTACTCACGGGTTTTTTCGAGAGCGATCACATCGCGGGAATCTGCTACCACACAGATTGTGTGCTGATCTCGATTGCGATCGCGGCAGATCGTACACACTGGATCCGCCGATAAATGAAAACAAGTTTGGCAGACCCCCACCTGTTGCCGCGCATTGACAATGGCTTCCGCCAGGGCTTGGGCTTCATCAGCGGGCCGTTTCAGAATATGGAGGGCAAGGCGTTGGGCCGTTTTCGGGCCAACACTGGGTAATTTTTGCAGTTGCTCAATCAGACGAGCCAAGGGTGGGGTGTAAATAACAATTCTCCTCTCAAAATGGCAGGGGGCTGCTGGGACGATTGATCATTGATCAGCCCCAGAACAAAGCATATCCCTCTCCAGGACTCTGGAAAGGGACGGGCTAAACGCTCAGATCAAAACGGTTTACTCGTCGTCGTCAGAACCATTCAAGGGCTTGAGGTGAATGTGCTTTCGCCCTAAGGTGATTTCAAATTCATCCCCTGGATTGAGACCCATCTTTCTGGTATAGGCTGAACCAATCAGCAAATTGCCGTTGGACTGAACGGTGATGCGATAGCTTGCTGAACGGCCACCGCGACCATTGCCACTGCCGGAACCATCTAAAACAATTCCTTCCGCTGAAATCAGGGCTTTGAGGAATTTCATCATATTCACCCGCTCGATGCCGTTCTTGGTTAGGGTGTAATAACCACAGGCTTTCGCCTTTTCATCTTTACTCAGGCTACCGAGTTCTTTGACTTTGTTGACGAGTTCTTCGCCCGTCAGGGGGGTTGGAGTGGGATTTTTAGGCATTAATAACTTGGGATAATTCAGTGATAACGCTGGGGATCGTTGCTGATGTTGTCTGGGCCATCAACAACGATACCCCACTAACAATGCTGCAATGACAGCATGACAATCATGGACTGTGATCCATCCATCAAACTACAATCTATCATAGTTGTTGACACTCCCCGACCTAAAGGCACGGGGATTCTCAGTTCGTTGGGAGTCCATTGACCTTACCCTCCTTGAGCTTCTTGACCGTGTGTCCCACGGCTGCAAGTCCTCTGTTCTTCACCACTTGAGCAGCAGCTACATCTCGATTCGTTGTGTAGCCACATTCCGGGCATTTATGAACTCGGACTGATAGATCTTTTTTGACAACGGCCGAGCATTGAGGACATTCTTGGCTCGTGCCTGCTGCCTCAACCTTCGCAAAATAGACACCACGTTTCCAGCACACCCATTCCTGGATAGAAAGGTAGCTCCCCCACGCTGCATCTAGGCAGTGTTTACCGAGCATCCCCCTCGCTAACCCTTTCAGATTTAGCTTCTCCACAAACACCATCCCCGCTTGTTCACAAAGATGATGAGCTAGCTTAAACTGAAAATCCTTCCGGGCATTAGCTAACTTTTCGTGGTGTCGAGCAATCTTCTTCTGGAGCTTGAGCCATCGACTCGACCCCTTTTTTCTCCGCTTGAGTTGACGTTGCAGCGATTTCAGCTTGCGTTGTCCTTTCACAAAAAATCGGGGGTTGGCGATCAACTCACCGGCAGAAGTTGCTAGATAGCTTTCAATGCCCACATCTACCCCTAGCGGTTCCCCATGGGGCTGCACTTCTGGCACATCGACATCGGACTGAAATACAATCAGCGCGTAGTAACCTGAAGCCCGCTTGACCACACGGATCTGCTTGGCCTCAAATCCTTCGGGGACGGGTCGAGACAGTCGCATCTTGACCAAACCAATCTTAGGCAGGTTGACGCGATTTCTTTCCACCACTCCTTTATTAAGTTGAGGAAAAACGAATGACCGCATTCGCTTTTTGAACCGTGGGAAGCCATGGCCCCGTTCCCACATCGCCACAAATGCTGCATCCAGGGTTCTCAATGTCTGTTGCAAGACATGGGTATGAGGACGTTTCAGTTCAGGAATGACCTTTTTGGCTACTGCTAGTGATTTGCACTGACTGGCAAAGGTGGGGGCTTTCACATCGGCAGGGATAATGTATTCCCGGTCGATGGAACAAGCATTGACGGGGGACTTACGAGAACGTGCCCAATCCTTACGCTCGGCTAAAGCATAGTTATAGACTTTCCGGCAGATGGCCAGCCAGTCTTCGATAACCGCTTCCTGCTCAAGCGTGGGTTGTAGCTTGTACTCGTAGGTGATGTTTAGCATGGGACTAGAGTAGCATTGGGAGCAGGCTATGAGCTAAGAGTAAAGCCGCCCTGGATGGTGACTGAGCTTGCCGAAGTCAGGGCGGGGCTTGTATCCCATAAGTTTTGGTCAATCCCAGTTCAATCCTTGCATAAAAAGACAGTGAATATCATCTCAATCCGTCCTGAAGGGATTGATCCGCTTTCGCGGCTATTGGCAATATTTGATCAAATGAAACTGACAACTCGCGCCCATTACAGCGTCAAGGCCTTGCTTGATTTGAGCTTGCAGCCAAGCCGGAAGCCGGCTTCCGTGATGGCGATCGCCCAACGCCAAGATATCCCCGCCCCTTATTTGGAAAAATTATTGATTGAATTACGACGAGCTGGTTTAGTCTATTCGATTCGGGGGCCGCAAGGGGGTTATTGTTTGGCCCATCCTCCGGCGCAGATTTCCCTGGGGCAAATTTTGGCCGCCGTTGGGGAAACGATCAACCCCCTGCCCCACCATCAACCCAACCGTGACCAAGCCACGGATTGGGTGACCTACTGGCTTTGGCAACGCCTGGATGATCAACTCACCCAGGCGCTGAATCGGATGACATTGGCGGAGCTTTACTACGATGCCCGTAGCCAAGCGGCTAGCCAAAATAATGATGATCAATTTGTTGTTTAGGGGAGGTCGAAGAGCAGTACCTCCGTGTCAGTAATCGCCGTTAGGTTGAGGTCTGTCGTTTCACCGATGGCTATCCCATCCCCCGCATTTAAGCGTAGATCATTGAGTAACAGTTCTCCCCGTGCCACTTGGAGCCAGCCATAGCGGGCGGGATCAAGTTGGGGGGCGATCGCCTCTCCTGCTAAAATTCTGCCGGCATAAAGGTTGATATCCTGTTGTACGGGAATCGTACCATGGCGACCATCTCCGGTGACGACGAGATGTAATTGCCCCGGTTGTTCAGCAATGGGAAAGGTTTTTTGGGCATAGCGGGGGGCGATGCCAGTTTTATTCGGGACAATCCAAATCTGTAAGAGATGGGTGGATTCTTGATCGGAAGGGTTATATTCGCTGTGTTTAATCCCTGTCCCCGCGCTCATCTGTTGCACTTCCCCAGGGCGAATCACTGAGCCGGTGCCAAGGCTGTCTTTGTGCTCTAATGCGCCACTGAGCACATAGGTAATGATCTCCATATCTTGATGGCCATGGGTGGGAAAACCCCCTAAGGGTGCGATGCGGTCTTCATTGATCACCCGTAAGCTACGGAATCCCATCTGCTCAGGATCATAATACCCCGCGAAGGAAAAACTATGATAGGAATCCAGCCAACCATGGTTAGCATGGCCGCGATCGCCACTTTTCCGAACTTGCAACATCATTATTTATCTCCAAAAACGAATAAGGGGTGCAATCTCAATCCTGCCTGAATTTGGATCTGCTGGTACAGTATTGAGGGAAAAGCCTTGACTCGAAGCCCCTATGGAACTCCGTGAAAATATTTCGATGGCCGTGCGGACGTTGCTCAATTATCGGTTGCGGACGGCGTTAACGATGCTGGGGATTGTGATTGGCAATGCCTCGGTGATTACGATGGTGGGCATTGGCCAGGGGGCGCAACGGTTGGCAGAAGATGAGTTTGCCACATTGGGACCCAATACATTATTTGTCGTGCCGGGGTCACAACGGGAGCGACGCACGACGTTTGAATTGCCCCAAACCTTGGTATTGGCGGATGCGGAGGCGATCGCCTCCCAAGTGCCAGCGGTGGATCTTGTCGCCCCCCAACTGGTGGCCCAGCGGGTGATTACGCGGTTGGGGCGCAATGTCAATCATCAAGTGATTGGCACCACGCCGGAATTTCTCGCCGTGCGCAGTTTTGCCATTGATCAAGGGCGATTTTTAACCACCGAGGATCTCAGTCGCAATGCTCGTATTGCTGTGTTAGGAAGCGAAACCGCAGAACGGCTGTTTGGGTTTGAAGCTCCCTTGGGGCAGCGGGTACGGGTGGGGAATGTCAGCTTTGAGGTGGTGGGGGTGATGGCGGCCAAGGGTTCGGCCTTTGGGGAGAACCAGGATGAGGCGGTGTATCTTCCCCTCACCACGATGGCCAATCAGGTGACAGGGAACACCTCCCCCTACGGCACACAGGTGACGTTTATTTCGATCCGGGCCCGAGATGAACGGAGTGTCAATGCCGCCCAGTTTCAGATTGAAAATTTGCTGCGGATCCGCCACAAAATTACCGGCGATGATGATTTTGGGGTGCAGACGCAGCAGGATATTTTGGGAATTGTGACGCGGGTGACGGGGGGGTTGACGCTGATGCTGGTGGCGATCGCCGCCATTTCCCTCCTCGTGGGCGGCATTGGTGTGATGAATATTATGCTCGTGTCGGTGACGGAGCGCACCCAAGAAATCGGCCTCCGCAAGGCCCTGGGGGCAAAGGCGAATCAAATCCTGACGCAATTTTTAATTGAGGCGGTGATTGTTTCGGCCATTGGGGGGCTGTTGGGGACGGTGATCGGGGCGGGAGGGGTGACGTTATTGGCAATGACAACGCCGTTGAAATCCACAGTTTCCCCGGTGGCGGTGGTGATTGCGGTGACGGTATCGGGGGGAATTGGCCTGTTTTTTGGCGTGATCCCAGCACGGCGGGCGGCGCAATTGGATCCGATTGTGGCGTTGCGGAGTTTGTAATCCGTGGGGGGAGAGAAGGGACTAAAGAAACGGTAAGATTGTTTAAGTCTTGTTGCACATCCATCATTTAAGGATTAATCCATTCATGTCTGTAGCTACCGCCATCCCCGCCTTTTGTGAGGGCATTCAATATTTCGCCCCAACCCTAGAAGGGTTCGAGACCCACGGCACCACAGCGGCGATCGCTGCGGGTGAAAGGGCGATCGCCTCCCCCAGCGACCCCAACGCCGTCTATCAAACCCTCCTGGCGGCGGATGCCCTACGCTACCTAACGCTCCAAATTACCGCCAGCAAAGAATCGGGCCACCCTGGCGGTTTCGCCAGTATTGCCGACGGCATCGCCGCCCTGATGATGTTGGGGTATAAAAACATCACGACAGAAGTGGGCCACCATGCCCCCGGTTTTTATAGCAATGTTTTCCTCGATCAATCCCTAGAAGCGATGGGGATTAGCACCGTGCAGGAAATGCGCGATCGCTACCGAGAAACCCACGGCCTCCTCGGCCACCTTTCGGGACAAATTCCCGGCCTGCTCAATCCCGCCGGCCCCTTGGGTCAAGGGCAACATTTCGCCATGGCCGGCGCAAAGCTCAACCCCGGCGTACTCTTCCCCGTCACCATCGGCGACGGCGGCCTCGGGGAACCCTACATCATGAGCAGCTTTGCCCACTTCAACACCGCCTATCCCCAAACCACCAACTTTCTCCCGATCCTAGTGTGGAACGGCTACAGCCAAGAACACCACAGCATGGTTTCGACGAAAACCAACGCTCAAATGATTGCCTATTGGGAGGGGAATGGTTTTGAGAATGTGATTCTCGTCGATGCCAAGGATTATGATGATCAGGGCCAATCGGGGGCCTATGTCGATAGCACCGCCTTTTCATTCCCCGCCCGCCTCCGTTTCACCCAAGCGATTTTAGAAGCGACGGACAAAGCCGCTAAAGCAGCCCTCGGCGGTCAACTCACCGTCTTAATCGTCAAACAACTCAAAGGCGCAGGGGTACATAAACGGGGGGCCAAATCCCACAACCTCTATCCGGGGGATTCCGTCGAAAAAGACTACATTATCGCCGCCCTCCAAGCCCGCGCCCTCACCCCTGAAGCTTGGGAATTGGTACGCACCAACTACGTCCGCGCCAACGGTGGCCCCGCCGCGCAAACTGCCGTGACGGAAACCACCCGGCCCCTGGCGGATTTAGGCACATTAATGATTCAAGAATTCCCTGTGGGGGATAAACAGGTTTCTACAACCGCTATGGGGTCGATGGTGGTACAGGTGGGCCATGCTGATCCCGATTTTGTTGTTACCAATGCCGATGGTAACGCCGCATCGGGGATTAATAACATCAACGTTGGCCTGAAAATTGTCCACCCCACCCCCGACGCGGATTATTTCCAACAACCCCAGGGCCAAGTTTATGAACCCTTGAGCGAGGATGCCTGTGCGGGTTTGGCAGCAGCTCAGGCTTTATTTGGGGGGCGATCGCTCTGGTGTTCCTATGAATCCTTTGCCATCAACGGCCTGCCCATTTGGCAAACCGTCACCCAAGCGATGGCGGAACTGCGCCGCCTTGCTCCCGCTACGGTTTGCCTGTTCACCGCTGGTGCTCTAGAGCAGGGGCGCAACGGTTGGACGCACCAACGGCCGGAAGTGGAAAACTATTTTGCCGCGATGATGCGCAATGGCAACGTTTTCCCCCTCTTCCCCTGCGATGCCAACAGTACCCAAGCCTGTTATGACTGGGCTTTGGGGCAGAAAAATAAAGGGATTACAATCACCGTGTCAAAATCCCCCTTGCCGGTGCGATCGACCCTCGCCCAAACCCGCACCGGGTTAGACCAGGGGGCTTTTGTGCTGCAAACTACCCCCGGCGATCAAACCGTGGTGTTTGCCGTCTTGGGAGATATGACGTTAATCCCTGTCCTAGCGGCGGCGGAACAACTGGCAGCAGAAGGGATCGGCTCTAAAATCGTCAGCGTGATTAGCCCCCGTCGCCTCTATCGGGCTTCCGATGTGGCGTGGGAGCTTTGCAGTGAGGCGGATCAGGGGTTCCTCAGTGATGAGGCCTTTGATGATCTCTTTGGTGGCGATGTGGTGTTGGCGATTACCGGCGGCTCTGGGGCGATGTTGGAGCCGGTGCTATTGCGGGCCAAGGCTCCCCGGGATCTGTTTGCCTGGAAACGGGGGGAAACGACGGCCAGCGCGGCGGCGGTGATGGCGTTAAATGGCTTAACCGCTGAGGCTTTTGTGGCGCGGGCTAAGGCGTTGCTGGGTTAAGTCGATTTGCTAGCGTGTCGTGACTTGGCTCTGCCAGGTCACGCCTCCCAGAGAGCTTCTGCGGGTGCAATGCTTGCGCCTTGAATTTGTGGGTCTGGGGGCGATCGCTAATTTCGCATCAACGCAATGAAACCAGCCTGTACAAAGTGCTGATCGCTGTTGACACTCCCCGGCCTAAAGGCGCGGGGATTCTCAGTTCATCGGGAGTCTAATGACTTTACCCTCCCTGAGCTTCTTCACCGTGTGCCCCACGGTTGTTAACTTTTGCTGCTCCACTACCGAGACAGAAGCTACATCCCCATTGCTTTCCCTATGACTCTGTTGACGTTGCAGCAATTTCAGCTTGCGTTGCCCTGAGCACAGAAAATTGAGGAATGCAACTTATACTCTTGGAAGACATCCGAGTTCTCCACAAATTTAGCACAGTGGCAAGCTATCGGCGAAGAAAAAGCCGCCCTGGATGGCGACTGAGCTTGCCGAAGTCAGGACGGGGATTGCATCCCAAAATTTTGGTCAGTGCTATGCGTAGGTTTTGCTGTTCCATCACGACAAATGAAATGCAGTCGGTGAGTCCCCACGTTTTGTCTGGACGGGTTTGATAGAGTGCTAGGGCATTTTGGAGCAGTGTTGGGCAGACCAGTCGGCGGGCGCTTCAAGGGTTCCGGTGAGTGTCTCTAGGGTATCCCAGGCGTTGCTGGGTGGGGTTTGATGTTGTTGGCGCAGGGTTTGGATAAATTGGAGAACTTGTGGGTGTAGATCGTCGGGAAGTGTGTCAAGTTCTTGCAAAATTTGGTTGCGTGTGGTCATGGGGTAGGTTCTGGGTTTTTTTCTAGTTTAGCGGTGGGTTGATTGTTATTGAGTTGGGGTGGGCGCAATGTTTGCGCTGTGAATTTGTGGGTCTGGATGGAATCGCTCCCCTTTCGGTAACATTCTGCACATCTCTCGTTGGCTAGACTGGCGATATTTACACAGGGGTGATCGCCGCTTTTGGTGGCGTTTCTGAGCGCAGATCGGGATGACGAAAGGCAGCAACCAAGATTGATTCTGGAATACCTTGTTCGATTAATTCATCAATGATGTTTTCGGTGCCGTTCCATTCAATGTGAATCTCATGATCAATAATGCGTAGATGGAAGAAGATTCCGTACTGTCTTTGATAACCTTGCCATCCAAGATTCATTAACAGATAATTATCGGTTTTTTGATCACAAATTGTGATGGTATCTTTTGTTTCATATCTTGCCAATACAGCGCAAATATGTTGCCGATATTGTTCTAGTCGATCCATTTTTCAATCTCCTTAGATGTAGGATTAAAAGTCATGAGATGAATATTTAATATTGCCATGTTGGTTAAGGTAGCACAGCCATTGAGTCGTTACCATGAATTTATGGTGTGTTGCTGGGTTGGGGTGGGCGCAAGCGTTGCGCCCCTACGATTTTGGGTGTAGGGGCGCAACGCTTGCGCCCTGAATTTGTGGGTGTGGATGGAATCGCTACACTTTCGGTAACATTCTGCACATCTCTCGGTAAATTTGGCTAGACTGGCGATATTTACGCAGGGGTATGTGGTGATGCGGGGTTTAAGCGGTCTTCTCGGTGCGTTGCTTTGGTCGGGTTTGGTGGTGGGGGAGGGGGTTGGCGCTCTGGAGGGGAGGGCTGCGGTTCGATTCTTGGCGGAATCTCAGCGACTCTCTACACAGCCCCAGATGTCAGACTTGCCCCAGGAATGGCTTGTCGTGCAAAACTCACCACAGCGAGAACCTTCGGTTTTTGAAGGAGAGTTGAGCGAAGAGAGTCAAATTTTCGACTCTGATGGCACTTATTTTAATATTCATACTTTTACGGGTCAGGCAGGCGAAAACATCAAAATTGATTTAGTTAGTGATCAGTTTAATGCTTTTTTGTTGTTGCTTGATTCTGATGGCAATACGATTGCGAAAAATGATGATGGCGGCGAGAATAAAAATGCCAGAATTGTAATTACTTTACCTGTGGATGGTGAGTATTTCATTTTGGCAAATTCTTATCAATCAGGAGAAGTTGGCCGTTATCGCATTACCTTACAAAGTGCCACGGCAAATAATGATGAAGTTGCTGTACGAGCAGAACAACTTTTTCAAGAAGGCCAAACTTTCAGGAGAGATGGATCACTAGAATCCTTGCAAGCTGCAATTGAAAAGTGGGAAGCGGCGGTTCATCTCTATCAACAGGTGGGCGATCGCGGTGGCGAAGCTAACACCCTCCATGAGATCGGCAGTATCTACGATGACTTAGGCGAAAAGAGTCGGGCGCTGGAGTATTACAACCAAGCCTTGCTTATCAGACGGGAGGTGGGCGATCGCGGCGGCGAAGCTGCTACCCTGAATAATATCGGTATGACCTATTCTGACTTAGGAGAAAAGAGCCGGGCACTGGAGTTTTTCAACCAGGCCTTGCCCCTTCTTCGGGCGGTGGGCGATCGCGGTGGCGAAGCTGCCACCCTGAATAATATTGGTCTGGTCTACAACGCGTTAGGAGAAAAGAGCCGGGCACTGGAGTTTTTCAACCAAGCCTTGCCCCCGTGGCAGGCGGTGGGCGATCGCGGCGGTGAAGCCTTGACCCTCACTAATATCGGTGCAGTTTACGATTCGTTAGGAGAGAAGAGCCGGGCGCTGGAGTATTACAACCAAGCCTTGCCCCTTCTTCGGGCGGTGGGCGATCGCAGCGGCGAAGCAGTGACCCTCACTAATATCGGTGCAGTTTACGATTCGTTAGGAGAAACGAGCCGGGCGCTGGAGTTTTTAAACCAGGCCTTGCCCCTTTTTCGGGCGGTGGGCAATCGCGGCGGTGAAGCCTCGACACTCAATAATATCGGTTTGGTCTACTCTAACTTAGGAGAGAAGAGCCGGGCGCTGGAGTATTACAACCAAGCTTTGCCCCTTGCACGGGCGGTTGGCGATCGCGGCGGTGAAGCCTCGGCACTCAATAATATTGGTGGAGTCTACTCTTCGTTAGGAGAAAAGAGCCGAGCGCTGGAGTATTACAACCAAGCCTTGCCCCTCTGGCAGGCAATAGGTGATCGCAGCGGCGAAGCCTTGACCTTCAATAATATTGGCAGGGTCTACGATGATTTAGGAGAAAAGAGCCAGGCGCTGGAGTATTTGAACCAAACCTTGCCCCTGTATCGGGCGGTGGGCAATCGCAGCGGCGAAGCCATGGCTCTCAATAGTATCGGTGCGGTCTATTCTGACTTAGGAGAAAAGAGCCGGGCGCTGGAGTATTACAACCAAGCCTTGCCCCTCAGACGGGCGGTGGGCGATCTCAGCGGGGAAGGCACGACCCTCAATAATATCGGTTATGTCTACTTAGCACTAGGAGAACATCGTCAGGCGCTGGAGTATTTGAACCAAGCCTTGCCCCTCAGACGGGCGGTGGGCGATCTCAGTGGCGAAGCTCAGACCCTCACTAATATCGGTGCGGTCTACAATGCGTTAGGAGAAAAGAGCCGGGCGCTGGAGTTTTTCAATCAAGCCTTGCCCCTTGATCGGGCGGTGGGCGATCGCGGCGGCGAAGGCGTGACCCTCAATAATATCGGTGCGGTCTACGATGCGTTAGGAGAAAAGAGCCGGGCGCTGGAGTATTTCAATCAAGCCTTACCCCTTTATCAGGCGGTGGGCGATATCTCTGGTGAAGCGACAACACTGCGGAATGTGGCAGATACCCAACGCGAGCAAGGAGAACTCACAGCAGCACTCGCCAACATCCAAGCCTCT
>JAABSU010000065.1 GCA_011390265.1 Spirulina sp.
TAGATTCTGTTGAACTCCACCACGATCACAATGGTGATTTTTTCATTCTCCCCGCTCATTCCTATGGTTTAGGCGTTGCCCTTGAAAAAATCAATGTTCCTGATTATATTTCTGTGCTCTGTATCGGTAAATCAACCTATGCCCGCATCGGCTTAATTGCCAACCTTACCCCCGCTGAAGCCGGTTGGCGGGGTCACTTAACGTTAGAATTTTCTAACTCTTCTAGTGCAGATTGTCGCATTTATGCCAACGAAGGCGTTGTCCAATTAATCTTCCTTGAAGGGGAACCCTGTGAAACCAGCTATCAAAAACGCCAAGGTAAATACCAAGATCAACCAGAGCAGGTGATCGTCTCACGGGTTTAAACATTAGCTAAATTAGAATCAGATAAACAAGATGGATAAGTTTCGCATTGAATTACTAGCAGCAACCCCCCATCCTCAGCAACTCATCTGGGCAGCGATGCACCAAGATTACAGTGAAGATGCGGTCTATGATCAGCGGGATAAATTCCCCGATGAGGCGAAAGCAGGGGAATTAATTATCAAGCATTTATTGGCAGGAAATAAGGGACATTTTGGCCCCTTAGAGCATCCCCAAATCACCGTTAATGTTTGTGGGTTTCCCCATTCAATGATGCAACAAATTCGTACTCATAGAGTAGGAATCACGTTCGATGTGCAGTGTTTGGCTGGTGCGACAGAGGTTACATTTGTTAATACTAATGGTGAAACCAGTAAGAAGCACAAAAAAACGATTGCTGAGTTGCATGACCTGTGGGTCAATGGTGAAAAAGCAGTTCGAGAGCGAAAAATTCGAGGGCGCAATGGAGAAGAACCAGGAACATATCGCCGTAATTGCCGCCAGCGAATCCAAAAGATGAAATTACGGGTCTTGAATGAAGAAACAGGACAGTTTGAAGTTGGACATATTCAGGATGTAATGTGTAGTGGCTTGCAACCTGTTTATCGTCTCACCTTAGCAAATAATTCAACACTAGACTGTACCGTCAATCACCGCATTTTAACCCCCAATGGATGGCAGACAATGGCGGATGCGATTCAACTCGTCACAGATGACAGGGGTGAAGTTTTTTCTATCGGTGAAAACTGTCAAGTTTTATGCAATGGTATCCCTGTCCAAGCCGGCGAACGACCCTACACGAATAAGCTATGGCTTGAGTCCCAAGTTAATCAAGGCAAAAATGCTGTTGAGATTGCAAAACTCTTAGATTGTACGTCAGCTACAATCCAAACATGGGCTAAACGCCATGGTTTAACAATAGCCAGAGGTAAACATGGCCGTAAAAAAGGAGAAGGTGTGATCATCAAGAATGATGATCATCCTGTGTATCGAAATATCGAATGGCTTACAGAGCAAATAGAAAAAGGATTGTATGTAGATGAAATGGCAAAAATTGCTAATTGCTCTGTAGAAGCAATTAAAAAATGGGTTTATCGTCATGGTTTAACCCTAAATAAGAAATCACCGGGCAGCAAAAATCCATGGAATAAAAACAAGGGTGGATATAAATTGCATCTCTCAGATGAAGCACGGCAACAAAGAAGTGAGATATCAAAAAAAATTACCCAAAGAGGTGAAGATTCTCATTTTTGGCGCGGGGGGGTTTCCTCAAGCCGAACAATGATTGCTGCATGGACAAGACAGATTGCTCCACAAGTCCATCGAAAATTTGACTATACATGCCAATCCTGTGGAAAACGTGGTGGTACATTACATGCTCATCATCTTGTCCCAGTATTTGCTAATCCTGACTTAGCTTACGATTTTGATAATCTTGTCACGCTCTGTAAAGACTGTCACGAACTCATTCATCACAACCATCAAGAAGATGCGTTTGCTAAAACGTTTAATCAGCAACCGCAAATTATCCAGAACTGGAAACCTAAGCGTAAACCTGCTGGCAATATCTTAAAAGCGCATCCAGTTAAGGTCATTGCGGCGGAATACCTGGGAATGCAAATGACCTACGATTTAGAGGTGGCAGGTTCGTGGCATAACTTTGTTGCCAATGGTGTTGTCGTTCACAATTCTTTCCGTTATACGGGCACACGCATTACAGATATTTTATCCGGGAAACGGGAACTAGAAGATGTGTTTTATTTGCGGCCGGTGGGGGATTATACCAATCGGCAAGGGAAGAAATATTATTATTCGCCAGAGCAGCGGCAGGCGGATTTAGATTGGTGCTTGGCGGCTTGTCAGCGATATGGGGAACATATTGCGGCAGGGATGGCAGAAGAACAGGCCCGGTCGATTATTCCCTTTGATGTGCGGCAGCATTTTGTGATGAGTTGTAATGTGCGCTCTTTGATGCACTTGCTGGATTTGCGCTGGAAAAAAGATGCCCAACTGGAGGCACAGCAATTTGCAGAATTACTCTTTGCCCAGTTTGAACAGTGGGTTCCGGCGATCGCCCAATGGTATCGTCAAACCCGCGCCCAAAAAGCCAAACTTTCCCCCTAAACAAAAAAAAGGAACTGAGAAAACTCAGTTCCGCACAAGATAAAAATACCGTTTAGGGGACTAGAAACGGCTCACACCGGGCTTATAAACAATGAAGCTCACCGTTTGGCACTGTTTGATATTGTCAAAACCGACCACGCGGATATAGGAATCGGCATACTCTTGACGGCATTCCCGCACTTCATTGAGGACATCCTGGGGGTTGTTGGCACTGAACAGGGGCAACTTCCACATCGTCCAATGGTGGTCAGTGGGTTTGGGATCTTTTTCAAACTCAACTGCCGGGATATAACCTTGATCGAGCATGTATTGAATTTGCAATGCAATTTGCTGATCCGTCAGGGGGGGCAGGTAGGAGAGAGTTTCGTAACGCTTCTCTTTGGGTAACGTTTTCATTGCCATCGTTAAAAGACCTCAAATATTAGGGGTTAAGGAGCAAAAGTTACTCCGGTGGGGGTTCAGGTTGAGTCGAGGGGTCGGGTTCAGACCGCGTTAAGCGTTCCAGAACTTGGCGGCGATGTTCCGTGTTCGCGGTTTGAATCGCTGTACGGGTCATCTCCGGTAGAAAATCCACAATCTGATCGGCAATCTCTGCCCGCACGGTCAAAATTCGCAACACTAACTCTTTATGTTCTAGCATCAGCCCATTGAGATAGGCTTCGCCATCTTGGAGTTTGCCCGCTGAATATTGCGTCAGCCAAATGGCTTGGGGAGGATTCGTTTCGGTGAGTTGCTGGATAATCTCGCGCACCGCCTGATAGGTGAGGTAACTTTGCAGCACCTGGACCGTGTTTTCGGCAATGTGTTTAGGGTTCATGGGCAAAATTGGTCCAACCCGACCGATTTTAGGGGGAAGTCCTCAAGGGAAACCGTAACGACGCTACCGTTTCCCAGATTATGCCAACCTAGATGGTATCCATGGCCTCGAACTCAAACTTGATTTCTTTCCAGAGTTCGCAAGCAACAGCCAACTCAGGACTCCAGCGGCAGGCTTCGCGGATCACATCGTTGCCTTCGCGGGCGAGGTTACGGCCTTCATTCCGGGCTTGGACACAGGCTTCGAGGGCAACGCGGTTAGCCGTTGCACCCGGAGCGTTACCCCAGGGGTGACCGAGGGTACCACCGCCGAACTGTAAGCAGGAATCATCACCGAAGATTTCCACCAACGCGGGCATGTGCCAAACGTGGATCCCACCGGAAGCGACGGGCATCGTGCCGGGGAGGGAGGCGTAATCTTGGGTGAAGAAGATCCCCCGTGAGCGATCTTCTTCCACATAGTCTTCGCGCATCAGGTCAACGAAGCCCATGGTGATGCCCCGTTCGCCTTCGAGTTTACCCACAACGGTACCGGAGTGGAGGTGATCCCCACCGGAGAGGCGGAGGCACTTGGCGAGGACGCGGAAGTGAATCCCGTGGTTGCGCTGACGGTCGATGACGGCGTGCATCGCGCGGTGAATGTGGAGCAGGACACCGTTGCGGCGACACCATTTGGACAGGGTGGTGTTGGCGGTGAAGCCACCGGTCAGGAAGTCATGCATGATGATCGGGGTGCCGATTTCTTTGGCGAATTCGGCCCGCTCCATCATTTGCTCAACGGTGGGAGCGGTGACGTTGAGGTAGTGCCCTTTGATTTCGTTGGTTTCCGCTTGGGATTTTTCGATCGCCTCTTGCACAAAGAGGAAGCGATCGCGCCAGCGCATGAAGGGCTGAGAGTTGATGTTTTCGTCGTCTTTGGTGAAGTCCAAACCACCGCGCAGCACTTCATAAACTGCACGACCGTAGTTCTTCGCCGACAGACCCAGTTTGGGTTTAATCGTACAACCCAAGAGAGGACGACCGTACTTGTTAAGTTTGTCCCGCTCAACGGTGATACCGTGGGGGGGGCCTTCAAAGGTTTTGATCAGCGCCACGGGGAAGCGGATATCTTCTAAACGCAGGGCCCGCAGTGCTTTGAAACCGAATACGTTCCCAACGATCGAGGTGAGAATGTTGGTGACGGAGCCTTCTTCAAAGAGATCGAGAGGATAGGCAACAAAGCAGAAGTATTGGTTATCTTCCCCGGGAACGGCTTCGAGATCATAGCAACGGCCTTTATACCGATCCAAGTCCGTCAGACCATCGGTCCAAACGGTCGTCCAGGTTCCGGTGGACGATTCTGCGGCAACCGCTGCCCCAGCTTCTTCAGGAGGAACACCCGGTTGGGGGGTCATCCGGAAACAAGCGAGTAGGTCGGTATCTTTGGGGGTGTAGTCGGGGGTGTAGTAGGTCAAGCGATAGTCTTTTACACCCGCCTCAAAACCCTTTTTGGTTTGTACCATATCCTCAAATTCCTCCTTAAAGTCGTGGTGAGGCTTACGTTAACAGTAATTTCTACTCAAAACTGGGGACTGGTTGGCAAAACTGTAACGGCAGAAGGGAGGTTGGCGTTCAGGAGAGCCGCGCATTTCTTCGTGAGACAGTGACCATTCAGCCCAAGTTGGCGTTCAAAGAATTCTGTTTAAAGTGACAAGTTTTTGATGCCACGCTTTAGCTTATCACGAAGGTTCTCCTTTTCTCTGAAAAAAAAAAGGCAATTTTGAGAATTGTGTAATTGCGATTGCTTCTGAGACTGATTAATAAAATTAATCATTTATTAACAGCGGGAATTGTCCCCGATCGCCCTTTGACACAAATCGCGCCATGCCTGATGGGGTGAGGCATTGGCGCGATCGCTCTTTGTTGAAATTGTCGTCAATGGAGCGATCTCAATAGGTAACAACCCCCTCAGAGCCGTGATCTAGAAATCCTGCTCACTGAAGATCAAGGGGGCCATTTGCAGATCCCGGAGCCGAAACTTCTTTTGGCAACAAATGTTTACAAAATGCGTAGTATTAACTCTTATTTACGGCGGAGAATCCTTCCTTAGACTGTCGCTCTGATCGCCGTCAGACTGAAGCCGTTCCTGAAATCGTTGATCATAAGGAAAAAGCGTAACCAATAATTGATTAATCCGCATTTTGCTGGCAGTTAAACGTTCAGAAGGAGGGGCGCTGGGGACAGTGACCGGAATTGCCTCAGGTTCCGGGGCAATTTTCACCGGGGGTTGAGGTTCCGGGGTGGGTTCGTCCTCCCAAAAATCGGCTTCGGGTTGACAATCCGGCGGATCTGCCACCGGGGGGAGGGGGCCTGATGTCGCCCAATCGACGCTACGGCCACAATTCCCCAGTACTGTCCCGGCGGCAATGACCGCCATCGTGGGAATATCGCACTCATAAACCGTCGTCAGGCCGCCGATGCAACTATTGGCCCCGATCGCACAATTGCCCACAACTAAAACCCCTGGCCCTAAACTGGCTCCCTCCTCCACCCGAATTGTCCCGGCAATGGCATTGAGAATCACCCCCATCCCTAGGCAGACCCCTGGCCCAATCACAACCTGACCCTCGGGGCCGGCTAATAAAACGACACCGGAGGCGATCGCCGCGCTCGGATGAATCTCAACATTTCCCACCACCCGAATATCGGAGCGAGAACAAAGCTGCAAAGGTTGCAATGGCATAAGCCCAGTCAAAAGGATGGCATTACATCAAAGCCAGCCCCTCGGACTGGCTTTGACGGGGGTTCACAGTGGGAAAATCCCAGGGTTTCCCCAGCGCGGGCGGGGGCAACGTTCTCAGTAAGGGTGCAACGTTTAGATGTGCTGAACCCTTACTGTGGATTTACGGCCGTTGGATAATTGCTTCCAACACCCGGCGCTTCGCTTGGGCATCAATCCCCAGCAATCGTACATATTCCCCCGCGTGCTCCGCCAAGCAGCCTTCTAAATGGCTGAAGACATCCGCTTCACGGGTGGACTGAATGGGGGAACAGGGTTGCCAAGACTTGGCGCGGAAATGGCGTTTATCGGCGTGCTCTGTGCCAATGGTGTAGCCCTGGCGCAGCAGATTGCGAACTTGGTTTTGCACCTCCGGCGCTAAACCTGTGCGCACAACACCATTACTATAGCCATTGCTACCGTTGGCGGCAGGGGCTGCCGGCCGACTATTGGTTGCCGGACGAACAGGATCAGACTCACTGCCCGGCCGTTGAATAATCATGTTCCCAACGCGCTGTTTCACATTGAGATCCACAGCAATAATGCGCACATATTCCCCCGGACAATCGGCGAGAATCTGCGCCACTTGGGCCATGATTTGGCTTTCGGTGGTGGCGGTGAAGCCATCACAAGTCAGCCAAGATTTAGACCGATAGCGGCGGGTACTGGCGTGCTCAGCTTGGATCGCCAGGCCTTGGCGGAGCCAATCCCGCACCTGTTGTACCATATCCCCTTCAATTGTTCCGGCGGAACTATTGCGGACAGCACCATTGCTGGCGTGGCTTGCGGCGGAGACAGATCCACTTTCCCCAGGGCGTTGAATAATCATTTCTGTCACCCGTCGCTTTGCATCGGCATCAATGCCAATTAAGCGAACGTATTCCCCAGCATGATCCGCCAGGCAGCGGTTCAACTCTGCCAGCACATCCGCTTCACGGGTGGCCTGGATCTGGGGACAAGTCAGCCAAGATTTGGAACGGTAGCGACGGGCATCGGCATGCTCCGTACCAATGCGATAGCCTTGGCGCAGAAGGTTGCGGACTTGGTCGGCTACATCCCCCTGAACAGTGCCGTTGGCTTTGGGGACGCTACGGCTGCCGGTTTTGGCTCGCACCACTTTATTGTTGCGGGTGCGGGTTGGGGCGGTGCCGTCGGGACGTTGGATAATTTCTTCTAAAACGCGGCGTTTAGCATTGGTGTCAATGCCGATCAGCCGGACGTACTCGCCGGAAAATTCACCTAAGCGGGATTCAAGGGCGGCCAGCACTTGATCTTCGCGATTGCCTTGGATGGATTCAGCTGTTAGCCAAGATTTAGAGCGATAGCGCCGTTGGTCGGCGTGCTCTAAACCGATGCTATAGCCTTGGCGCAGGAGCGATCGCACCTGCTCTACTGTTTCTGGACTCAAACTCATAGCTCCTACCAAATCGTGATCGTCAGCATGGGAGATTGGGCCATTAGCCATGGCCCGGGGCGTGGTTTTATTACGGATCGAGAGCAGGCAACTGGGGTCTTCCGCACATTGATACCCCGTTAACAGGGCCTCATTCACCTCCACCACATGACGGGCAAAGGCTTCGTCCTCCGGTTGCACATCGGGCAAGCGATCGGCCTGCTGCTGGTTGGTAATAATCGCCCCGGAGGGGATGTATTTACCAGCGGGAATTTCAACATCCTGGATCAGGGCGTGCATCATCACAATACAGCCGTGACCCACTCGGGCGTTGAACACTGTCGAGCGAAACCCAATGAAGCAGTTATTCCCGATATACACCGGCCCGTGAATTAAGGCCATATGAGTAATACAGGTATCGGAGCCAATCCATGCGGAATAGCTCTTGCCATCATCACCCACGACGCGGCCCTTTTCTAACCCATGCACCACGACCCCATCTTGAAGATTGGTGCCAGAGCCGATATAGAAGGGGAATCCTTCATCAGCGCGGATTGAGGTTCCGGGAGCCACTAAAACATGAGCACCCATTCGGACATCACCAATGACACGGGAGGACTCGTGAACATAGGAAGACTGATCAATTTGGGGTTCGATTAAATCTCTAGACCAAGGAGTGGGGGGAGCCGCCCGCCGACGAACGACCATGCTGTTTTGCCTCGCGTTTTAATTCAATAAATAGTATGGATGGGGAATGCGCCCTAGGGCGGCGATCGCCTATTTGCGATAGAGCAAACCCTTATCGACAGAGACGGTATCAATAATGCCAATCACCATGGCATCCACGGGCCGTTGTTCCGTTGCGCCCATCGGTTGAGGGGCGATCGCCCGATGGCTGACCAAAACCCATTCCCCCATACCGGCTCCAACTTGATCAGCGGCCACCTCATAGCGCGGGAGTAAGTTGCCATCATGGTCAATCATCTGCAACAACAACAGCTTAACGCCGGTCATTGCGGGCAATTTTTGGGTACTGACCACCGTGCCTCTCACTTGGGCAATTTGCATACCCTTAGCGACGGAGCGTCGGGTTCACGCTTTCACGGAATTGTTCCACCGCCTCGGTGTAGCGAATCGGAAGCACATATTCCAGGTTTTCGTGGGGACGGGCAATGATATGGGTGGAGAGCACTTGACCCCCGTTCACCCGTTTGACGTTTTCAATCCCGGCAGAAACAGAGGCTTGCACTTCGGAGACATCCCCGCGCACAATCACCGTCACCCGACCGGTACCAATTTTTTCATAGCCCACCAGCGTGACGCGAGCGGCTTTCACCATCGCATCAGCAGCTTCAACAACAGCGGGAAACCCAAGGGTTTCAATCATTCCAACAGCAATCGACATAATGTAACTCCAAATGTAAAGGTTTTTAAAATTCACCCCCTCAGAGGCGAACAACTGCGGTTAGTAAGTCCGGAACTGTTCTACTTCTTCGGTATAGCGAATCGGTAACACATACTCGAGGTTTTCGTGGGGACGCGCAATGATGTGAGTCGAGAGCACCTCGCCCCCATTGACCCGCTTGACGTTTTCAACGCCAGCGGAGACAGAGGCTTGGACTTCGGAGACATCACCCCGCACGATCACAGTGACACGCCCGGAGCCAATTTTCTCATAGCCCACCAAGGTGACGCGAGCGGCCTTCACCATGGCATCTGCTGCCTCAACGACAGCGGGAAACCCAAGGGTTTCAATCATTCCTACCGCAATTGGCATTGTTCAAGCTCCTTAGTTACAGAATAATGGCATTGCAAATGGTTAAAATTCCCACAACTCCCGAAGAATTGCGAGACCGGCTCGAAAACTCTCTTGGCGATCAAAGGGCGGCGCGTCCGTGGAAGCTCATACTCTTGAGCGAGATTAGCGGGTTAAATGAGAGCCGTAGTTCGGTGAAAGAACCCAAAGCCCTCTCGGGCTAATCCAATCCTTGAGGCTAAATTCTTGAGGTTGTGGCTAGGAACCGAGAATAATCCAGATCAAATGTACCAAAACAAGTTGGAGACGGACAACCTCAAACCCATTTTGGGACTGTTTTGAATGTGTTCAATTCTTGACCCATTCAAAAGCATAGGCAACCTTTGCACCTTTGACAATATAAATCTTTATGATTTTTTTAAATCCGATAGTTAATAAAAATTAATGAGTCAACCGAGGGGAATGGCCGAGAAAGACGAAGCCGCCAACTCCCATGCTGTGGACGGTACAGCTTGCTCTATAATGACTTTACATTGCCCCGTAATTGACTTGATGGTGATTTTTGGTCATTATTACCTATTTTGTTGACTTTAAACTCAACAAAAAACAGGCAAAAATTTTTAGGCTTTTTTTACGGAAGATTGCAGCGAGTTTTGCTAAAGATTCTGCTGCGCCGGCCCGAGGAGGGCGATCGCCCTTGATCCTTGGGTTTCAAACCCCAAAAGATAAGTCTTTACCGTGAATATTGTTAATTAATGTTAAAAACCCTTAAAAATTTACCAAGGCTGCGGGTCAATGGGGGCGATCGCCCCTGTCCTTTTTCCCCTCCATTAATCTCCCTTGCCATTACCCCCCATGGTTGATTTTTTATTTGCCACAACCTGGTTAATCCCCATCTACGGACTGATGGGGGCGATTCTTACCTTACCTTGGTCTTTAGGGATCATCCGGCGCACCGGCCCCCGGCCCGCGGCCTACCTAAACATCTTGATGACGCTGTTGTCCTTTGTCCACGGCTCCGTCGCCTTTGCAGCGGTGTGGACCCAAGGCAACATCCATCTCGTTTGGCCCTGGCTCCAAGTGGCAGATCTCAACCTCACCCTCACCATTGATCTCTCCCCCATCAGCTTGGGGGCCTTGGAAATGGTGACGGGGATTAGCCTCTTGGTGCAGATCTATGCCTTGGGCTACATGGAAAAAGATGCCTCCCTGGCCCGGTTTTACGGCCTGATGGGCTTGTTCGAGGCAGCCTTGGGGGGCATTGCGATTAGTGATTCTCTGCTCTTGAGCTATATGCTCCTGGAAATTCTCACCCTCTCCACCTATCTCCTCGTCGGGTTCTGGTACGCCCAGCCCTTGGTAGTGACGGCGGCGCGGGATGCCTTCCTGACGAAGCGGGTGGGGGATATTATCCTGCTGATGGGGATTGTTGCCCTATCCAGCTATGGGGAAGGGTTAGATTTTAGTCAGTTGGAGACTTGGGCGGAAAGTTCAACGCTCCCGCCCTTGGCAGCGGCGTTGTTGGGCCTCTCCCTGATCGCCGGCCCCACGGGGAAATGTGCCCAATTTCCCTTAAACCTCTGGCTTGATGAAGCGATGGAAGGCCCCAACCCAGCGGGGATCATGCGGAATTCCGTTGTGGTCAGTGCCGGGGCCTATGTGTTGATTAAGCTCCAACCGGTGTTTACCCTTTCCCCGATCTCAGAGGATGTTTTAATTCTCCTCGGAACGATGACCGCCATCGGGGCTTCGTTGATGGCGATCGCCCAAATCGACATCAAGCGCACCATGTCCCACTCCACCAGCGCCTACCTGGGTTTAGTCTTCATTGCCGTCGGCTTAGGCCAGGTGGACATTGCCTTTTTACTCCTGTTTACCCATGCCGTAGCCAAAGCCCTGCTGTTCATGAGCTTAGGCAGCATCATCCTCACCACCAGCAATCAAAACATTACCGAAATGGGCGGCCTGTGGTCGCGGATGCCCGCCACCACCACCGGCTATCTCGTCGGAGCAGCGGGGTTAATCACCCTCTTTCCCTTGGGGGAATTTTGGACGATGCGCCGCTGGCTCAATGGCACCTGGGATGTGCCCCTCTGGTTATTGGGGGTGATTGTGATCGTCAATATTCTCAATGCCATGAACCTCACCCGCGTCTTTCGCCTCGTGTTCTTAGGGAAACCCCAGGCCAAAACCCGCCGCGCTCCAGAGGTGCAATGGCCCATGGCCCTGCCCTTGGTGATGATGACAGTGATCACGATCATCGCGGCGATCGTGCCGATGCAATGGCCCTTCTGGCTCAGTCCTTACCCCCCCTTGGATGTCGCGAGTAATGCGATCGCCCCCTGGGCCTTGCCGATTCTCATGGCCTCCGGCGGCATCGGCATCCTGATTGGCTTGAAGCTCAACCTGCAACGCACCACCGCCCGCCCCACCCAGGTTTACCTCCGGTTCTTCCAAGACCTCTTTGCCTACGATTTCTATGTGGAGCGGCTCTATAAGATCACCGTTGTTAATGGGGTAGCGGCCCTCTCGCAAATTGCCGTTTGGTTCGATCGCTACATTGTTGATGGGGTGGTCAATCTGGTGGGGTTAGCAACGATCTTCGGGGGCAGTACGCTCAAATACAATGCCTCCGGTCAGTCCCAGTTCTATATCCTGACGATTTTGCTGGGGGTGGGGGCGTTATTGTGGTTAATTTTTACGGGCCAATGGACGCTGGTGACCGAGTTTTGGTCAACCCTAGGCAAAAGTGTTTAGGGTGTTGATGTTGTTGATGGAGAAGACTGTGCCATGCTGAGTGCTTTAGTTTGGATTCCGGTGGTGGGGGCGATCGCCATCCTCCTCCTACCTCAAGCCAGGGCGGCGCAGTGGGCGCGATCCATCGCCCTGGGGGTCGCTGGAGTTGCCCTGCTCCTCACCCTGATCCTCAGTTTTGAGTTTGATCCCGCCGCAGTTGCGCCGCAATTTGCCGAACGCATCCCCTGGATTGAGCCGTTGGGCCTGAACTACACCCTAGGGATGGATGGCCTGGCCTTTCCCTTAATTTGGCTCAATAGTGTCCTGACGTTGGTGGCCATCTTTGCCACCCGCATCGATATTGAACGCCCCCGGCTCTACTACCCCCTGATCCTGTTCCTCAGTACCGGGGCCGCCGGGGCCTTCCTCGCTCAGAATCTCCTCCTCTTCTTCCTGTTTTACGAAATTGAAATTGTCCCCCTCTACTTCCTGATCGCCATTTGGGGGGGTGGCCGGCGGGGCTATGCGGCGATGAAGTTCCTGATCTACACAGCAGTATCGGGGATTCTCGTTTTAACTGCATTCCTCGGCCTCGTCTGGGCCAGTGGCGCGAAAACCTTCGATTATGAGCCGTTGCTCCAGCAGCATTTACCCATTGATCTGCAATTGATCCTGTTGATCACGCTCCTCCTCGGGGTGTTTATCAAAATCCCAATTTTTCCCTTCCACACCTGGCTCCCCGATGCCCACGTTGAAGCTTCCACAGCGGTTTCTGTCCTCCTCGCGGGGGTGTTGCTCAAATTGGGAACCTATGCCCTGATTAAATTTGGCGTGGGGTTATTTTTCCAAGCTTGGGTGATTTTAGCCCCCGGTTTGGCGATCTTGGCGACAATTAGCGCCTTATATGGGGCGTTTAGTGCGATCGCCCAACAGGACATGAAAAAAGTCGTCGCCTACTCCTCCATCGCCCACATGGCCTACATCCTCCTGGCCGCCTCCGCCAGCACTCCCCTAAGCATGACCGCCGCCATCTTCCAAATGGTCAGCCATGGCTTAATCTCGGCCCTCCTCTTCCTACTGGTCGGTGTAGTTTACAAAAAAACCGGGACGCGGGATGTTCACGTTTTGCAGGGGCTACTTAACCCCGAGCGAGGGCTACCGATTACCGGCAGTTTAATGATTGTGGGGGTGATGGCCAGTGCGGGCCTGCCGGGAATGGTGGGGTTCATTGCTGAATTTATGGTGTTTCGGAGTACGTTCCCGATCTTTACCGTAGCGACGTTGCTCTGTTTGGTGGGAACCGGCCTGACGGCGGTGTATTTCCTGCTGATGATTAACCGTGTCTTTTTCGGCCGTCTCCCCGATGCCCTGGCGACAATTCCCAAAGTCGCCTTTCGGGATCACCTGCCGTCCTTTGTTTTAACGGTGCTGCTGATCATCTTTGGTTTACAACCCAGTTGGGTGGTGCGCTGGAGTGAAACCCAAGCCACGAATTTTGTCGTGAGTCCGGCATTGCGCCAAACCGAAATCTACAGCGCTCCCGCCCTCGCCATCCCGCTGCCCTCCCTCACCCCCTAACGTCCGATGGTTACTGCGCTCCCCCCCATTCAACTTAATATCGAAAACTTCATCACCCGCCTCGAATCGGGCCAGGCCTTACTCAAGGATACGCCCCAGAACTTGGTGGAAGTGGTGGGAGTTCTCAAAAGCTACGGTGTGGTGCTCGATGCCTATTCCCACAATTTGATTTACATTGCCAATCATCAGTTTTTGCGGCTGTTCCCCTTTTTTAAATATTGCAATGGCGATCGCTCCCTGGCCCGTTTAACCCAACACTGGTGGCACGATCGCATTAATTATGAATATGCGGAATATTGCATGAAGGCGATGTTTTGGCATGGGGGGGGCAAATTAGATCAGTTTTTAGATACTCCAGAATTTGCCCAACTGGCAGACCGCGCCATCCGCGCCCGCTGGCAAGGCAACCCGATGATGCTCACCCTCCACCGCGTTTTCCCGGACTACCTCCCGGAGCAGGTGCGGCAATTGTGTTATTACAGCGCCTTGGGGCAGTTTTGGCGGGTGATGAGCGATATTTTCATCACCCTTTCCGATGCCTACGATCGCGGCGAAATTGCCAATATTCCTGAGGTCGTCTCGTTCATCCTGGCGGGATTAGTGGCGGATGCTGGCCGGCCGGTTCACTACACCGTAGAAATCCAGGGGCAACCCTATGAACTGCTTCCCCCTTCCCAAGGGCTAACCTTTTTAATGGACACCGCTGTCCCCTATGTGGAAGCGGTCTTTTTCCGAGGCACGCCCTTCCCTGGCACGATTTCCTACAACGCCCAAGCCTACCAAATCCCCCAAGAACAGGATCAGTTTGCCTACGGGGCACTCTATGCCGATCCCCTCCCCATCGGCGGCTCCGGCATTCCTCCCACATTACTGATGCAAGATATGCGCCATTTTCTCCCGGAATATCTCCATGAGATCTACCGGAAACAATTGCGCCAGGAGGATGATCTGCGGGTGCAAATCTGCGAAAGTTTCCAAAAATCAATGTTCTGCGTTACCACCGCCGCGATCCAGGGCCTCGCTCCCCATCCCCTCAACACCACCGACCCGGAAGCGAGGGCCGCCAATCGGGCCTATCTCAAGGGTTGGCTGCGGCGTTTGCAGGAATCGCGCTTGGTTCGGGTTGCTTAATCGGGGTTCTATGGGGGGAGGGCGAAAAATTTTTGTGCCTCCGACAGGCTTACGCCAACGCCCCTAGGTTGGGGTGGCAGAGGGAAGCTGATCGGCAATGGTTTTGAGGATTTGGCCAGCCTGCTCTAATTCAGCCGCCGCCGCAAAGGGAGAAAACACCCGCGATAGGCCGTATTGGGGCGATTCCCCTTGATGTAATTTCACAAACAGCAAATCATCGCCATTGCTGATCAGGCCAAAACTGGGCCGCTCAGGGTGGGGATTTCCCATCAGGTAGGCGAGGGTTTGGGGCAAAGCCGACCACAGGGATAGGGCGGTTTTTTTCGCCTCCACCACCACAATCCAAAAGCCATCTTGCACCACCAAAACATCGAGCCGCCCTTGCAAGATTTCCCCCTGATCCGCCAATTCAAGACGGATCGAGGCCTCCGATCGCACCAAAAACGGCGGGTCATAAAAGCCAGCGATCGCCAACAGCGGCGACACCAAGAGCAAAATCACTGCCCCCTCTAACAGCTGGCCGGCGGTGCGTTGGTAGAGATAGCGTTGGCGGAGCGTCTGGAGTTGGCCGTGGGCTTCCGGGGGTAAGGGAGATAAACCCCGCTGCCATTCGGGGAAAAAATCCGGTTCCTCACAGCGGCGCAGGTTAAATCGCTGGTGGGCGATCGCCAATGTCGGAATCCCATCGAGAATTGCCGTTGCCATTATTGGGTGAGGCCATGCTCCAGGGCATAGCGGACTAATTCCGTGCGGCTATTGGTTCCCGTTTTGCTAAACAGGCGGCTGACGTACTTTTCCACATTGCGGACGCTGGTTTCCAAATGGCTGGCAATTTCCTTATTCATCAGCCCTTGAGCTACCAGATCGAGGACGCTCTGCTCACGGGGGGTTAAATCAATGTGGATGGGGGAGGGGGAAGGGGTGATGCCTGTGCGTTGATCGAGCATGCCTTTAATACTGGCCAGTTCGCGGGCGATCGCCTCTAACTTAGCACTGTCCCCCTGGCTGTCCTCCGCCACCGCCCGCCGCAACAGCAAATTTTTGACAATGGCCAGCAGTTCATCGGGTTCAAAAGGTTTGGGGAGATAGGCATCGCAGCCCGCTTGATAACCCTGGATGCGATCGGTGGTCATGCCCCGCGCCGTCAAAAATACCACCGGCAAATTCTTAAACCGCTCATCGCCCCGCAACTGCTGCAAAAACTGATAGCCATCCACCTGGGGCATCATTAGATCGGAAATCACCAAATCAAAGGTGTGTTTTTCCAACACCTGCCAGGCTTCCACGGCACTCGCCACCGCCGTCACCGCAAATTCTTGATCATCTTCTAAATAGGCTTGCACTGCTTCACGCAGGCCCGGCTCATCATCCACGAGCAGCAGTTTAGGAATTTCGGTCATGGTCTGCACAGAAAGAATATTTTTTAGTGTAGCAATGGGGGGGAGGAGAGAACTAAAGTCTTCACTAGCAAGATTTGTGGGGATGAGTTTGCCGAACCCGCCAAGAACTAAAGTTCTTGGCTAATAGCGAAAGTGGGCTGAAGCCCACTCCGGAACCCGTTTTAACGGGTTTTCGCTCTGAGGCGGGGATTTCAATCCCCGACGGTGTGGGCGGAACCGTTGCAATGCCGAGGGTTAAAATGCAGCATATTTTTGAGGGTATAACAGTCGGATGTCCTATCAGAGCAAGACTTTAATCGTGATTCCCTTGGGTTTGCGATCGCAACTGTGGCACACTGGCCAGCATCCTCCCTTTTGGACGCAACGGGCAAAATCATGGAACTTCGCATTGGTTGGCTCTACCCCACATTAATGAGTACCTATGGCGATCGCGGCAATGTGATTTGCTTGCAACAGCGTTGCCAATGGCGCAACATTGGCGTAGAAATTGTCCGCCTCGACCAAACCGCCCCCGCCAGCGCCTTAGCAACGGTGGATATTATTGTCGGCGGCGGTGCGCAGGATCGCCAGCAGGAAATTGTGATGCGGGATCTGCAAGGGGAAAAAGCAGCCCAGTTGCGGGCCAAACTCGATGGGGGAACGCCGGGGGTGTTTACCTGTGGCTCGCCGCAACTGCTCGGCAACTATTATGAGCCGGGGGTGGGGCAACGGATTGAGGGGTTAAAAGTATTGGATTTGGTGACGAAGCATCCGGGCTTAGATACGCCCCGATGTATTGGCAATGTGGTCTTTGAATTGCAACCCCCGGAATTGGTGGCGGCGTTAAAACCCCTGTGGCCCGAAGCTCCGGTGATTATTGGTTTTGAGAACCACGGCGGCCGCACCTATTTAGGGGAGGTTGCCCCCTTGGGCAAAGTGATTAAGGGCTACGGCAACAATGGCGAAGATGGCTGGGAAGGAGCCTTTCATCGCCATGCGATCGCCACCTATTCCCACGGCCCCCTCCTCCCCAAAAACCCCTTCCTGGCGGACTGGCTGATCCAAACCGCCCTCCAGGAAAAATATCAAACCGCAATTGAGTTGCAAAAACTCGATGACCGTGTTGCCCTCCAGGCAAGAGCGGCAATGTTTGCCCGGCTAGAGTTATCCAGTCTGGCAGAAACGGCGTAAACTAAAGACTGAAAGGGTCAGTTTTTGACCCTCAACTTTGATCGAGAGCGTTGCGCGATTCCTGGCCCGTTGCCCCATCAGTCCATTAAACATTTCTAACTGCGCTGAGTACGCTTAGGCCGTTACAGGGAGCGAGGGAACTGGAGACGCGATCGCTAGCCTGGCACAATCACATTCTGGGAAAACCATGACCGGACAAGTCATTGATCGCAGCACCGCTAGCATTTTAATCCTGATTATTCCCTTCGCTCTCCTGGTGGTTTTTCTGTATTCCGCTTGGCCGATTCTGTTGGGGATTTTGGCGATCGCCATCGCCCTACGGTTCTGGCAACAGTACCAATGGAAAATGATGGGGGATAAAATCAACCCCGCTTTTAATGCCCTGTTGAAGGAAAACCAAGGTTGCCTAACCGCTGTGGATCTTTCCCTGCGCTCTGAGTTTCCCTTGGGGGTAGCCCAACGATTTTTAGAGCAGCGGGCCACAGATTACGGCGCAAAACGCCAGCAATTAGGGGAGCGGGGAACAGCCTATTA
>JAABSU010000066.1 GCA_011390265.1 Spirulina sp.
AGAGGAGCGATGGGTACGCTAACGCGGATCGCCACGAAAATTTCACCGCCATTGCACCGATAAGTTTTGCTCTTGACAGGGTTTAACAGATCCTAACGTTCTCGCCCCCCGCGCTGTCGAGGCCGTGGCAAAATGGAAAGCAGATTAAAATGTTAAAAAACATTACAGGAGGCCGCCCATGGTTGCACTGGCCGATCAAGCCCAAAAACGCTTAACGATCCAAACCGCTGAAATTGCCCCCGATACCACCGTGATTCGTTCCCTCGATTGGGAGCGCGATCGCTTTGATATTGAATTCGGCTTACAAAACGGCACGACCTATAACGGCTACATCATCCAGGGCGACCAGTTGGCGATCGTCGATACCTCCCACGCTAAGTTTCAGCAACTTTACCTCGATGCCCTCAAGGGCAAAATTGATCCCGCCCAAATTAACTACATCGTGATCAGCCACACCGAGCCGGATCATAGCGGCTTAGTGAAGGATGTCCTCGCTTTGGCTCCTGAGGCGATCGTTGTCGGCTCCAAAGTGGCGATCCAATTCCTCGAAGGCTTTATTCATCAGAAATTCCAGCGGCAAATTGTTAAAAGTGGCGACAAGCTCGATTTAGGCAAAGGCCACGTTTTAGAATTCGTCAATGCCCCTAACCTCCATTGGCCCGATACAATCCTCACCTACGACTGGGGAACGCAACTCCTCTATACCTGCGATGTGTTCGGCCTGCACTATTGCTCTGATGATCTGTTTGATGTCCATTTAGGGGCGATCGCCCCCGATTACCGCTTTTATTACGATTGCCTGATGGGGCCTAACGCCCGCTCCGTCCTCGCAGCCTTAAAACGGATGGAAACCTTAGGGGAAGTGGCAATGGTAGCCAATGGCCACGGCCCCCTGTTGCGCCACAATACCCATGAACTGATTGAGCGTTACCGCACCTGGAGCCAAGAACAGACAAAAGGGGAGACCGTGGTCGCGGTGTTCTACACCTCCGGCTATGGGGATAGCGATCGCCTTTCCCAAGCCCTCGCCCACGGGATTACCAAAACCGGCGTGGCTGTGGAAATGATGGATTTATTGGGAGCGGATCAGCAGGAGGTGCGGGAACTGGCGGAGCGGGCCGTCGGGTTGGTGATTGGGATGCCCCCCACCAGTGGTGACAATGCCACGGAAACCGCCACCAGCCTCAGCACGATCCTCGCCTCCGCCAGTGATAAACAGGTGGTGGGTCTGTTTGAATCCTACGGCGGCAACGATGAACCCATTGATCCCTTACTTACCAAGTTCCGCAATCTCGGCGTAAGTGTCGCCTTCCCCAGTATCCGCATTAAAGCCAGCCCCGATGAGGCCCTTTATCAACTCTGCGATGAGGCAGGAACAGACTTGGGGCAACTGCTCAACCGCGAGAAAAATATCAAAAAGCGGAAATCCGTCGATAGTGATTTGGATAAGGCGATCGGTCGGATCAGTGGCGGCCTCTATATCATCACCGCCCAAAAAGGCGAGGTGAATGGGGCGATGCTGGCCTCTTGGGTCAGTCAAGCCAGCTTTGAACCCTTGGGGCTATCCATTGCCGTTGCCAAAGACCGGGCCATTGAATCCCTGATGCAGGTGGGCGATCGCTTCGTCCTCAACATCCTCGAAGAGGGCAACTACCAACACCTGATGAAGCATTTCCTGAAGCGATTCAAACCCGGTCAAGACCGTTTTGAAGGGGTGGAAACCCGCCAAGCCACCAACGGCGCTCCCATTCTGGCGGAAGCCCTGGCCTATCTAGAATGTGAAGTGGTCAGCCGTATGGATGTCCCGGATCATTGGATCGTTTACAGCGAAGTCCAAGATGGCCGCGTCGCCAAAACCGACAGCCTCACCGCCGTCCACCACCGCAAAGTCGGCAACTATTACTAACCATCGATCACTAGATCACCAGATCGCCCCCCTTTTTAAGGGGGGTTGGGGGGATCCTCTCCCAATCTTCACGCAAAAACCCACTCATGAACCCAGACCTCACCCCTGTAGTTGAATGCTTAGGCATTCCCCAAGCTCAACGCCATATCTTCCTCTGTACCGATCCCAGCAAACCGAAATGCTGCCCCGTCGTGGAAAGCCTCACCGCTTGGGAATACCTCAAAGGCCGGTTAAAAGAATTGGGTTTAGATCGCCCCCAGGCCGGTAAACCCGGTTGCATCCTCCGCACCAAGGCGGATTGTCTCCGGATCTGCGCCCAGGGGCCGATTCTGCTCATCTATCCCGATGGGGTGTGGTATCGCCAGGCCACACCGCCAGTGATTGAGGAAATTATTCAACGCCATTTACTCAAAGGGGAGATTGTGGAAGAATATGTGATCTATACCCATCCTCTCCCCAACCCCATTCCTGAGGCGGAAATTAGCTCCTAATTGTTCAGTTTGGCAATGGGCAAGAGATAATAGGAATAATTGCGGGGTTTTTTATCGCTGATCCAGTTGTGGCGATCCGCGCTAGCGTACCCATCGCGCCCTCCCCATCCATATTGTGATTTTGCTCCTCATGCCATGAAAGACTCCAAACCCACCGCTAAAACCAAGCTTTTACTCATTGACGACGACCCTAATTTAATTCTTTTGGTTAAAGATTATTTAGAGTTTCGCGGCTATGAGGTGATCACCGCCGATAATGGCAAAACCGCCCTGAATATCCTCGAAGATGCCGATCCGGACATGATTATCTGTGACATCATGATGCCGGAAATGGACGGCTATACCTTTGTGGAAAATGTTCGGAGTAATGTTAAAACCCGCTGGATTCCTTTTCTGTTCCTCTCCGCAAAAGGCCAAAGCCAAGACCGCGTTAAAGGTTTAAGTAAAGGGGCCGATGTTTATATGGTGAAGCCCTTTGAGCCGGAGGAATTGGTGGCCCAGGTGGAATCTTCCTTGAAACAGGCCGATCGCCTCCTTCAGCACTCTCGGGGGGCCGATGTTACCCCGATTATTCAGGTTCCTGATGATGTCACCCTCACCCCCAAGGAGTTAGAAGTGGTGCAGATGGTGGCCCAAGGGATGTCTAACCGGGAGGTAGCGCTTAACCTCAAGGTCAGTCAGCGCACCGTGGAAAGCCATGTTTCCAATATGCTCAACAAAACGAACCTGAATAACCGGACGGAATTGGCCCGGTGGGCGATCGAAAGCCGCAACGCTTAGGCCTGTCCCTCAGTACGGGAGATCACGCCTTGATCGAACACTTCTCCATCAGGGCCAATGCCACGAATCACGAGATGATCGGCGTAAATTTCCATCGCGCCAAAACCTAAACGAGACGCACTATAGGCTGTCCAAGGGGAACGCCCCACCGCCCGCAGCCCTGCTCCCGAACCCGTGATCAGGTAGGTTGTGCCCTCAATGGGGATGGTGCGCTCGTAACTGTGGTCATGGCCATTGAGATAGAGTTGCACACCGTAGCGTTTAAAGAAGTGTTTGAGGATTTGGGCCCAGCGGGCTTCGTTGACACCGTAGTGGCCGGAACTATAGATGTTGTGGTGGCCATAGACAATTTTCCAGGGGGCGGTGCTGGCGGCCAATTCCCGGTCTAGCCAGGCCAGTTGATTATCCCAATCGGCATTCCCGTTGGTATCGAGGGCAAAAAACTGGGCTGGCCCCTCGGTATAGGTGTAGTAGCGACCGTCCATATTGAAACCGGGGTAGGCCACTTGGGGGTCGCCGTTGTCGGTGCGAATGTCGTGGTTGCCAAGGGTGGCGCGAAACTTCACCCCCCGCCGCAGCAATTCTCCATAGGGGATTTCAAAGACCCGTTCAATTTTTTCAATTTCTCCCTCGTTGTAAATGTTATCGCCGACGGTGAGGGCGAGGGGATAGGGGAATTGGCTATGGTAATCGGCCATGGCTTTACCCAGATTGTACTGAGCCGAGGAGCCGGTGCCAAAGTCCCCGATGGACACAAAGCGCAACAGGGGATCGCCTTGAATTGCCTCGGGAAGGGATGCAATGTTGACGGAATGGGCTTGGGTGCGCTGGAAGCAAGCACTGACACCAAAGCTGGTTAAGCCCGCGAGGAGGGTGAAAAGTTGACGACGTTTCATGAGGATTTTGGAGAAGGTTGGCTCTGTAAATCCGCCGGGTTTAGACGGTTGTGGATTAGGATTTCAGTCCCAGTATGCCACGGAAATTCACAGCCGTTCCTCGTCTTCTCAGTGAGAGGGATCCCCCTCAATCCCCCTTAAAAAGGGGGAAGTAGAATGCTTATTATCCCCAGCGCATACTCAGGTCTAACCAGGGCGATCGCGTGATTGTCGCACTGCTGGAAATATAATCCACGCCGGTTGCTGCTACGGTGCGGATCGTGTCTAGGGTGATATTGCCGGAGGCTTCGATTTTAATCCGGGCATTGGCGGCACGGATCAACGCCACAGCTTCACCCATCAAGGTTGGGGTCATATTATCCAGCATGATGATATCGGCATCGTGGGCGATCGCCTCCTCCACTTCCCCTAAATTGCTCGTTTCCACTTCCACCATCAAAGGATAGGGAATTGCCCCCCGCACTTGGGCGATGGCGGGGCCAATGCCCCCCGCTGCTTGGATATGGTTATCCTTGAGCATCACCGCATCATCAAGGCCCATGCGGTGATTAATGCCGCCTCCCACTTGGGTGGCGTATTTTTCCAAGAGCCTCAACCCCGGTGTCGTCTTGCGGGTATCAACGAATTGGGTGGGGAAATCGGCGATCGCCCCCACATAGGCCGCCGTTGCCGTGGCAATCCCACTGAGGCGCATCGCCAAGTTCAACGCCACCCGCTCTCCGGTCAGTAATGCCGCTGGCGTGGCGGTGAATGTGATCAGGGTTTGTCCCGCTGTGCAACTGTCCCCCTCGCTGATCTGGGGTTCGCTCACAGCCTGGGGATCGAGGAGATAAAACACACGGGCCGCTAGGGCTAACCCCGCCACCACCCCCTCAGCTTTTGCCACCCAATGGGCTTGGGCGGGTTCTCCTTGGGGGGGAAAGAGGGCGGCAGTGGTGCGATCGCCCCGCCCCACATCCTCCTGCAACCATTGGGTCAAGAGGGGATCGAGTAAAAGCCAAGGCGGTAAGGTTGCAATCATGGGAAAATGATCCTGGTTTAAGTTAAAAAAACTCAGCATTGAGCAAAGGTGAATCTTGTCGCAGCCAATCAAGCAGTAAAAAAGGATGAACGATTTTCAAACGATGATCGGGTGTTTCATAAATACTGTATTGATTGGGAATAATTTCTGGATTTTTTGAGATCAAGAAATCGCGATAATTAAATGTTGCTAAAATATTAGCCCTGCCAGCGATCGCTGTTTCTAAAACATGCCGATCTTCTTCATCTTGGATGGGAACTAGACCCGTTCCTCCTAATGTTAAAGTTGGCCCAATTAATGCATAACCGAAAATTCCCTTAATATAGCATTTTGATTCATCAAAAGTCATCAAAAAGGGCGGTTTTTGTAAAATATTGTCAAGGTGATTGAGCATTCCCCAGGACACAATCAGACGAATGGGTAGACCATAAAACTTGCCATCTTTGACAAATTCTACTAAATTCTGGCATCCTGTACGTTGACGACCTTTTTGATCTGCTAAAACAGCACAACACCAAACGTTTAAATCCAAACACAATCGCAAAGCTTTAGACACTTTTTTTAGTCAGTGCAATGGCTGCATTGATGATATCTTCTTCCGTTTCTAACGTATCTAGAAATTTCTGGTCAATGGTCTTAGCCAAAGCCCTCTGTCCTAAGCGATATTGATGATGAAGAAAGGCACGAGCAATATCATTGTAAAGTATCTCTCGATCTTCTGCTGTCCCTTGCTGATGTAAATCAAAAATATTAGACAAAGCTTTAACGGGTAAAGCTGTCATGACTTCGATTGCTCCTCGAATCACAGAAGCACGAGATTGATTTTCTAGTTTGGCGACTTGATCAATTTGCTCGGCTAACTCTGGAGAAACAGATGTAGAAATAATTTTGGATTTAGGCATGGTGAGCGATGATGAACGAGATCAGACCCTTCTATTATGGCAAGTTAGAGAATTTTGAACTAGGGCACAGTCACGGCTTGGCGGGTTTGTACCCATTGGGTGAGGGCAGAGGCGATCGCCCCCGCCAATTGATCCTGAGCCGCCTCATCGGTAATCCATTCAAACTCCCAAGGATTGATCATAAATCCCAACTCCATTAACACGGTGGGAGCCGCATGGGGGCGGGTTAAAGCGAGATTATTCCAAAACACGCCGTAATGGGGTCGATCCAAGTTTGCGACTAACGATTCTTGCAAAAACACCGCCAAATCATGGGCTTGGGGATGATACCAAAACATCCCAATTCCCGCCGTTTCTTCCGCATTGCCACTATCGGGCAACGCATTGTAATGCACCGATAACGCCACATGGGGCTGCACCTGAGCAATAAAATCCATCCGCTCCCGTAGCCCTAAATCTACATCCGTCTCCCGTGTCAGATAAACCTGCGCTCCCCGCCGCTCCAACTCCCGCCGCAACTTTTGCGACAGGATCAAATTAATCTCCTTTTCTGGGTAGCCATTGGGGCCTCGCGCCCCCAACTCTGCCCCCCCATGGCCCGGATCTAACACGACCCGCAGGCCGTTCAATTCTCCCCGCAATTCTGGCGGATAACGCAACAGCAGGCGCAACGTACTGCCGTCGTAGCGGAAATCATAGCCCCATTGGTGGGGGGTTTTGAGGTGGAATGTGTAGGTGAGCGTGTTGGGGTTGACCTGTTGCCAGTCGAGGCGGCGGATCAGGGGGTCATCATCGAGGCGGATTGTGTCGGTTTCGGCGATCGCTCCATGGAGCGTTAACCGCAACCGCTCATCTTCCTGCTCAATCGTCACCGGCACGGGAACGGTAAGGGGAAAGGCCATTTCGATGCCATTGGGGCCAGGGCGACCGCTGACACTACGAATCCGGGCCAAGGGCGGCACGGCCCCCGGTAGCGATCGCGTTTCCGCCCCATTAATCCAAGCCCCATATTCCAAACGTAACCAATCCCCCTCCCGGCCCGTTACAGTGGCGCGGGTTCCCCTGGGTAGGGGGGTGAGGCGGGAATGGTTGGTATTGGGGCCAGTGCGGGCGACCCCTTGGGGGGCAGTTACTTCGATGACTTCAAGCTCTTGGGGAGAAAGGATCGCAATGCTCCCCCCCTGAGCCTCCACCCGTTCTCTGCCTAAGCTTAAGGTAAACGTCGGTGTTCCTAAATCCCCCGGCTCTGTAGCAGTGAAACAGCCTTGATAGCGGCTGTGGCGTTCGGGGTTGGGGGCATTTTGATCGGTGAGGATGGCATTGTTGGGGGGGAGGGAGGCGGTGGGAGGTTGGGGCGTGAGGGTGAGGATTTGGCCCCCGAGGCGGGCGGTGACGGTGGCGTTGGGGGGGGCAACAGCCCCTAAACAAATCAATTCCCCCGGTTGACGGCTCATATTTTGGGCTGGCTCCAACGCCCCGAAACTCACCCCATTTAAGGGAGCTTCTAGGGGTTGTCGGGTAATCGTCACGGTCTGCTCTTGGGAACCTTGGCGGAGGGTGAAGCGATTGGTTCCCAATTGGAGGGGAAAACTGGGGGCAAAATGGCCGGCCGGACTTTGGCGAATCGCCTGGCCATTAATCGTCACCGGCCCGTCCCCGGTGCCAATCAGAAAAATTTGCGTTGCTGTCGTCTCATGGCCATCGGGGGGATAGGTCAAAAATAACCCCGTTTGCGCCCATGCGGGCATTGCTGTTAAAGCCACCAAACTCGCTCCCAAGCCTAACCCTTTGATCATGATGATTTATCTGCAATTTTGCCTTGATAGCTTCATTGTAGATGCCGGGGCAACCCTACCAAGGATTACCAATCAGGGTGAAGGCACTCCAAAAATAAGGATGGCTAAAATCCTCCGATGCGGAAAAACCGGCGGGGAGGGGTAAGCGCATTGTGGCGGTGACGAGTTCATTGCCGATGACTTGGACGCTGCCGGATGCCATGGCGAGTTGGGCGAGACGTAATGCCTCTGATTTGGTGCTGACTTGATCCAACTGCTGATAAAAATTGCTCATGAGGGCTAGGGTTCCGGCATCGCTCACATACCACAAACTCCCTAGGGCAGTTTTCGCCCCTGCTGCCACCGCTAACCCCGCAAAACCCATTTCAGCCTCGCGATCGCCCAATGCGCTTTTACAAGCACTCAACACCAACAGATCCACCTGAGGCTCCCCAAACCCCAACCCCCGCAACTGATCCAACCCCAGTCGCTCATCCCAAAATTGGATATAGGAGCGATCGGGTGTGCCGGGTTGAAATTCCCCATGGGTGGCGAGGTGAATAATCCGGAAGGGTTCAGCATCCCGGCGGGCCATGAGGTTGGGGATCGTGAATTGTTCATTGAGCAAACTAGAGCCGATCCAAAGCTGGCTAGAAATGGCTTCTAATTCCACAGGGACAGCGGGTAAGGCTTCTTGGTCGGTAAAGGTGTCAGCCCCCATAGCCAAAACCGTGGCCCCCTCTAGGCTACGGTAGTCGAGATCGGTGAGGGAAAGGCTGGGCATGAGGCTGACGCTGTAGCGTTCAATGACATAGCCATTGCCATCATGGAGGGCAGCGAGGGGGAGCGATCGCAACCCCGCATCGACAATAAACGCCAAATGATCAATACCCTGTACCTGTAACTCAGCTTCTAAGGGAGCCACAAGCCACCGATAGAGGGTTTGCGCCGGTACAAGATGGGTATTGCCCTGGGAATTGGCCATACCCCGCCGGAGTCGAGTCACTTGACTGAGCACTTCCGCCCTGGTTGCGGTGGAAATGCGGCGCTGGATCAATGCTCCTTCTGCGGTGATCAATACCAGTTCCAATTCATCAGTAGGATCTCCTTCTCGTAGAGCTGATGCGATCAACTGACGACGATTAGCGCTCAAACCTTCATCAAAATCGCGGATTGTGCCATCGGTGGCGATGGTAATTTCCCCTGCTGGGCGAAAGAAGGCATAAAGCACTGCTGTACGCGCCCTTGTGGCCTGCTCGGCTGCTAGGAGCCGTTTCTTGGCCTCAGTGATGGACATAGTTTGGCCCGTGCGGCCAGTGACGTTGGCTACTCTCGAACCCGGACGTTCCTTGGCCTCAGCCGTAGATCCGCCGCCAAATGTGCCACTGCCAGATTGACCACCGCCAGATGTACTATCCCCCGATGTACCGCCGCTAGCGGTGCTACTGCCAAATCCACCCCCGCTAGAGATACCACTACCCGATGTACCTCCGCTAGAGATACCACTACCCGATGTACCTCCGCTAGAGGTACTACTGCCAAATCCACCACCGCTAGATGTAGCAGATCTCCCCGCCGTAGACGTAGTTTGGCCACTGCCTCCCCAATGGCTAACGAACATATCCATCAATGCCGATTCCACTGTATCTACGAAAAAATTCTCGCTCAGGTCAACATTCATCGCCCGCCCTACGGACTCTCGATCAATGGTGTGGAGAACGGGGGCTAACGTGGCGGGAAAATTGGTGGTTGGAGTTGTTGTGGTGGTTGGAGTTGTGGTTGTGGTGGTTGTGGTGGGGGGGATATTGGAAAGGGTGAATTGGGTAGATAGGGTGGTGTTTAAGGTGGCGATCGCCCCATAGCCCCCCACCAATCCATTGGCGGCAACATTCAACGTGGCGATCCCCTGAGCATCGGTTAATACCGTAACTTGGGTGGCGACGGCGGAGGGGCCACTGGCGGGGAGGGTGAACGTGATCGGAATCCCGGCGATGGGTTGGTTAAAGGCCGCCTCGGTTAATTTGACCTGTAGGGGTTGGGGAAAGGCGGTATTGGTGACGGTGGCCTGATTATTACCATTGACAACGGTTAAATTGAATCCCGCCGATTCATAGGCCCCAATATCCACCGTGCCGCCGACAATGCGGGCGGCTCCGCGCTGATCTGTGGTGGGGGCGGGGGCATTATTGCCACTGTTGAGGGCAACACTATTGGGCTTGAGGGCATGGGTTTGGGTGGGGCCGCCATAGTTACCTAAGGGGAGCAAGCCGGGATCGGTGGTGATGATATGACCCGTTCCTAGGGTGAGGTTTGTCGGCCCGGTAGTGCTGCTGAGGATGCTGTAATTAACGGTACTCCCCGCCCAATCTCCCCCCAAATCGGGAGCTTGTCCCCCCTGATCGATGTTGTTGGCAATGATGCTGTTTTGGATGGTAAATGTGCCACCGCTGCGAAAAATACCGCCACCGTTACCGTTAATGACGCGGTTGTAGGCGATCGTGCTATTGGTCACTGTACCGCCCACACCCCGGATTCCTCCCCCATCATTTGTTGCCGTATTGCCACTGATCGTGCTATTGAGAACAGTAACGGCACTATTACTGGCAATGCCCCCGCCATGATTACCCGCTGAATTACCGCTTACTGTGCTGTTTGTTAGGGTTACACCATTGAAACCACTTGAAATTGCTCCCCCAAGATTAACAGCCGTATTACCCATGAGGGTACTATTACTCACTGTAATGACACCCTCAGAGGTAATCGCCCCCCCATTGATATTGGAGCGATTACCCGTAAATGTGCTGCCATCGACAGTAACTGTACCGGCAAAAATTGCTCCGCCCGTTGCTGTTGGGGAATTACCAGCGGAATTACCAGTAAAAATGCTGTTATTGACTGTAACTGCGCCACCCGTTTGAATAGCCCCGCCCCTATTAGTTGCCGTATTGTTAATGAAACTACTATTGCTAGTGGTAATTGCACCATTGGCAAAAATCCCCCCACCATCAACTGTACTATTATTTTCAAAAATACTATTGATAATAGTAGCTGTAGTCGATGCGAAAACACCCCCACCGAAAGTGGTTGCCGTATTGTTACTAAAAATACTATTACTGGCAGTGATAGCACCATTGGCAGAAATTCCCCCACCATTAACTGCACTATTATTTTCAAAAGTACTATCAATAATAGTAGCCGTATTCGATGTAACAACACCCCCACCAAAACCACTGGCGATGTTGTTTTTAATCGTGCTATTGCTGATCGTAATTGCCCCACTGCTCAAAATCCCACCGCCCAAACTTGCCGAATTACCAGAAACGGTAGAATTGGTCAGCGTCACTGCTCCATTGTTGCGAATCCCGCCGCCACCGTTAGCCGAATTACCAGAAACGGTAGAATTAGTCAGCGTTACTGCTCCAGTGGTGTAAATCCCTCCGCCGTTTAGCCCTCCCGCATTCCCTCCGGTAATGATGATGTTTTGAAACGTTGTCGTGGCTGCTGTGTTGCGAAACACCCGTGAAACATTATTTCCACTCACCGTTGAACCATTACCATCAATCGTCAGGCTTTTCGTTCCCCAAATAATTTCAGTACCTCCCAGCGTCACTGTCCGCGCCATATCAAACCTCACCGTATCCCCCGCTGCCGCCGCCGCAATCTGCTCCCGCAACGTTCCACCACTGCTATCATCTAGGGAACTCGTCACCGTCAAAATTGCTAACTTTCCATCCCAATCACTGAGGGTTTCCAGTGTAAACGGAGTCCCCACCTGGATCGCCCCCGTCCTATATTCCAAATCCCAATCCCCCCCATAATTTGCACTCCCCGTCGCATTCGTCGAAGCCGCCACATCTGCCCCGGTTAAATCTGCCAACGTTGTGATCAATGCTTCACCAATTTCCCCCAAGGCCGCAAAACAACTGTAGAGAAGAATATCTGCATCTGCACTTAAATTCGCTCCCCAACTTGCTAATTGTTCCCGATATTGTCCTAGGTTTTCAGCCGTAACAAAATCCTGCCCTAACCAAAAATTTCCTGCATTTCCTTCCGCTAGAATATGCACCTCATCCACTGGACGCAGGGATTGGTTGAGGGTTTTAGTGATCTTTGCAATGCCCGATTCTGTGGGGAGGATGGGGATAATCGTTGTGCCTGCGCGGCCGCCATAGAGCAGGGTTTGATAATCCGGGATTGTGATATCGAGAAAACCTAAAGAAACCGGATCGCTGGCTGTGCCAAATAGGGTGACTATAGGCGCATGGTAAGCGCCGCCGTGGGTGCGTACCAGAGCGGGATCAATCCGAAACGGCTCCACCGCTGCAAGGTGTACCTGCTCTGCCAATACATGACCCGTCACCGACAGACTCCCCCCGGTGAGCAGTTGGGGCAATGCGAGAGCGGTGATCCCACCATTGAGGGCCGCCTCAGGTACATCTAAGCTCAGGAGCATCCCCGGTTGATGGATGCGAACTAGACTTTCCCCCGGTACGGCGGCAAGGGTGACATTGGGGGCGAGAATTTGGCCGGTGTGGGCGATCGCCCCCCCATAAAGCCCCAATTCCCCCCCCGTTAGCGTTAAATTCCCCTCATTAATAATCGCCGCCGGTCGTTCACTGAGGAAAGCCAATTGTTGGGGGGAACCCGTTAAGCTGCTGTAATCATTCGCCCCCAAGGCATTAAACCAGCCGGAGCCAAAACCGATGCGATCCGCTGTCGTCGCTGTGAACGAGGCCGGCAAATCCAAACGCGCACCGGAGCTAAACACAATCCCCGCCGGGTTCATCAGGTATAAATTACTATGCCCCCCCGTCACCTGCAATAAACCCTGAATCACCGAAGGATCGCCCCCCGTGACCCGACCTAAAATATTTTCAATCCCCGGCTGGCTTAAAAACTGAGCAATTTCCCCCGGATTCAGGCCAAATTGCTGGAAGCTGTGGAAGAGATTCGCCCCGGCCTGCGTGCCGCCCTGAATTGCATAGGTCTGACCTTGATAGACCACCACCGTCCCCGTACCATCGGGACTAGGGGTGATGCTCTGGGCCTGGGCAGAGAGGGTAACGCAAGGAAGCAAACTGAGTAATGCCCAAACCCACAAGTCAAGTTTTCGCATCTAGGGAAAAGAGAGAATTAAAGTAGGCGATAGAGATTGTTAATTAATCATAAAAGTTCCTGGGATTAAAAAACCGATCCCAGCCTTGCCCTTTGTCCTCAAAAAACCCACCCCTACCCCCCCTGGCAGGAATGCGCCTGGGGTGGTTTCGGCTTGGCGAACCGCAGGGAATTTCCTGAGGGATACCCTGGAGGGCCGCGATCGCTGATAATGGGCAACGGAATCCTGCTTTTATTAAATTCTCAAGCCTTTAGACCCTGAGCCATGCGAACCCATTACTGCGCCGCCCTACGGGCCACCGATATTGAACAAACTGTCACCCTTTGCGGTTGGGTGGATCGCCGTCGGGATCATGGCGGAGTAATTTTTATTGATCTGCGCGATCGCTCCGGTGTGGTGCAGATCGTCAGCGACCCCGAACGTACCCCCGCTTCCTATAGCGATGCGGAAAAGCTCCGCAATGAATATGTGGTGCGCATTACCGGCCGGGTGAGCGGCCGGCCCGCCGATTCCCTCAACCCCAAACTGCCCACGGGGGAAATCGAAATCTACGCCGATCACATCGAACTGCTTAACGCCGTCCATCAACAATTGCCTTTTCAAGTGGCCAGCAGTGATCATGAGACGGTGCGGGAAGATTTGCGGTTGAAATATCGCTATTTGGATCTGCGGCGCGATCGCATGACCCAAAACCTGCAATTGCGCCACGCCGTCGTTAAGGCGATGCGCCGTTTTTTAGAAGATCAAGAGCATTTTATCGAGGTGGAAACGCCGATCCTGACCCGCTCCACCCCAGAGGGGGCAAGGGATTATCTGGTTCCCTCCCGCGTCAATCCGGGGGAATGGTACGCCCTGCCCCAATCGCCCCAACTGTTTAAGCAATTACTGATGGTGGCGGGGTGCGATCGCTATTATCAAATTGCCCGCTGTTTCCGGGATGAAGATCTGCGGGCTGATCGCCAGCCGGAATTTACGCAGTTGGATATGGAAATGAGCTTTATGGGTCAGGAGGAAATCCTCGCCCTCAATGAGGCGCTGCTTTGCCATATTTTTAAAACCGTCAAAGGCGTTGACTTGCCCCGCCCTTTCCCCCGGTTGACCTATGCAGAAGCCATGGATCGCTATGGGTGCGATCGCCCCGATACCCGTTTTGGATTGGAGTTGGTGGATGTGTCGGACACCCTGAAAGATTGCGGCTTTAAGGTGTTTAGTGGGGCGGTGAAAAGTGGCGGTATGATTAAAGTGTTGCCGATTCCAGGGGGCGATCACATTTCCAATATGCGGATTAAACCCGGTGGCGATCTGTTCACGGAAGCCACCATCGCCGGGGCGAAAGGCATCGCCTATATTCGCGTCCGGGAAGGGGGCGAAATCGACACGATTGGCGCAATTAAAGATAATTTAACCCCGGAACAAAAGGCGGCATTACTAACAAAAACCGGCGCAGAACCCGGCACACTTTTACTCTTTGGGGCCGGTGATACTGCCACGGTGAATAAATCTTTGGATCGCCTCCGGCAAGTGGTGGGGGCGCAGTTGGGGATGATTGATCCCGATCAGGTGAATCTGTTGTGGGTGACGGATTTCCCGATGTTTGAATACAACGCCGACGAGAAACGCCTCGAAGCCCTCCACCACCCCTTTACCGCTCCCCACCCGGAGGATTTAGCGGATCTGGCCACTGCCCGCGCCCAAGCCTACGATGTCATCTTTAACGGCATTGAAATTGGCGGCGGCAGTTTACGCATCTATCAGCGGGATGTGCAGGAAAAGGTGTTTGCCACTATTGGTTTAAGTGATGAAGAAGCGCGGGAAAAATTCGGTTTCCTCCTCGATGCCTTCGACTATGGCACGCCCCCCCATGGGGGGATTGCCTACGGTTTAGACCGTTTGGTGATGTTGTTGGCGGGGGAAGATTCGATCCGGGATGTGATTGCGTTCCCGAAAACCCAACAGGCGCGATCGCTCCTCACGGATGCTCCGGCGGGTGTGGCGGATAGCCAACTCAAGGAGCTTTATATTGCTTCTACCTACGATCCGGAGTGATTTTCAAGGGGTCAGTAGAGAAACCGAGGGCAGGGCAGGGGAACCCAGCCCCTACGTCTGGGGGTTCCCCGTCATTTGGCAGCGGGTTGGCTCTGCTGGGTCAGGGGGGGCTATGGTCAGGGTGAGGGGCGATCGCCTCGGTGTGAATGATCTTGAGAGGTATATCAAATATGAATCTTGAAGACTATTTTGATTTTTTAGCAGAAGACGATATTCGTCTTCGGGGAACACGGATCGGTATTGAAACGATTTTGTTTGACTATCTGTTTCGGGCGAAAACTGCTGAAGAAATTGCTGAGATTTACCCATCACTTACCCTAGCGCAGGTTTATGCGACGATCCTTTATTATCTCCAGCATCAATCACAGGTAGACGCTTATTTAAAAGATTGGTTGGAGTGGGGCGATCGCATGAGGGCAGAACAGGCGAAAAATCCTCATCCTGTTGTAGAGCGTTTACACCAATTGAAGGCCAAGAAGTTGGCACAGGCAACGCAGTAATGCTCAAGTATTTAATTGATGAAAATGTGAATCCGCTTTACACGCAGCAGCTTCGGCGTTCTCAGTTAGATATTGTGGTGATGGCGGTGGGTGATTTGACTGCACCGGAACGCGGTACGCTCGATCCAGAAATTTTGTTTTGGTGTGAGGCAAATGGTTACATTCTTGTGACCAATAATCGTAAGTCAATGCCTGTTCATCTCACCGATCATTTAAACGCAGGATATCATATTCCTGGGATTTTCATTTTGAACCCCAAGTTGGGGGTCGGTGAAAATCTGGAACAGCTTTTGCTGATTGCAGAAGCCTCGTTTGATGATGAATATCAAGACCAAATTGAATTTCTTCCACTGTTTTAGCAGGTGTTCATTTTGATGGTCTCGTAGGGGCTGGGTCTCCCTGCCCTGCTGGGTCTCCCTGCCCTGCTGGGTCTCCCTGCTAGGGTGGGTCGGGTTTGGATGGATTGTGTAAGATGGAGTTCCACGTGGGGGTAGGGTTCTCTCGCAGGGAACAACCCAATTGATTCATGGGCAGATGGTTTTTGAGGTTACGCGGGGGCAGGGAAACCGAGAAACCCAGGAAACCCAGCAGAGCAGAGGGCAGGGAGACCCAGCCCCTACGTCTGGGGGTTCCCCACACCCCAACCGAAAAAAATCTTGCCGAAACTGCGAAAATGTTTGTTCAGCGTCCTGTAACTCTACAAGGTCATTCAAGAGGTTAACCTATCCCATGCTGAAGCTGATTGCATTGTCCACAGGCGAATTTTCGCGTTATGTTGGGGGCGTATTGTTTACGGGCGGGGGGAGCGTGATGTGGAAGCGGGTTGGGTTGGCTCTGCTGGGTGGGGTTTTGTTGTCGGGGCAGGGGGTTTATGTTCAGGGTGAGGCGCAACCTGTTGCACAGATGGCACAGGCAGAAGAAGAGGTGATTGTCATTGAGGGGGAACTCACCACCGACAGCCGCCAAGCTGAAGGCAGATATTTCAACACTCATTCTGTTACAGGTCGAGCAAATGAGTTAGTTGTGATTGATTTGGTTGCGGAAGGATTTGACCCAATATTGTCCGTGTGGGATGCGGATTCGCAAGTTATCGCGAGTGATGATGATGGTGGGGAAGGATTGAACTCGCGCTTGGTCTTGGAGTTTCCCGCTGATGGGGAATATGTTTTGGGTGTGTTTGCAGCAGAACCGGGTACAACGGGTCAATATCGCCTCACGACCCAAGCCGCAACAGCCAGAGATGTTGCTCTTGCACAAGCCAATCGACTGAATCAACAATTCCTTCAACTTTACCGAGCAGGACAATATCAAGATGCACTACCCCTGGCTCAAGAAGCATTGTCCATCCGAGAGCAAGAACTGGGAGCCAACCATTCCGACACCGCCATCAGCCTCAACAATCTGGCATTACTGTATCGGGAGATGGGAAGATACGCAGAAGCCGAACCCCTCTATCAACGTGCTCTGGCGATCCGTGAGCAAGAACTGGGAGCCAACCATCCCGACACCGCCGGCAGCCTCAACAATCTGGCAGGACTGTATTGGGTGATGGGGAGATACGCAGAAGCCGAACCTTTCTTGCAACGCGCCTTGTCCATCCATGAGCAGGAACTGGGAGCCAACCATCCCGACACCGCCACCAGCCTCAACAATCTGGCAGCACTGTATAGGGATATGGGAAGATACGCAGAAGCCGAACCCCTCTACCAACGTGCTTTGACGATCCGAGAGCAAGAACTGGGAGCCAACCATCCCGACACTGCCAACAGCCTCAATGGTCTGGCACACCTGTCTTGGGTGATGGGAAGATACGCAGAAGCCGAACCCCTCCTCCAACGTGCTTTGGCGATCCAAGAGCAAGAACTGGGAGCCAACCATCCCAACACCGCTACCAGCCTCAACAATCTGGCAGCACTGTATGGGGATATGGGAAGATCCGCAGAAGCCGAACCCCTCTACCAACGGGCCTTGTCCATCTATGAGCAAGAACTGGGAGCCAACCATCCCGACACTGCCAACAGCCTCAATGGTCTGGCAGCACTGTATCGGGATATGGGAAGATCCGCAGAAGCCGAACCCCTCTT
>JAABSU010000067.1 GCA_011390265.1 Spirulina sp.
CCCGCCTCATAGCGAAAACCCGTTAAAACGGGTTCCAGAGTGGGCTTCAGCCCACTTTCGCTATGAGCCAAGAACTTCAGTTCTTGGCGGATCAGGGTTCAGCAAACTCATCCCCAAAAATCTTGGGTTTTGCCTGACCAGATTCCATATCAATCCTCCGCTAACAAACCCGTTAACGGAATACTCGCCGGTTGCTCCAGCGTAATCTCCGCCGAACTTTGATAACTCCCCGGATTCCCCGGCATCAACGCCCCCGCCACCCGCTGCAACGCCGCCATTGCCTCCGTCTCATCCCCCGGCACAAGCGTCACCACCAACGGACAATCTTGCGACATCTTCGTCCGCGCACAAATCACCCACTGCCCCGGCGTATTCGCATCCGGACGATAGTCAAACGACAATAACCCCGCATCATTATAAGTATTCATGCGATTAGCAATATTAAAACAACGAACGTCTGTATTCCAATCGTCGCCCATCTCCTCCACCATGTATAGCCACTCCTTCGACGGCTTGTCCGGCCTTTCATACAACACCGTCCAAACCTGCTGACCCGTCTCAGAATTCGGATCAGGTCGTAACGCACAAATAAACTGACTCTGAGGCGAAACCTGTAACGGCACTCGCCCCGAATACATTGTCCAACCCAACGTCAACGCCCCCAACAACAAGCCACCAATCCCAATCCATCCCATTTGTTTCTCTTGATCCGCCATGATTTTTAGGGGAATGTTTATGTGAGAAGACTACAATCTCAACCCATTTTATTCCATAGACCCAGAAGAACAATATGACAAACGTGGGGGGGTGGTGAGGGAGCGATCCCGCCCCCTACACCAACGCCAACAACCGTTGGCGCAACGTCTCAAAACCAATGCGCTCCCGGGCCGCCACATAGACCGCATCCGGATAGAGACTTTTCGCCAATTCCAGCGTTTCACTCTCCACCTGATCCAACTTATTAAACGCCAACAACGTCGGCCCCGGCGTGATTTCCATCTCCCCAATAATCCCCTCCACCGCCTTAATCTGACTCTGCCAAGCCGGATGGGACAGATCCACCACATGGAGCAACCCATCCGCCTCCGTCACCTCCTCCAATGTCGCCCGAAAAGCATCAATCAGCGCCGGGGGTAATTCATGGATAAAGCCGACCGTATCCGTGAGCAGGAGCATTTCCCGTGTGCCGTCTTCGTTGTCGATGACGAGGCGGCGCGTCGTGGGGTCGAGGGTGGCAAACAGTTGATCAGCAGTGTAGACCGTCGCATTGGTGAGGGCGTTGATCAGCGTCGATTTCCCCGCGTTCGTGTAACCGACGATCGCCACCGTCGGCACCTCCTGCTTTTGCCGCTGTTGGCGCATCCGGGAACGATGGGACTGGAGTTCGTTCACCTCCTTTTGTAAACGGTTGAGGCGGCGTTGAATCGTGCGCCGCTCCGTTTCCAGCTTCGTTTCCCCTGGCCCCCGCGTCCCGATCCCCCCCCCTAGCCGCGACATCGCTTGACCGCGACCCGTGAGCCGAGGCAGTTGATAGGCCAACTGGGCTAACTCCACTTGCAATTTCCCGGCTTGGGATTGGGCCCGCTGGGCGAAAATATCGAGGATCACTTCCGTGCGATCCACGACGCGCAAACCAATGCGCTGCTCTAAATTGCGGGTTTGGGCAGGAGACAGATCCCGATCAAACACGATTAAATTCGCCCCCAAGGTTTGGGCCGCCATGGCAATATCCTGCACCTTCCCCGCTCCCACCACGGTTTGGGGGTGAGGGCGCGATCGCTTCTGGATCACCGTCTCCAACACCTCCCCCCCAGCAGTATCCACGAGGCGGCTCAATTCCTGAAGGCGATCGGTAATGCCTTGGCCCTTTTGCGCCCCGGTATCGAGGCCGATCAGAATGATGCGATCGTGATCCTGATCCACATCTTGGCCAGTGAAATCCCGCTCAAACTCCGTTTCTAACCCTTCTACCAGGGCCAAAAAATCCTGCTCCACCAGGGCATCCAAATCGATGGCGGGGGATAAAGACCAGGGGGAATCGGCACCCTGGGGCAATAAATGGGCCAAGTAGGCCACATCCACATAACCCGTCGCCCCCCCACCCCGCCGCTCAAACCCCTGCCCCGTCAATGTCAGCATCATCAAAGCATCCAACCGCTGTAACACCATGGCGGTGAGGTGGGCCTCACTGGGAAATGTGCCGGGGCCATTGGTGGCAATGCAGCGAATCCCACAGAGGCGTTTTGCACCGTAGCGGGGCAATTCCAGGGGGGGGATTTGGGTTTGATGGGGGAAGCCAATGCCGACGCGGATCACCTGGCCCCGGCGGTTAATATAGGTGCAAAGGGGTTGTTTGAGGTCGGTACTAATGGCCGCAAGCCGTTGGGCGAACTCGGTGGTGGCGAGACGGTCTTGGGGAAGCCGTTGCTGATAGAGTCGCCCGAGTTGTTTGAGTTGGTTGGGTTTGAGGCCTTGGAGGTTGCCGTAGATCGTATCGATGGTGGGTTTAGCGGTGAGACGGTCAAGAATATTGTACTCAGAGATTCCCCTGTTGGCCAGGATGGGGCCGATGGCGATCGCGGGAACGAGGGAGAGCTTAGAATAGACTCAATGTTTCGATGAGCGGGGAGGGAATCATGGCAGTTCTACAGGCGGAGCAGGTGACGCTTTATGATCTCACCCAACATTTTGGTTTGCAGGCTAGCAGCGATGGGGATTTTTTCCCCGAATGGCAGGAGAATCTGCCCCCGATTACCCCCCAAGAAGCCCAACAGTTAGCGCGAATCAAGGCGAATTATTTGCATTTAGTGATGCGATCGCTCCTTGAAGATCTGGTCAAAATGGTCGTCGTTTCCCCCCTGTTGGATTTAGCGGGGTTTTATCTCCCCCCCTTCTATACCACCACAGAGCCATCGGTGACGGTGACGTTAGCCGATCAGGATCTCACCCTGCGGGGACGGTTGGATATTTTGGTGTTGCAGGATCAATTGTGGGTATTGGCGATTGAATCGAAGCGGGCCAGTTTTTCCCTCGAAGTGGGGATACCCCAAATCCTCGCCTATCTCCTCGCCGCCCCCGTCCAGGAACGGCCCCTCTTTGGGTGCGTTACCAATGGCGGTCATTTTATTTTTGTGAAACTGATTCGGGATGCTCAGGGCCCCTGGTATCAATTTTCTGATGAATTTAGTCTGCGGCGCGATCGCGATCTAGATCAGATTTTGGCAATTATCAAAGGCTTGGCACAGCGATTTCAACCCCAGACTGAACGGGGAAAATCGCCCCCACAGCTTGGGGGGATGGCATAGCAAAAGAGGGCAGCAACCACGCTCACAAAAACGCGATTTCTACCCTCCGAACCAGGAAACCTCGAAAACAGGGGCTTAGTAGGCCAAGCCCATGCTGCGGGTGGTTTCGGCTCCTAGATACACTCGAACGCTGAGGAAGTCGGTGGGGCAAGCCGTTTCGCAACGTTTGCAGCCGATGCAATCCTCGGTACGCGGCGATGATGCGATCTGAGAGGCTTTGCAGCCGTCCCAAGGCACCATTTCGAGTACGTCTAGGGGGCAGGCACGGACACACTGGGTGCAGCCGATGCAGGTGTCGTAAATTTTTACGCTATGAGACATTAAGGGATCGACTCCTTAGCGAGTGTTCTGTTTGTTATGGTTTGATTTTGACTGAACGCAACCGATCGCCTCAGGCCTAAACCCGTAACGGCCGGTTCCCGATCCTGTCACCGGAACGGAAAGGGCGGCATTCTCGCCCACTGCCAGAAGCGGTTAGCTCAGACAGTGCCCCAGGCTATTTCTGCCTGTGACTCAAGGCATAGTGTACCCTAGCTCTTTGATCACTCTTGAAAAATAGTCAAGAAGCTTCAAATTCTGTAACACTTTGGGGGCGATCGCCCTTTGGGGGGAAAAACTCGACTTTTGGCGAGTAGAGAAATTCTTGACCCTTCGTTACAGTAAAAGCTCCCCCCAGCCGCGACCCATGTCTAACCCCCCCAACCTCGTTGGCTCTAGCCCCGCTTTTCCCCTGCACTGCAATGTCCAGGGCAATATCCAACTCAGTGATCAACACCACAACATTGCCGAATCCATCTATTTGATCCTGACCACCCGGTTAGGGGAGCGGGTGTATCGTCCGAACTTTGGGTCACGGCTCTCGGAGTTGGTGTTTGCGCCCATGAATAGCCAAACCCTGCTGTTAACGCGGCTTTATGTGGAGGAGGCGGTGCGCCAGTGGGAACCGCGCATTGAACTCGATGGCGTGTTCACCGAGCCAGACCCATTACGGGGCCGCCTCGATATCACGATCCGATACCACCTGAAGGATAGCCACGATTCCCGCAGTCTCGTCTATCCCTTCTATCTTCTCCCCCCCAACTAAAGCCCCGCCCTCGCCATGGAATTTGATTTTCTGCCCAATCTGCCTAAATCGAACCTGGATGACCGCACCTTTGAGGATCTGGTGCAGGAGTGCCTGTTACGGATTCCCCGCTACTGCCCAGAATGGACGAATTTAAACCCCAGTGATCCGGGGATCACGATGGTGGAATTGTTTGCCTGGCTGACGGATCAGATGCTGATGCGGTTTAACCAGGTGCCGGAACGCCATTACATTACGTTTTTAGAATTGTTGGGGATTCGCTTGCAGGCCCCCCGCCCGGCCCAAACCGATGTGACGTTTTATCTCAGTGCTTCTTTACCGGAACCCTATACGATCGCCGCTGGGGTGGAGGTGGCAACGGTACGCACAGACACGGAGGAGGCGGTGGTATTTAGCACCGATGCGGCCTTAACCGTTGGTGTGCCGCGCCTGCGTCACTTACTCACGGCCACGGCGGTGGAAGACCGGCCGCAAATTTTGCGCGATCGCCTCAGTGGGACTTGGACAATGTTGCCGACGGGGGAATGGGAAGGGCTGGAATTGAGCCTCTATGAACCGCAGCCGGAGGAGGGAAATTGTTTTTATTTGGTGTTTGATGGCCGGGAGGCGATCGCCGGCAACGTCATCGCCGTCACCTTCCGAGGGGAAGCCGCCACCGCCACAGGGATTAACCCCGAACACCCCCCCCGCCATTGGCAGGCTTGGACTGGCAACCGTTGGGTTCCCATGCTGCTGCGGGAAGCAGACGACCACACCGAAGGGTTTAGCTTTAGTGAAGTCACCCGCAACGGGGGCAACCCCCTCCAGGGAGAAGATGTCGTCCTCCACTGTCCCCAGGCTTGGCCCGTGGAAACCTTCGGAACCTATCAAGGGCGGTGGGTGCGCTGTGTCTATGAGCGGCAGGCGGCCCAGCAGCCGGGCTACTTAAACACCCCCCGCATTGTCGGCCTCGCCTGTCGTTCCCTGGGGGGAACCACCACCGCCACCCAATCCGCCCGGATTACCCATGAAATTTTGGGGGAAAGTGACGGCTTGCCGGGGCAAAAATTCACACTGATGGGCGCACCGATTTTGCCCCGCCGCGAAGGGGAATATCTCCGGGTGACACCGCCGGGGAGCTTGCCGCAAATTTGGCAGGAGGTGGCGGATTTTGCCGATTCTGGGCCGGGAGATCTCCATTACACCCTCGATTCTCGCACCGGCGATATTCAATTTGGCCCCCTCGTTCAGGAACCAGGGCAACTCCTAGCCCAAACCAGCCAATGGCGACAACCCCTGGCGCTGAACGCCGCTGCGGGCACAACCCTGGCCGCCGCCCCCCGCCAAGGAGAACAGCAATATGGCGCAGTTCCCCCCCGTGGCTCAATGCTGACGATGGTGGCCTACCGTACCGGCGGCGGCCAACGGGGCAATGTCAAGCGGGAGACGATCCGGATTGTGAAGTCAGCAGTTCCCTACGTTGCCCAGGTGACGAACCACACCCCCGCTCGGGATGGGGCCGATGGGGAGACGTTGGAGGGGGCGGTGCTGCGCGTGCCGAAGTTGTTGCGCACCCGCGATCGCGCCGTCACCACGGAAGATTTTGAAACCCTTGCCCTGCAAGCAGGACAGGGGGCGATCGCCCGGGCCCGCTGTTTATCGACGATTCGCAAAGAAGATGCCGGAACAGTGCAGTTAGTGCTGGTGCCGGATATTGACGCAGGGGCGATCGCCCAAAACGGCACTGCCCCCGAACAACTCAGCCTCACCCCCTTCCTCATTGAATCCGTCCTCGGCTACCTAGATGAGCGGCGGTTAATCGGCGTAGAAGTCCGCTGTTGCGAACCCAACTATGTGGGGGTGGGGGTGCAGGTGGAGGTGGCCCTAGAGCCGGAATACCGCGACCCCATCGCCCGCCAACAGATCCGCCAACACCTCGAAACCCAACTCTACGCATTCCTCAACCCGATTACCGGCGGCCAATCGGGGCGCGGCTGGGAATTTGGCCGGCCCGTCTATGCCTCGGATATCATCACCCGTTTTCAGGGTCAGGAAGGCGTGCGCTATCTCGGCACATTACAACTCTTCAAACTAGAGCGCCGCGATGGCGATTGGCTCCGCACCCTGCCCCAAGATCCCCAAATTGATCCCGGCCCCCTCGGGCTAATTTGTTCCTGGCGCGACGACATCCTCCGCTCTAGCCATGTCATCAACATTATTTAGAAGTGAGAAAAGCGGAGTGAGCAGAGAGCAACTTCCTTCCCACTTCCCACTCCTCACTCCCCTAACTCCTAGTGAGCCATCATGACCCAAACCGACACCTTCCCGATTCAGATCCAACTGACAGCCATGAGCCTGCCAGAAGGTCGTTATCAGCGGATTGGGCAGAGCAACACAGAGGTTGCCCTGATGGGCAAGACCGCCACCCCATCCCAAACACCCCAAGGCTGTAACCTGGTCATCTATCCCGGCGAACCCAGTGAACTCTTGGTGCAGTTGCAAAACCAAACCCCTGACTCGATCACCATTGAATGGCAAACCCAGGGCGACTTTCCGCCCCAATGGTGTCAAGTGGGGGGGGAAGGGCATCAACTTCCGGGCCATGGCCGCTTAGAATTGGTTTTGTATTTCCACATTGCCCCGGATTTTTTTGAATCCCCTGGAGGCACAAGGCCGGGTCAACCGCTGCAATTGGACTATCAGGGCCAATTCACGGTAAGCTACAGCACCACAACCACCACCCAGACCTACGAACAGACCGCCGAGTTTCAATTGTTGATTCGCCCCCGGAGTCTTTACCTCAATTTTGTCCCCAGTCTCTATCGGGATGTGGATTTTGTCGGGCGATTCTTAAAGATTTTTGAACAAGCCTTTGAACCGAACGTTCAGATGCTAAATAGTTTTTGGGCCTATCTTGATCCCCGCACTGCCCCCGATGCAATGCTGCCGTTTTTAGCCCATTGGGTGGGCTGGCCCCTCACCTCAAGTCTGAGTTTAGCCAAGCAACGCCAACTGATCGCGGGGGCCTTGCAACTGTATCGCTGGCGGGGTACAAAACGGGGACTGCGCTATGCCATTCATCTATTTACAGATTTATCGCTGGAGGAAGGAGATCACCCCCCCATTGAAATTACTGAGTTGGGGGGGAGGGGTTTTGTCTGTGGAGAAACGCGCTTGGGCCGGGAGGCGATTATGGGGGGTGGACAGGCTTACCATTTTTTGGTGCAATTGCGCCCACCGCCTGATCTGACGGTCGATCCTGGCTTGGTGCGTCAGGTGATTGAGCAAGAAAAACCAGCATTCTGTAGTTATGAGTTATACATAAGTGAGATTACGGACGAATATGAGTCTACCAGTGGTAATGTCGCATGGTGATGGCGGATTGAGGGGGATGAACGGCTGATGTCGCATTGGTCTCCTCCTCCTTTAAAACCTTTTCAACGGTTGCAAGTCACCGATGGCTTGCTGATGAATGCCGAGCGGTGGCAATTGGCTCATCAGTACCACCGTCAACGCCAGGGTTTTCAATACCAAGCCCTCTACGGAGGGGGCATTGTCCAGGGCTTAGGGGTGCGGGTGATGCCGCCGCCCACGGATGTGCGATCGCAGTATCAGGATGGTCGCTGGGTCGAAATTCAGCCGGGGATGGCCATTGATCCCCAGGGCAATTTTATTGTTGTGACGGAGCCGATGTCTTTTCGGTTGGCTTCGGAGAATTTTAGCCGTGAACCCCTGTGGATTTACTTAGTGATTCGCCATGTGGATCCCGATACCCTCACCCGCAGATCTGAGCTGCCGGTGATTCAGGAAACCTTCCGCATTGACGAAAAAAACACCCCACCGCAGGGGCTGGATCTCGAACTCTGCCGGGTTTTGCTCCCCCCCACGGGTCAGAAGGTGGAGCTACGCAACGCCTTAGAGGTGTTCAATCCGGGGGTGGGGGAGCCGAATTTGCTCCACCGGCCGAGGGTGCGATCGCGCCCCCAAAACTTCCTGCGCATTGGCTGCTGGGGGGAAGATGTCGCCCTGTTCAGGGCCTGGCAGGATTTAATCTCCGTCATCCCTAATCTGCATCCCGGTCTTGGGGCAGAAGCAACGGCCTTAGGGTTGGATTGGGGCGGCGAGGCGTTGGCGGGTTGCGATCTGCTCTATAGCCAGAATCCACCCCCTTTCAGTGAGGGGGCCTTAGGGGCCTTAGCCCGTCATTGGGAGGCGGGGGGGACGATCGCCGTAGAGATCACTACCCCTGGGCCGGAATTGGCGGAATTGTTGGGGATTTATCGGGATTTGCAGCGGGCGATCGCCGCTGCCGAACAGGATCCCAACCTCACCAGCGTCCGCAGTGATCTAGCCTCAGAGTTTCGCGCCATCCAAGGGCAAATCTTGGCCAGAATCCCCCTGGCCCATCCCGATCTGATGGCTTTGGCGACTCAGTTCCAAGCCCCCCTCGTCGCCATCCCCCACAGCCCCCATCCCCTGCGCCGTGATCCCTTTAGCCTCGCGCTCCTGCCGATGATCGAGGGTGAGGCGGTGTTGATTGCCGTAGCGGGGGCGTTGGTGTTGATTTTTGGCCCCTTGAGTTCGGCCTGGTGGGGCGATCGCCCCTTTCCCCTAGGCACTCCCACCCTCCGCGCCGCTCAAGAACTGGGAATCAACCTCCTGGATTTTGCCGGGCAACGCCAACAACTGATGCAATGCCAACAACCCAGTCCACCGGTATAAGCAGCCCCCTCCTTATGATGCCACTGCTATTAGGTCAATTTTCGGACGCAGACCCCCATGCCCTCTTTTTCCATCCGCCATACCCTACCGGTTTTAATTGTCACCCCCATCTTGGCCACCGTCGCCTTGAGTGGTTTCTTCTCCTACAGCAATGGTCGTCGTTCCGTCCAAACCCTCGCGGTGGATATTAGCCAAGGTGCGACCCGCTCCATTTATCAGTACGTTGGGGCAGTGCTGGCTCGACCACAAATGCAATTGCGATCGTTCATTGTCGGCTATGTCGAAGAGGATTTGAATGATACCCCCGCCATGACCCAATCCCTGTGGGAATTGAGCCAAAAGGCAGGGCTGGTGAATAATATCTACTTCGGCACACCAGCGGGGGATTTTTTAGGCATTCTTGAACGGGATGGCCAGCCCACCCTGGAGCGACGGGATCAAACCACTGCCCCGATGCGGCTCATCTACGACCTCAATGCCCAGGGCCAGCCGGGGAATGTGATTGAGAGTAGTCTTTACGACCCCCGCGAGCGGCCTTGGTATCAAAAGGTTGTGGCATTAGATCAGCCACAGAGTACCTGGAGTCCAGTTTATCCCTACGCCTCCACCCAAGAATTAGGGATCACCGCCGCTGAAGGGCTTTATCGCGCCGATGGTTCCGTCTTTGCGGTGTTTGGGATTGATGTGGCCCTGACGGACTTGCAAAACTTTCTCCAAGAGTTAGATGTCAGTCCTTCCGGGGATGCTTTTATCCTGGAGCGGGATGGGGCAGTGATTGCCACGTCCACCGAGGAGCCGATGGCGGTTCCGGAGGGGGATGGGTTGGCGCGGGTGATGGCTACAGATCTGGCAAACCCTGCCCATGGGGCTTTGATGAGCCGATTACTCGACCATTACGAGGGCAGTTGGGAGAATGTCGGAACAGAAGATTTTTTGACGTTGAATGTTGATGGGGTGCGGCAGTTTGTGGGGGTGGAGGCTTTCCAAGATAGCTATGGATTGGATTGGGTGCTGGTGGTGGTGATTCCGGAGACGGATTTTCAAAAAATTATTATGGCCAATATCCACTCCACGGCTTGGGTGGGGTTCTTCCTCTCCATTGCCGCCATTGCCATCGGGCTAGGGGTGGCTCGCTGGATTGTCCGCCCCATTGAAAGCCTCAATAATGCGGCGATCGCCATTGAAAATAACCGCTTCCAAGCCTTCACCCTCGACAGCATCGCCCGACGGCGGGACGAACTGGGAACCCTCACCCAGGTGTTTCAACGCATGGGAACGGTGATTTCCGCTAGTCAAGCCAGCCTTAAGGAACAGATGGGGCAACTGGAGGCGGAAATGGCCCAAGCCAAACGCCAAAGCCAGGCCCAAAAGAGAGGTTATAGTGTGGCGATGATTCAGGAATTGGTGGGGCGATCGCGCCAACTGCGGGCGGCATTTGCGGAAAATGCCACCGTAGACCTCCCTGCATTGCTGCGTAACGTTCCCTACTTCCAAATCCTTAGCGATCGCGACATCCAGGCCTTGATTGAGCGGGGCTACCGCCGCACCTTGCCGGGCCAAACCATCGTGTTTCGTGAGGAAGAGTCGGGGGATTCTTTCTTTGTCATCCTCAATGGCGAAGTGGAAATCTATGTGGAAAAAATCGATAAATTCCTCACCACCTTAAAATCCGGCACCTTTTTTGGAGAACTTTCCCTCCTGCTGGGAATTTCCCGCACCGCCACCGTCCGCACCACGATGCAAACCACCTTTTTTATTCTCGATCAAGAGGGATTGCGTTTTCTGCTGCAACAACATCAAGACATTGGTGAACACATTGCCCAAGCCCTCCATGTCCACCAAGCGGAATTGGAGTCTCGCCAGGATTTGCTCATGGCTGATGCAGCGGAAGCGGCTCAATTTACAGAAAATCCCCTGCTCTGGATTCGCGGGCGGATGAGTCGGTTGTTTGGACTTTCAGGATCATAGGAGTCGTTGTCAATCATCATGGCTGAAAATTTCATTAATACCCAAATTATTCCCAAAGAAATTGTGTTTAAGCCCGGCGGCTCTCCGGTGGGGTTTGAGGTGGTGGTGGTCAATCTGAGCGATCGCTTTGCTGGGTTTCAGGTGGAAGTCCAAGCCGCCGGAGCCAACCCCGTGCGCCAACGGGATTGGTATGCGATCGCCCCCGAAGTGAGCGCCAAAATTCCCCCTGGCGATGCCACCCAATTTCAAGTCCAGCTTTTAGATAGTCCCGTCCCTGGGTTTATGGGGTTGATGAACATGACGGTGCGGGTCTTTTCCCTGGAATTGGCGGACGAAGACCGGGAAGTGATTCAGGTGCAGGTACAGCAGGGGCAAATCCCCATCCCGCTCCAACTGCGTCTGCCGATCACCGAATTCCGCGCCAGTCCGGGGGAACCTGTGGAAATCCCCTTTAATGTCTACAACCCCAGCCAACTCCCTACTTCTTCCCTGTTACGGCTCCAGGGGTTTAATGCCGGTTGGCTGCTCCAAGGCAGTGAGCGTCGTCTTGAGATTGGCCCCGGCCAAGAAATGGAAGTGGCTTTTGTCTGCCAACTCCCGGACATCACCCAAACCCTGAGCCAACGCTATCCCTTCACGATTATCGCCACCCATAGCCAAGGCCCCCCCACGGAAGCCCAGGCCAGTTTAGAAATCAGCCCCGCCGGCCGGCTTAACTTCCAAGCCACACCAAACCGGCAGCGGATCCCCCACAAATGGGGCTGGTTGCCGGGGTGGTATGCGCCGCCCGTGCGTTATGAACTCCAGTTTGAGAACCGCAGTAATTTACCCCAAAACCTTGAGGTGGAATGGCGCAACCCCCAGGATGGCAAGGGCATTACCTGCACGATGACCCCGGAAAACGTCGCGCTCAATCCGGGGGAAACGGCAACCATTGTCCTCGGCGTTAAGGGTCGTCGGCCTTGGTTTGGGGGGCGATCGCCCAACCTCGAAATTGGCGCGGTGCCCTCGGATCAACGCCTCGGCAATGCCCAACCCGGCCAGCATCTCCTCAAGCTCCGCCTCGCCCCCATCCTGCCCCTCTGGACGGCATTGGGGGCCATACCCTTGTTGATCTATTTCCTCTGGGCCATCTCTTGGCTCAATCCCGATAATCCCAACTATGGCCACAAAAATGTGGTGAACTCCGTGGCTCTGGATGGTTTGGCGACGAAGGTGATCAGCGGCTCAACGGATCAAGATGTGCGGGTGTGGCGAGCGGAAGCCTTTGATATTCCCTGGCTGCGTCAGGATATGGGGATTGTGGGCAAAGCGGGCAAAGCCGTGCGGGCAGTGGCCTATCGCCCGGTGGATAACAACCAAGTGGTGGCGGGCTTGGAAAATGGTGATATTCAAGTGTGGAGTCTGCTCCTGGATCAGGAGCAATTGGATAGTTTTTTCTATCGCAAGGATGATCGAGTGTTAGCGCTGCGCTATCGCCAAGATGCCGTCCGCCTCTACAGCGGCCATGGCAGTGGCTTGGTGTTGGAGTGGAATGTGGATCATGATTTAGATGATTTAGCCCAGTTAACGCCGGGGGCGCGGGAGCCGGAGCGATCGCAATCCTTTGACTTTGCGGTCTATAGCCTCGACTTTGTGGATCGAGATGAAACGGTGTTAGCGGTGGCCGGTCGCTATAACCAATTGGTGTTTTGGAACTTGGAGACCGATGATCGTACCGTCCTCCCCTTCCGAGCCGGGGGCAAAGATGACTACATCTTCACCGTGGCCACGCCCGAGTTGCGATCGCATATCCTCACCACCGGAGATAACCAAGGCTGGATCACGATCTGGGATGTCACCACTTGCCTACCGGATATTGTTGCCGGTCGCGCGGGCGGGCGGGATTGTGAGATTATCGACCAATGGCCCGAAGGTCACGGCGGGGAACCGGTGCAAAGTCTAGCCTTCAGCCATGATGGTTGTTATCTCGTCAGCGGTGGCAATGATGGTCAGGTGAAACTCTGGCCCCTCAATGCCAATGGCACAAGGGCCAGTCGCTACCCCGACGGCGTGCCCATTACTAAAACCCGGAGCTATCGCCAGGGGAATCCCTTCTGGGGACTCAAAATTCAGCCACCGATCCGCAGTGTGACCGCAAAGTACGTCCGGAATCAATTGATCATTGCCAGTGGTGCTGAAGATACCCAAGTCCGGGTCAATACCGTCAGCCCCCCACCGGTGGGCTGTACTCCCCCCCATCAAACCTCAAACCCGGGGGAATGATGAGTCAGGAAGAACTTACGACAACACGGCGGAATCACGTGAATCGCATTGGTGGCCCCTTTGGTATTATCCTCAACCCCGCTGGTGATCTGTTGGCCATGGCGGGCAATACTTGCATGTTGAGCCTGACGATCATCAATCAAGGGGGCCTGGCCTCCCTGGTGAATGTCATGATCGATGAGCGATCGCAGCCGGTGCGCCAATGGTGTGCCCAGCCTGATCAGCGCCTGGCCCTGGGGGAGCAACAGAGCAATGAGGTGGTTTTCACCTTTCAATTGCCCCTCAACACTGCGCCGGGTTATTACCGCTATACCCTGGTGATTGATGCGCCGGATCACTACCCCGAAGACACGCCGATCCTCATCGATGGTCAGATTCAGGTACAGCCCTACGTTCAGGAGAGCCATCTCGCCAGCGATCCCACCTTTGTCCTCGCGCCGCCCACCACCGCCGCCCAACCCGCCCCCCTGCAACCGGGTCAAGCTTTAGAGTTGGTGGTCAGCGTCTATAACCGCTCCGAGCGGGTGGATCGGTTCCGCCTTGCCTGTCCTGATTTAGATCCTGACTGGATGAGGATTTTTTATCCTGAGGGTTTTGCCGCTGGGGGCATCCTCACGCCGGAGCACAGCCTGGAATTGAACCCTGGGGATCAGGGGGAAATTCGCCTGATCATTGTGCCGCCGTTCCACACCAAAGCAGGGGTATATACCCCGACCCTCTACCTCCGTTCCGCCAATAATCCCGATCTGGCGTTGCTGGATGTGGTTTATCTGCGGGTGTTGCCGGTGTATTTGCTCACCACGGAATTGGTGGTGATTGTGGGCAATATTAACAAGGTCAATGGTCAATACACGCTGTTCCTCAGCAATGAGGGCAACACCGATCGCAGCGTTAAAGCCGAGGTGAGCAGTGCCAAGGATGGGGATATTTGCACCTTTACCCTCACTCCAGAACAGGTGTTTTTACCGCCGGGGGGGACGGCGGCGATCGCCCTCGAAGTTGAACCCAAACAGCGGTGGAAACAGCCCTTCTACGGTCGGGTGATCGAGTTTGCCCTTGAACTGACAGACCTGGATAACCGGCCCCTCTTAGTCCAGCGGTTTCCTGGCTCGATGGTGTGGGATGGGCGGCCTTGGTGGCAATTTTTATTGTTGTTTTTAACCGCCTTGGGGTTCATTGGCACGTTACTGTTTGCCCTGTGGCTGATGCTGCCCCGGCCGCCGCGATCGCCCGAAATCCTCGAATTTTACCCCCAACGCCACTACTACAACGAGGAAGACAATCAAGCCGTCCGCCTCAGTTGGCAAATTGCCTATCCAGAGCGGTTGATGACGATTCAAGTCCAGGGCATTTCCCCGGAAGGTTTGGTTCTCAGTCGGCCGGTCATCTATGAATTTAACGAAGGGATTCCCGAGAGCCTCGCCCCCTACTGCACCCTAGAAATAATCTTGCGCTGCGTCAATGTCCCCACCGACGCTCGCCAACCGGGAGACTATCGCTTTGAATTGATCACCACCCCCATCCCGTCATCGAATCGCGGCCTATTGCGGCGGATTTGGCGCACCCGGCTGGAAGTTGCCCGCCAAGAAACGAATCTGGTGCGGATTACAGGCATTCCCATCCCCACCGTCCGCCAGTTTGCCGCCACCCAAAGCACCTACAACGCCCTAGCAGCCCCAGCGACAACTCCCCCCACCCCTGAGGAATCTGAGGCAGCCAACGATGGAGCCACCCCAGAGGAGGAGGAACAGCCCCTAGTCTTCAATGCCCCGGTCTTTAGCCTCCAACCGCCAGCGGAGGAAGACGGCGACCCCCGCGTTGTGATTAATCCCGATGTGCTCAACCCTGACCGGCCCCCAGAGCCAGCCACCTTTGAGGGGATTTTATTGGATTGGGCGATCGCCGCCCCCCGCCATATTCAAGAACTGCGCCTAGTGGGCCGCGATGCCGAAGGGCTACCCGTCACCGATGTGATCACCTACAACTTTCGGGAGGGCATCCCCCTTGAACTCAGCGAGTATTGTGGCTTCACCACCCCTAACCGCACCCGTACCACCACGGCCCCGGAGGCCACCCCCCCCACGCCGGAACTGGTGTGCAGTGCTGTCCCCACCAATCTGCGCACACCGGGAACCTACACCTTTGAACTCACGGTCATTCCCACCCAACCCCCCACAGATCCCCCGGAACCCACCGTCACCGATCCGATCAAAATCATTGCTGCCCCCATTGAAATCGTCTCCTTTACGATTAACGATCAAGAAGCCCTGCCCAAGTATGTCTTGGTGCTTGAGAGCGGGATGCCAACGTTACTCACCATTGCCTGGCAGGTGATGGGCAGCGACGATGTAGTGGTGGAGTTGTTGCCCTCCCCTGGGACTGTGCCCACCGTTGGGGCGATCTCCTATCCCCTCAGTCGGGAGCCGGGGGTTGATCTGATTACCCTCCAAGCGCGGGATAGTGCCGGGAATGAAGTGAGTCGGACGGTGGCGATCGAAAAAGTGTTGCGGCTCCCAGCAGCGGCTGATGCTGTTCCGGCTCCGGCGGCCCCGGCCCCGATCGCTCCACCCGTCGCACCCCTGCCAGTCCCAGGTCAGCCCCCTCCAGCACCCCCAGCACCCCCCACCGATAAAGCCCCACCCCTCCCCAGTCCCCCCAGTAGTTCCCCCGTCCCTCCCGGTCGCAATACCCCACCCCCCTCGGAATTGCCCCCCACCCTCTATTAAGCCTTGGTTCCTCAGCATTGGCCCTAACTCCCCAACCCCTCCATGCGTTACCTCGCCCTCGCCCTACTCTGCACCCTACTCACCCTCACCCTCACCGCCCACCCCAGCCAGGCCTATAGCCGTCGTCACCTGGCCCAACTGATCGAAACGAAGGTTTGTATTGCCTGTGATTTGCGCGGTGCGCCCTTGGGTGGGCGAGATTTACGGGGGGGCGATATGGAAGATGCCGAATTGCGCCAAGCGGATTTTAAAGGCACGAAACTGGAAGGGGCCAACTTTTTAGGGGCCAACCTCCAAGGGGCGGATTTTCGCAATGCCAATTTAGGGGCGGCGAATTTGAAAGGGTCTGACCTGCGAGCGGCTCAATTGCCGGGGGTTTATATGTACCGTGCAGATCTAGAAAATGCCAATGTGGTAGGGGCTGATCTTGAGCGGGTGAATCTGACCGGCGGCAATTTACGAGAATTGGAAGCACCGGAAACCAACTGGACAAACGCCACACTCAAAGGCGCAAACCTGACCCGGGCTAATTTCCCCCTGGCCAATTTCACCAACGCCAATTTAGAAGCCGCCAATTTAACCGGCGCGAACTTAGTAGAGGCTAACTTGAACCAAGCCACCTTAAAAAATGCCAATCTCCAAGGCACCCATCTCGGCCAAACCAACCTCTTTCGCACCAATTTAAAAGGCACACAAATCAGCAGCGAGACGGTACTCGATAGCAAAGCATTGCTGATCTGGGAGGTGGTGAATGAGCGGCTGTTGGGGCGGGATTTAGTGGGGGCGGATTTGAGTGGGGGGCGGTTTGAAGGGGTTAATTTTGTGGGGTCGGATTTAAGCCGGGTGGATTTTTCCGGGGCCTATTTATTTATCGTCAATTTTCAAGGGGCGATTCTGCCGGAATCCCAATGGCCCGAAGCGGCTCTACAGTATGTGGATTTCAATCAGAGCGATTTAACTCAAGCAAACTTTACGGGGGCGGATATTCGCAATTCTGATCTACGGGGGGCGGATTTACGGGGGGCAAATTTTGAAAATGTCCGGTTTGGCAATACGGATCTGCGGGGAACGGATTTAGAGTTAGTGAATTTGCGGGGGGTGACGTTTGAGGCGGGGACGTTGGTGGATGCGAAATGGTCGTTGGTGGCGGATGTGGTGAATCGAGGCGCAGAAGGCCGCAGTTTGCAAGCTGCCGACCTTGCGGGCGCGGATTTGGCGGGGTTGAGTTTTCGCGGCACGATCTTGAGTGGGG
>JAABSU010000068.1 GCA_011390265.1 Spirulina sp.
AATCTTCGCTCAGAACTCCCTCGCATTTATCCCCTAATCATGGCCGCCTTCGCCACTGCCCCCCGGTTTACCCCCCTGAGCTTGGCGGAATTTTGCCAACTGTATCAGCCCCTTTTGCCCCGGCTGCGGCCGGAGTTGGTGCGGTTGGCTACGGTGGGGGCGGAGGTGGTGGGGTTTTGTTTCGCCTTTGAGGATTGGAGCGATCGCCCCCCTCAGCAAGTCATCCTCAAAACCCTGGCCCGGCTTCCCGGACGGGCCTATGCGGGTTTGGGGGCCTATTTGGTGGGGGATTGCCATCAACAGGCGGCAGCCTTGGGATATCAGCGGGTCATTCATGCCCTAATGCGCGATCGCAATCCTTCCCAGGGGATTAGCGATCGCTACGGTCAGCCCCTGCGGCGTTATGCCCTATTTGCCAAACCCTTGCACCCCTGAGGCTTTGGGTTTGTGGTGTCGGCATTGGGGTGAATTCTGAATCCTTTAGAACGATGGGAGGCGATCGCCCTGTTCCTAAATGGCTTCCGGGGGAAACCTTGCCCATAGCGAAAACCCTACCTAGGAAGGGGGATAATCCCTAATCCAAGGCAGGCCTTAACCCTTTAAGATAACAAACAGATTACGTCTTAAATGAACCTCCTATGCAACCCACCAACCCCAATCAATTTACTGAAAAAGCTTGGGCTGCCATCGTCAAAACCCCAGAGATTACCAAACAAAATCGTCAGCAGCAGCTTGAAAGTGAACATTTATTAAAAGCACTCTTGGAGGATAACGGCCTCGCCAACAGTATTTTTAGCAAAGCGGGAGTCAGTGTTCAAACTTTGCGCGATCGCACCGACGAATTTATCCATCGTCAGCCTAAACTAAGCCAAGTCAGCGACTCCGTTTATCTGGGTCGCAGCCTTGATACGCTCCTGGATCGGGCTGAAGTACACCGCAAAAAGTTCGAGGATGAATATATCTCCATTGAACATCTCGTTTTAGGCTATGCTCAGGATGACCGCTTTGGTCGGGCCCTGCTTCAGGAATTTGGCCTCAATGAAGCCAAACTTCGAGAAATCATTAACAGTATTCGAGGCAATCAAAAAGTGACGGATCAAAACCCAGAAGGCAAGTATGATTCTTTGGAAAAATATGGTCGGGAACTGACAGAACTGGCCCGGGCCGGAAAACTCGATCCCGTCATTGGCCGAGACGATGAAATCCGCCGCACGATTCAAATTCTCTCCCGCCGCACCAAAAATAACCCGGTGTTAATTGGGGAGCCAGGGGTGGGAAAAACGGCCATTGTGGAAGGGTTAGCCCAGCGGATTGTGAGCCGAGATGTGCCGGATTCCCTTAAAGATCGTAAGGTTGTTGCCCTGGATATGGGGGCCTTAATTGCGGGGGCTAAATATCGCGGTGAATTTGAAGAACGCCTCAAAGCGGTACTGAAAGAAGTCACAGAATCCAATGGGCAAATTGTCCTCTTTATTGACGAAATTCACACCGTAGTAGGAGCCGGAGCCACTCAAGGCGCGATGGATGCGGGCAATTTATTAAAACCGATGCTGGCGCGGGGAGAACTGCGCTGTATTGGGGCCACAACCCTTGATGAATATCGTAAATATCTTGAAAAAGATGCAGCATTAGAGCGACGGTTTCAATCGGTGATGGTGAATGAGCCGACGGAAATTGATACGATTTCGATCCTGCGGGGTTTAAAGGAACGGTATGAGGTTCACCATGGGGTGAAAATTGCTGACAATGCCCTGGTGGCGGCGGCGACCCTTTCTAATCGGTATATTAGCGATCGCTTCCTCCCCGATAAGGCTATTGATTTAGTCGATGAAGCGGCGGCTAAGTTAAAGATGGAAATTACCTCAAAGCCAGAGGAGCTAGATGAGGTGGATCGCAAAGTGTTGCAGTTGGAAATGGAGAAGCTCTCTCTACAAAGAGAAGCAGATCAAATGTCCCGAGAGCGGCTTAAAAATCTTGAAAAGGAGCTAGCCAACTTCAAAGAGGAGCAATCTCGCCTCAATGCCCAATGGAATTCTGAAAAAGAAGTTATTGATCAACTCCAAACGATCAAGGAAACCATTGATCATGTCAATGTGGAGATCCAGCAGGCCCAACGGGATTATGATTACAACCGAGCAGCAGAACTGCAATACGGCAAACTTACGGATCTACAACGCCAAGCCAAGGAAGTAGAGGAAAAGTTAGCTGAGATTCAAACCACGGGTAAATCTCTACTACGGGAAGAAGTTTTAGAATCAGATATTGCGGAAATTATTTCTAAATGGACAGGAATTCCCGTTAGCAAATTGGTGCAATCGGAAAAGGAAAAACTGTTGCATTTGGAAGATGAACTCCATGAGCGGGTGATTGGTCAAGATGAAGCGGTGACGGCGGTGGCGGATTCGATTCAGCGATCGCGGGCCGGCCTCGCTGATCCCAACCGACCCATTGCCAGCTTTATTTTTCTCGGCCCAACGGGGGTCGGCAAAACAGAGTTAGCCAAGGCTCTCGCCCGTAATCTGTTTGATACGGAAGCGGCGATGGTGCGGATCGATATGTCGGAATATATGGAGAAACATAGTGTTTCCCGGTTAATGGGTGCTCCTCCGGGGTATGTGGGCTATGAGCAGGGGGGGCAACTGACGGAAGCGATTCGCCGCCGTCCCTATTCGGTGATTCTGTTTGATGAAATTGAAAAGGCCCATGCTGATGTGTTTAACGTCATGTTGCAAATTCTCGATGATGGTCGCCTCACCGATGCCCAAGGGCGGACGGTGGATTTTAAAAACACGATCATCATTATGACGAGTAATATTGGCTCACAATTTATTCTGGAATTTGCCTTTGATGAAAGTGAAGCGCAGTATGAAGCGATGCGGAGCCGGGTGATGGAGTCGATGCGCTCTAGTTTTCGGCCGGAATTTCTCAACCGGGTGGACGAGATTATCATTTTCCGCAACTTAATCAAGGCGCAACTGCGCAAAATTGTGCAGTTACAAACGGAACGGCTCAATCAACGCTTAGAGGAGCAAAAGTTAGGTTTGCAATTGAGTGAGGAGGCCTTAGATTATCTCGCCGAGAAGGGTTATGATCCCGTCTATGGGGCGCGGCCGTTGAAGCGGGCAGTGCAGCGCTATTTAGAAACGGCGATCGCCAAGGAAATCCTCCGAGGTCGTTATCAGCCGGGCGATCGCATTGATGTGGCCGTTGAAGCAGATCATTTAGTGTTTAAACAAGTGCCGCCGGAGTTGCTCAAGCTATGAGAGGGAGCATTCTACTTTGCCGGTTACGTGCAGAAAACCCACCCCTAACCCCTCCGAGGAGGGAATTTTCAGAAAAGTTCCCTTCCTCGAAGGGGTGCCTGTAGGGCGGGGTGGGTTCCGGACTACAAAATGTGTCTGCCTCCCCCCTCATTCCAAAGGCGGAATCTCCGCCATTTGGGGATCAAACACTGCCGATTGTTGTCCTTGGGTGCGGGCGGCATAGGTGAACAGATCAAGGGGCGTTTGTACTATATCGAGAATTTTCCCCCGCAATAAAGCCGGGGGCAATTCTTTAATCGCCCAACGGGCGAGGCGGTAGCCCAATTCTGAAACGGTGAGGGGACGCATTAAGGGGACACCGTGGAGCCGGTGGAGGTATTGGTTGGAGCGGCCATAGCGTCGCCATTGGCTTTGTAATTCTTTGAGGGTGCGACGGTGGCGGTGCTGAACGATCGCCTCTGGTACAAATTGCCAGCTACAGCCGGTTTCTCGAAGGACACGCCAACAGAGATCCGCATCTCCCCCGGTGGTGAGGTGGGGGCGAAATAGGCCCGTGGTGGTGAGGAGCGATCGCCTTACCGCTAAATTTGCCGTCTGGCCGTAGGGGCAAAAGGGATGATTGAGGGTATGGCGTTGGGAAAGGGTGGTTTTCCGTTCGGCGTAGCGTTCTAAGAGGCTATCCCCCGGCAGGGCGGCCACTTCCCCAACGCTGAGGCCCAGGTTTTGATCTTCAAACGGGGCGATGAGGTGCGCCAGCCAATCAGGGACGGGGCGACAGTCGGCATCGGTGAAGACGAGGATTTCCCCTTGGGCGGCAAGGATGCCGGTATTGCGGGCGGCGTAGGAACTTTGGATCGTTGATTCCAGGAGCGATCGCCCCCGCAACCCTTTCGCCGGCCAAGATTCCACCGCAGCCTGCAATAAAGTAGGAGTCTGATCCTGGCTGTGGTTATCCACCAGCAGATATTCCACCTGTTCCCGGGCATAGGTTTGACGCTCCAAACAGGACAGCAGATCCGGCAGATCCGCCGCCCCATTATAGACCGGGATAATCACCGAAACCGTGAGGGAAGGGGGTGAAAGATGGGGATTAGTCACCCAACCTTAAACCAAGCTATAGAGCAATCCCCCCACAAGCTGCACGACAAATTGCCCTAGAAAAGAAAGGGCAAAGAAAGCCAGCATCGGGGAAATATCTAACCCGCCTAAGGGTGGGATCAAGGAGCGGAACACATTCAAATAAGGGTCAGTGACGGGACTGAGGGCGCTAATCCCCTGTTGGGCCCAACCGGCCCCTTGAAACCAAGTGAGTAAAACGCGGATTAATAAAATAACAGTGTAGAGGTTGAGGAAGTTTTGTAGGCCAACGACCAAAACTCTGACGACATCAGCATCCATAGAGCAATTTCCGATTGAAAGAACGACTTTCTTTGCATTGTACAAGTTGAGGCTGGATTATGGTTCTGAAGAGGAGCTATTGACGGAGCCAAGCTGCTCCCGCACATCGTCGATGGCCAGGTTTAACTGGGCAATTTTGCTTTCTAAGCTGCGGCGTGCTCCCTCAATGCTTTCCTCGCTGGGTTCTTGGCCCTCCAATGCTTCGCTGCTGCTGAGGGGCGATCGCCTTGAAGCCGCCAATGCCCCCACAATCCCCCCCACCGTACCGCCAATCAGCGCCCCCAACAGAAAGCCACTGCCAAATCCATCCCGTTGACTCATGGTTTTGATCCCCCGTCAAAATGTGCTTTAAAAAAACTTGCTTGAATCTGGGGTTATTTTACGTCCCAAAGGCGCGATCGCCCGCATCCCCCAGGCCCGGCACAATATAGCCGTGGTCATTCAACCCCTCATCAATCATCGCTGTGTAGACCGTGAGGCTGGGGTAAGCGGCACTCAATTGCTGCAAGGCTGGGGGCGCAGCCACCACAGATTCAATGCGAACATTAGCAGGATCCACCCCCCGATTCACCACCTCCGCCATCGCCCGCATAATCGATCCCCCCGTGGCTAACATCGGATCGAGAATCAACACCCGCGTATCGGGAGCAAATTGGGGCGGTAATTTATTTAAATAACAGCTATTCTCCAGGGTTTGCTCATCCCGGACTAAGCCCAGATGGTAGGTGGAGGCAATGGGGAGGAGGGTTTGCGCCCCATCTAAGAGGGCCAAGCCTGCCCGCAAAATTGGCACGAGGGCGATGGGAACCATGGGATCAATGAGGGTTGCAGGGGCCTCTGCCAAGGGAGTCGTAACTGTGGTTTCCCCGGTGGGCAGCCAATGGCGGCTGACTTCGTAGGTGAGCCAGCGGCCCAACTCCGTCATCGCACTTTTGAACAGCACCGAGGGGGTATCGCGATCGCGGGCTACCCCCAGCCAATGCTTAATCAGCGGGTGATCCGGGACGTAAACGCGCAATTGTAAGGTCATGGGGGCTTGATGAGCAGTACCAACCCCTTAGAGTACCGCGTTTTTTGTCAGCAAAGCTAGAGCTTTTCTTCCTCATTGACGGGATCGGCGGAACGATCTTCCCGGGGCAAGGGGGGGATCGCCCGATCCGCTCGCATCGCTTCCCCCACCGTGACATTTAACTGACTCCCGACCAAAATCACCAAGGAGCTTAACTGTAACCACAGGAGCAAGACGATCACCGTCCCGACCGCTCCATAAACGCGGTTGTAGGCCCCAAAGTTATCGACATAGAGGCGAAAGAGCCAGGAAATCCCCAGCCAAGAGAGGGCTGCCAACATCGCACCCGGCAACAATGGCATTCCCTGATGCCAGCGACTGGGGCCTAACCGATAGAGCAGGACAAAGGCAATCACCACCAACCCCATGACCAGGGGCAAGTTGAGCGTCCCCCAGAGCCGTAACAGAAGGTAAGTCCCCTCTTGCACCCGATAAATCGAAAAACTTTCGACGGTGTTCAATGTGGCAGCAATCAGTTGGTTGCCAATCAGGATAAAGAAGGCGGCGATCGCCAAGAGCAAAATACTGGCGATCGTCAACAGTACCGCTACCCCCCGCGCCTGCCAAAACGGCCGGCGTAAGCGGCGGGGAATGCGATGGATCTGATCAAAGGCGTTCATGGCCGTACAGAGGGCCGAGGAGGCAATCCACACGGCGGCAATAAAACTGATCGAAAACAAACCGCCATTCTTGCGCCCTGTAATTTCCGCCACGAAATTCCCCAACAACTCCCACATTAAATCCGGCATGACAATGCGTAGACTATAGGCAGCATTCTGGAGCACGGCCTGTAACGAGGCATCACCTACCTGCACAAAAGGGTTGAGTATATCTCGCAACAACGTTTGCAGGGAATTTTCAAACAGCCCCACCGCTGTGAACAGGGCAATAATCGCAGGGAAAAGAGCCAGGACTGAACCGTAGGCCATTTCTGTGGCCAAACCATTGAGGCGCTGTTGAATGATGCGATCAACGGTTCGGCGGAGAACTGGCCAACGGAGATAGGTAAAAAAGCGAATCCACGGGGGCAGAGCCATGGGCTGCGGCGTTATTCCTCCGTGGTGGTGAGGGGATCTTCAGTGGGTTGGGTTTGGCGTTGCCGGAGGGCTTCCTGTTGACGACGGCGGAATTCTGCGGTGGCTTTGTCGATGTTGCGGTTCTGGGATTCGAGATCAAAGGGGGTATTCACTTGGCGCGAGCGATGGATCAAGTCCATGGGGTTGAGGCCGTCGCCAAAGATGGGGTCTCGCTCATTGGTGGGGAAGGGGTTGGTGGGGGTTTGGGTCTGACTCCAGGCCGGCGTGGCGGCCCCGGCCATGAGTAAGGCGCAGAGGGCTAAGGGATAGCTGAGTTGTTTCAAGTTCATAGCGGTTTAGGGGGCGATCGCAACAGGCCCCATTCTAACAGAGGAATTTTGCCTGCCGGCCATCCTCCCTAGGCTCAATCCATCTCCCTCCGGTGCCGGGAGCAAGTCTTTTGCCGCGAATCCGCTGGGGAACAATTTTGACTTACCGTTCTGTGCTATCCTAGCCAAAAGAAATTAGGTTCGGTAGATTCAATGCTTTTTGGCTCGACAGATGTATCTCCGACATTTAGTTTCTCGAATGGATCGTTTGATTGTGTTGGAGATACCCATGTCAATTTATGTTGGTAATCTTGCCTATACTGTGACGCAAGAGCAACTTCAAGAAGTGTTTGGCGATTACGGCGAGGTGAAGCGCGTCTCCCTGCCGATGGATCGCGAAACCGGTCGTCCCCGTGGATTTGGTTTTGTAGAAATGGCTGAAGATGCCCAGGAAGACAAAGCCATTGAAGAATTAGACGGTGCCGAATGGATGGGGCGCGTTCTCAAGGTCAATAAGGCTCGTCCCAAGGAAACCAGCAAGCGTTATTGATCAACCCAGGGATAAATGCTCCCCTGGGTGATGTCAATAGAAGCCTGGACAGGGTGGTGTGCTACCCTTGACCCGTTGGCAGCGGGTCTTTTTAATTGTACAGTGGTAATTAAACCCGTAGGAGGATAGCGAATGACTCAGGTGACAGTGGGAGAAAACGAAGGCATTGAATCAGCCTTACGCCGGTTCCGTAGAGAAGTATCCAAGGCTGGCATTTTCGCGGATATGAAACGTCTGCGCCATTTTGAGACGCCACAGGAAAAGAAAAAACGCAAGGCGATCGCCCGACGACGGAAAAAGCGGTTCAGCTAAACGCAACAGGTTTCCATTGTGCCACACCACCAAGCCAGGGGTATGAAGATCTTCATACCCCTCGCGCTTGTCTGGGGGTGGCTCAATTCAGGAACCCCCCAGCGATCGCCCCCGGCTATTCCGCCAGTTCAGTATTGAACTCGTTATAGGATCGCCGTTGGAAATCCTTAGTGGTTTTTGCCGGTAGCTCAAAAATATCGCGAAACACCCGATCAAGGGTTTCGTAGGAGACCGTACCCGTTTGGTTAAAGCGCACCGCACCGGCTTGATCGAAAATCACCGTCTGAGGCACGCCTTGGTGGTAGTAGTAGGCGGCATCGGTGGGCGTGGGGGTTATTTCAGGGTTGAGGGCATCAACGCTGATCGGTAAAAACGAGGTCTGTCGGCCGTAAAACTCCTGAAGTCGGGAGACCACGATCGCAAACTGTTTGCAGTCCTGACTGTCATCGACATAGAATGTCAGCATTGTTGGGCGGCCTTGGGCCAAAGCTTGGGCCAGGGTTTCCTTCACCGGGACGAGGGAGCCGTTGCCCGCATAAAGGACAAAAATGTTACCGTCGTAGCGGTCATCATTGATCCCCGCCACGGCAGAGGGTGAGAGGCCCCACCAGCACAGGAGACTGATCACCACGATCAAAGCCGGCCGGAGGGCCAGCTTCAGGAGCGATCGCCCCATCGATTGGAAAAATAGAGACACGTTGATATATCCTCAGATAGTTGGAGTTCTGCTTGTATGATGAGGGCACTGGCCCCTTGGCTCGCAACTCCCAGTTTGAGCAGGGCATTTGTCGCACAGTGCTGAACAACACAGTAAGATAACTTAATATCATCAAGGGTGGACTAAACTCAATGCCCTACCATATTGCATGAGGAGTAGTTATGGCAGAACTGAATAAACAAGATATGCGCGATCGACTTGGCAATGTTGAGCAGATCCGAGAAATCCTTTTTGGTACTCAACTGCGCGATTATGAGGAACGCATCGAAAAACTCGAAGCGGACTCGGCGGCGATGAACCAGGAATTGCGCGATCGCCTCGATCAGATGCAAAGCACCCTATCGGGGGAACTGAAAGCCATTGCTGATTCCTTAGAAAAAAAACTGAAGTATCTCAGTTTAACCACCCACGACGAAACCACGAAGCTATGGCAAAAACTCGAACAGACCAGCCAAAAAAACTACAATATTCTCGAAACCCTCAATAAAACCTTCACCTCCAAAACCGCCAGCCTGCGGGAAGAACTCACCCAAACCCAAGAACAGTTTCAAACTGAAAGCCAATCTTTAAAAGTTAAAATCTTTGAAGAACTAGAGAAATGCTTTTCGACGTTGCGAGATGCCAAAGTCTCCCGGGTTGATCTAGCGGAAGTGTTGTTTGAGCTATGTATCAAAGTCAAGGGCACAGAATTTGTCCCTGATCTCAAAGAAGCGATGGAAAATCATCTGCAAACCGATTTTCTGTTGCCGGAGGAGGAACGCCCCCCGACACAACAAACTTCTCGATCATCCGGCATAATGTAGGAGGTCACCCCTTAAACGATGTGTCCCGTTTCCCCTGGGATGATTCCCCCATCCATCCTGTGTCGGATGAATCCGTGTCATCACAATGGTTTTGAGGCCTTGGCCAGGGACGGCAAAACAGATCGGGCAAGTGGGGAACTTCAAACCCTGTTGTTGTGAACAAAGGCAGTTATGCCTGTTTCTCCAGACGATTCCACTGCTTCTGCTTTGTCTCAGCACAGCACAATGTCAACAGTCACTGAGTCACCCCAAGGCAATGATTTTGCTCTGGGGGAATTGTTTCAGTTCCTGACGGAAAAGGATGTGCGCCCCCAAGGCCATCCCGTTGCTGCTGCGCCGGCTCCTGCTCATAATGGCGTTAAATCTGCCCTCGCCACCGATGAGGCGGGGGAACGCTTGCGGCAACTTTTGCTGGATTTACTCGATATTGAGGCTCAAAAAGCCAAGGCTAACCCAGAGAACTCGGAAGGAGAGCAGGTTTGGCCGTTACGGCTCCGACAGTTGGAGCGCCAATGTCGTGATCCTCGGGTGATGGGTCAGGTGATTTTTCCCATTTTTGCGGTGTTATTGCAGAAAAAGATTGCCCAATCCCCGGAAGAAATTATCCCTGCTTTGGCGCTGATTATTGACCGGGTGATTGAAACCCGGAGTCTGAGCGATCGCACCGCCCTCAGTAAAGTCCTCGCCACCGTGATTCCAGGGGCAATTTCTAAGCAATTGGGGGAAGCCCCCAACGAAGTAATCCAAGCCATTGCCCCCGCCATGGGCAAAGCGATTACGGAACAAGTGCGCCTCGATCGCGATGCGATGGTGGATGCCCTCTATCCGGTGATTGGGAACACCATTTCCAAATATATGGGGGAGGTGGTCAGTCAAATCAATGATCGGGTAGAGCAGACCTTTAGCCTCAAGGGCATTGTCCGTCGTCTTTCCCTGCGTTGGCAGGGCATTTCCGATGCGGAGCAAATTTTGCGGGATGCCATTCCCTTTCGGGTGCAGGCGGTGTTTTTAATTCATAAAAATTCTGGTCTGGTGATTGCGGATGTGCAGCAATCCGGCGCTCAAGCCTTAGAAGCCGATATGCTGGCCGGGATGTTAACGGCGATTCGCAGTTTTGCGGCGGAATGCTCCACGGATCCCCGCCATCAATCGGAACTGACAAAAATTGACTACGAAGATTTTCAAATCATCATGGAGGTGGCGGGCTATTGCTATATTGCCGCCGTTACCCAGGGCGACCCCCCTGGCAATTTTTCGATTAAATTACGCCAAACCCTTAGCTCGATTATCCTCAACCACGGTTATGGGGGCTTGCTGGAGCAATTTGATGGGGATACGCGCAGGGTTCCCGACTCGATTCCGCAACTGTTAAGGGAGTTACTGGTAGCGCCGACGGTGCTGGAAAAACCGAAGGTTCGGCGGCGGCCGCTGCCGGTGGGTCTGCTGATTTTACTGATTCTTTTGGGGATTCCCTTGGGTTGGGTGTACTATCGCCACTGGCAAAAACAACAGGTGATCCTGGCGGTGGATGAGGCGATCGCCACGACCCCCACCCTAGCCCTCTATGGGATTCGCCCTCGCATTCAAGGGGAAACGTTAATCTTAACGGGGAAAGTGCCTAGCCCTGACCTGCGGGAGGAGGCGGGAACCGTGGCCCTTGAGGTGGCCCCGAAGTTTGTTTTGGACAATCAACTGTTAACGGTGGTGGCACCGCCAGACCCAGAGGCGATCGCCGCCGAAGCCCAACGCCTCACCCAAAGTTTCGGCCAAATGCTGGGGACAATGCTGACGAGCCGCTACGATCTCCCCCATCAGCAACTGATTGTCGAAGGGGGGGCGATCGCCCCAGAACAGATCACGCCCCTGACGGAAAGCCTCCGGCAGATCCCCGGCGTGCAATCGGTGATCTTAACCCTCAATGGTGATCCCTCCCCCACGGCCCAACGGCTCTATTTCAACCCCAATTCGACGGTCATTGCCCCCCAAGAGCAGACCCAAAAACTGGAACCCCTCGTGGCCTATCTACAGGCCAACCCCAATATTCGCCTCCAAATCATCGGCCATACAGATACCAGCGGCACCGAAAAAATCAACCAACGACTGGCCCCGGAGCGGGCCGAGGTGGTCAAAGCGGCATTAGTCCAGTTGGGAATTAACGGCGATCGCCTCGCCATAGCCGGGACGATCGCCCCCCCTCCCCAAGTGACGGAGAGTGATGCACTATGGTTAAGTCGGTGTGTGCGTTTTCAAGTCCTCAATTGAGTCAGGTTATGGTCACTGTTTCTAAGAAAATTTGTATGGTGGGGGATTTTGGGGTGGGGAAAACCAGCCTGATCCGCCGGTTTGTCGATCGAGAATTTAGCGATCGCTATCTCTCCACCGTCGGGGTCAAAATCTCTCGCAAAGTCGTCCCCCTCCCCCCCATCGATGATATTGATGAACTCAAGTTGCTGATTTGGGATTTAGAGGGTCAAACCAAATTCAAAGCCATTACCCCCACATACCTCCAGGGTTCCAGTGGTGTGCTCGTCGTCGCCGATGTTACCCGTTCGGAGACAATCAGCCATATTGAAGACCATCTCCAACTGTTTTTTGGGGTCAATCCTCAGGGATGGGTGGCGATCGCCCTCAACAAAACCGACCTGCTCGATAGTGACGAACAAACCTATTTACAAAACAGCCTCCAATTTAACCGCCCCCACATCCTCGGCCCCTACCTCACCTCGGCAAAAAGTGGCGATAATGTTGATCAAATTTTCACCACACTGGCAAAAAAAATGTTGGACTAGCTGCCTAAAATCCTGATCATTGTCATTTTTTTGCGTCATCTTTCATGAGTCATCCCCTGAAACCCTCAATTCCCCATCATTTGGAATATGTGATTACCGATGCTGAGTTTTTGATCGTGGAATTTTCGATGGGCATTGAGGCAATCCTAGATGAATCCTTGATCCTTGGGGCTGATATCCGCCGCTTTTTACCGGAATTAGTGGGCAGTGAACCCATTGCCCATCAAGTTCTTCACGGTGAAGCCTCCCATTTTACCATTAAAGAAGTAGCCCATTACGGCCACAAAAACTCTAATCATCTCGTTTATATCGATCTCAATCTAGAACGATTAGACTTGCAATCTTTAATTCTGTTTATAAACGATGTCACCGAAACTGCACTGCTGAGGCAATCCCTTGTGCAACGGGTGAATGAAACAGAATTATTGCTCAATGCCCTCAAACGGTCTGAAGACTATAACCGTAAGATCATTACCTCCATGGGAGATGCCCTCCTAACCACGAACCTATCGGGCAACATTAAAACGGTGAACCCCGCCACCCTTGAACTCTTTGGTTACAGCGAAGTTGAACTCAAGAATCAACCCCTCGCTTTACTTTTTCCCGATGGTTTGCCCGCCGTCCTTGAGCCGCAAAGTTTGCGAGCCAGTGCCATTCACCAAGATATTGAAGTCAATTGCCAAACCAAACCTGGGGAAATCCTCACCATCGCCTTTTCCTGTGCTGTCATCCAGGCCCAAGGCGGTAATTTGCCGGTGGCCATTTATCTCGGGCGAAATATTACCGATCGCAAACGGGTTGAACAGGAAATCAATGCGGCGCTCGCCCAGGAAAAAGAACTCAATGATTTAAAATCTCGGTTCATTGCCATGACCTCCCATGAGTTTAAAAATCCCCTCTCCAGTATTTTGATGTCCGTAGAATTACTTGAAGAATTTTCTCTAACTTGGACGGCAGAAAAACGGCTCCGTCATTTGCAGCGCATTCGCCAATCTACGATGCAGATGAATAATCTTTTAGAAGATATTTTAGTGATTGGGAAAGCCGATGCCGGTAAACTAGAGTTTCACCCCCAACCGTTAAATTTAAAGCAGTTTTGTCAAGATTTAGTGGAGGAGCTTCAGTTTTTGGCGGGTGAAAGCCATGAAGTTGTGCTGCACCTCAATGGAGCGTTGGCTCCTCAGTATGATCTGGATGAAAAGTTGTTGCGCCATACCTTTGTGAATTTACTCAGTAATGCCGTGAAGTATTCTCCAGATTGTCCCCGCGTCGATTTTCGGGTCGAGGAGGTGGAGCAAACTTTAGTTTTTGCCGTCCAAGACCATGGCATTGGTGTTCCGGAGGAGGATCAACCGCGTTTGTTTGAAAGTTTTCACCGTTCTCGTAATGTCCGGGAAATTAGCGGTACGGGTTTGGGGTTGTCGATTGTGAAACGGGCGGTGGAGTTGCAGGGGGGCAAGATTACGTTTATCAGTGAGTTGAATGTGGGAACAACGTTTACGGTGTTTTTGCCGGTGGGGGTTTAAGGGATGGAGCAGTTAATTATGATGAGTCGTTATCCCATCGCGGGACAGACGAAAACCCGATTGATTCCGCGCCTCGGGCCGGAGGGGGCGGCGCAATTGCAGCGGCAAATGACGGAACACACGTTGGCGACCGTGGCCCGTTGCCAGCAATCCCGGCGGGTACGGGGGGCGATCGCCTTTACCGATGCAAATTTAGCGCAGATGCAGGCTTGGCTCGGCCCCGATGGGGATTATTGGCCCCAAGGGGAGGGGGATTTAGGCGATCGCATGGCCCGCGCCTTTGAGCGCAGTTTTGCCACCGGGGCCACTCGCACCGTGATGATCGGCATTGACTGCCCCGATCTCACCCCTGCCCTCCTGGCAACGGCGTTTAACCAATTGGACATTGCGCCTGTGGTCTTCGGCCCCGCCGCCGATGGGGGCTATTACCTGATCGGCTTGGCTCAACCCTATCCAGATTTATTTCGGGGCATTGCCTGGGGAACGGATCAAGTGTTTGCCCAATCCCGGCAAATTCTCAATGCTGCCACCATTCCCTTTGCGGTGCTGCCCACCTTAACAGATGTGGACTACCCGGAAGATCTGCCGGTGTGGGAAAAATATCAAGGCGGCCGGTCATGAGTCTATCTTCTCTGCTTTATCTTTCAGCGGGAACAATGCCCTCCCCCGTGGCCAATGAGATCCAAACGGTGAAGATGGCCCAGGCCTTCACAACCCAGGTGGATCACTTTGAATTAATTCTCAGTGGCAACCTGCGATCGCTCCTCGGGCTAGAAGCGGATTTTGAGCAGCGCTTTCGGGATTGGTATGGCATCATGATCCCCTTTGCGATCACCCGGATTCCCGCCCTTACCTGGCGCACCCCTTTTCCTTTCCCGCCAGGGGCCTATTCCCCCCGTAAATATCTCCGTTGGGCCGTGGGCTACTGTCGTCGCCACAACCCGACGCTGGTTTATACCCGCACCCCCTATTTAGTGGGGCCGCTGTTGGCGGCAGGGTTGCCGGTGGTGCTGGAATTTCATCAACCCCTCGGCCCCGAGGCGGCCCCTTGGTTTAAACATCGGCAATTTTTAGGGGTGGTGACGTTAGCACCGGAATTGCGATCGCAATATCAACAACTGGGTTTAGACGCGGATCGGGTTTATATTGCCCCTAGCGGTGTGGACTTAGCACCCTTTCAAACCCCAGTGACTCCCCGGCTGGCTCGGCAACGGCTCCATCTTCCCCCCGATCGACCCATTGCCCTCTATGCGGGCAGTCTCTACGACCACAAAGGCATCCCGACAATTTTAGCGGCGGCGGCCCAGGTGCCGGATTGCCAGTTTATTCTGGTGGGGGGTCAGGGGAATGAGGTGGAGCGGGTGCGATCGCAAGCCCAGCAACAGGGGTTAACCAACCTTCACCTCATGGGCTATCAAACCCAAGGGGAGATCCCCCTCACCCTCTATGCTGCCGATGTCCTGCTCCTACCCACCAGTGCTCAATGGTTCCTGGCCAGCACCACCTCACCCTTAAAACTGTTTGAATATATGGCCGCCCAACGGCCGATTATCGCCTCAGATTTGCCCAATATTGCCACGGTGTTGCGAGATCGTGAAAATGGTCGCCTGATTCCCCCCGATGATCCCACCGCATTGGCCGCTGCCATTCGTCAAGTTTTGGCCGATCCAGAGCAGGGCCAAGCCATGGCCGCCCAAGCCGCCCAGGATGTCCAAGCCTATAGTTGGCAACGGCGAGCCGAGGGGATTCTCGCCTTTATCAACCATCAATTAACACCATAGGAGCGTTGGCGTAAGCCTGCCGGAGGCACAAAAATTTTTCCCCCCAGCCATAAAAAAGGAACGTCCATGGACGTTCCTCAAAGACTACTAACGGCAGGGTTCGGCTGGCTCAACCCCGAAGCCGCAGGGAAAGGGAAAAAACTTAAACTTCGTAGGTCGCTTGACCGGAAAACTTCACCGTCACCGGTTCAGGATTGCTGCCAATGTTGCGGTCTTTTTTGCCCGCAAACTCACGGCCTTCGTTCACCTTCTCAGGGAAGACACCATCGGCGGGGTGCAGATATTGCAGTTCACCGTTGGGGAAAACCCGATAGATTTTAAAATCTTCGATTTTCGGCTTAAATTTGGTGCGCAGTTGCGTCCCCAAGGCCAAGCACTGTTCTTTGCGAGCCAAATATAGCAGGTTTTCACCTTCATGCATGATGGCCGCGCCGCCAGTGGGCATTTCAAACACTTGTTCCGTGCTGCTTGTCCAGGTGATCGCGTACTTCTCTTCAGTTTCCGCTTTCGTTAACAGGCCGCCCGTGCTGCCACCAAACTTAGGAGTTTGTCCAGAAAGTGCCTCTGTCATAAACGTCTCTCTAAACGATGTGATGTTTAGTCGCATGCTATCACTGTGGGTGGAATTCCCCTGTAGATTTGTCAAGAACTGTTACAGTTTCGGGGAAATTCGCGGCGATCGCCCCCCCGGATTTCCCCATTTGGGGGCGATCGCCTCCCCCCCAAAACCCCGCCCCTGAACCGAAGGCCCTATAATAAACCACTGTTAAGAGCAGCATTATGGGGAAATCCAAGTGTTTCACCTCAGTGGTTACGAATATTTTTTAGGCTTTCTGTTGATTGCCAGTTCCGTGCCGATCCTGTCCTTGGTGGCATCGAAAATCCTCAGACCCCGTACCGGCGGCCCCGAGCGGCGCACCACCTATGAATGTGGGATGGAGCCAGTGGGGGGAGCCTGGATTCAATTCAACATTCGCTACTATATGTTCGCCCTCGTCTTCGTCGTCTTCGACGTGGAAACGGTTTTTCTCTACCCTTGGGCGGTGGCTTTCAGTGAATTGGGGCTGCTAGCCTTCATTGAAGCCTTGATTTTTATTGCAATTCTAGTCGTTGCCTTGGTCTATGCCTGGCGTAAAGGAGCCTTAGAGTGGTCATGAGTTCTAACCCATCCCCCACAGAAACAATTCTCAACCCCGTCGCTGTCCCCAGCGTCACCCAAGATTTATCAGAAAACGTCGTCCTCACCACCGTGGACGACCTCTATAACTGGGCGAGACTGTCCAGTCTTTGGCCCCTCCTCTATGGAACCGCCTGCTGTTTCATTGAGTTTGCGGCCATGATTGGCTCCCGCTTTGACTTTGACCGTTTTGGTCTGGTTCCCCGTTCTAGCCCTCGCCAAGCAGATTTATTAATCACCGCTGGCACAGTCACGATGAAGATGGCCCCGGCCCTGGTGCGCCTTTATGAACAAATGCCCGATCCGAAATATGTGATCGCCATGGGAGCCTGCACGATTACCGGCGGCATGTTCAGTGTCGATTCCCCCAGTGCGGTGCGGGGTGTGGATAAATTAATCCCGGTGGATGTTTATATTCCCGGTTGCCCGCCCCGGCCCGAAGC
>JAABSU010000069.1 GCA_011390265.1 Spirulina sp.
AGCTTTCGGCTCTCGCCAGGTTTCCACAGTGATTCCGTCCAAGTCTGATGGCCATGATGATTGGGGGTTAGGGGGTTTTGCGGAGGTGGTTCAGGAGTTCGATCGCCCCGAAGCGGACGACATCGGTGCAGAAGCGGCCGGTTTCTTGCTGGACTTGGGCGATCGCCTCCCGCGCTGCCTTTTCCTTGAGGTGGAATGTATTGAGGGCGATCGCCTCCACCCTTACCGGCCCATAGGCTCCCGCCCCCCGGGCCACCGATTCATACAATTCAATCACCGCTGGCAGGGGGGGGATTTCCACATCGGGGCAGTTGTGGATTCGGGTTTGGCCGGCGCGATGGACGAGGATTAAGCCCGTGGGTTGACTGCCTCGGATTAGGGGCAGAGTTGCCGTTGAACCGGGATGGAGTAAGGAACCTTGGCCCTCGATTAAGAGTAGATCGCAGCGGGAACCGAGATCTAGCACCGCCTGCTCCACGGCTCCGGCGGCAAAATCCACCCGCACCGCATCGAGGGGAATGCCCTCGCCCACAATCATTAACCCCCCCTGGCCCGTAGCGACAAATTTGGTATTAATCCCTTGGGCGATCGCCGCCTGACGCAATTCTAACCCCGTAGACATTTTTCCCACCGCCATATCTGTCCCCACAGTCAGGAGCCGCTGACAGGGAAGCTGCCTTGCCAACCCTTTCCCAATCCCTAACCCTGGCGGCTCCTGGCGAATATCCCAAATCCATTGCCCCTTTTGGAGTCGTCCCCCCGGCAAATCTTCAATCATCGGGGTCATGGGACTATGGAGGCCATTGACCACCGACACCCCCGCCAGCATCCCCAGCTTCACCTCTTCCCACCAACTATCGGGCAGCTTCCCCCCCGATGGAGCCACCCCAATCAACAAGACATCGGGCTGGTAGGCTAAGGCATCGGTGACAGAAGCCACAATCGGCAGATCCCGCTCAATCCCGGTCAGAGCCGCCACTGATTCCCCCGCGCAATCCTGATCAATCAGGGCCACTACCTCCGCCTCCCCGTAGCGCAAAAAAGCCAGGCCCGTTTTACCGCTGCGATCGCGAATGCCGCGATGGAGAAGAATCGCAACCCGATGACGACTGGTTAAATGCTGCATAGCGCCAAAACTAGGGGGTTGGGGAGGACAGGAAGAGAGATCTCTAATTTAAACGGAATTGCCGATGATGATTCACTTTTGAGGGGGTTTGAGGGGGAGGGGCGATCGCTTCCCATCTCTGTCCATCCAGAATTAACAGGCTCTTAGGCTGCTCTTAACATTGGGTTGTTAAGCTCTCACCAGTCTGGGTTTACGGTGATCCCCTGCTTGGCTATCCTTGGAAAGGCAATCAGGAGTATCAACCCTATTCTGTCCACCCTCGAAAGCAAGCTAGTCAATGTGTCCCTGGGCATATTATTGACATCTTTTCGCATTAGTGGCAGAATAGTTCCCATAGTGTTATGGTTTAGCTCTAGTGCTGTTTTCGTAACAACACTTAAGAATTCTAAGACTTGTTTGAGGAGTGAATAATTTAGACGCATGGCAAAACTACACCGGTCTTCCATCAAGGCTTTACCGATCTTCATCGGTTCCGCCCTCTTAGCGGCCCAGCCCTTCGCGGCTCAAGCCCAAACCACCAATCAAGATTTATTTGACCAAATCGAAGCCTACAGCAGCGAAGGTCAAGTGATGATGAACCAAGCCGGTGGCGCATCGCAGTTCAGTGATGTTTCCCCCAGTGATTGGGCGTTCCAAGCCCTCGATGACCTCGTGCGTCGCTACGATTGCCTCAAGGGTTATCCCAACGGCACGTTCCGGGGCAGCCGCGCCCTCACCCGTTATGAGTTTGCTGCTGGTTTGAATGCCTGTTTACAGCAAATCGAGCGGTTGATCGCTGAAACCACCGCTGATTTCGCCACCCGCGAAGACCTGGAAACGATGAATCGCCTCATGCAGGAGTTTGAGGCAGAACTGGCCATGCTCGGAACCCGGGTGGATAACCTGGAATCTCGCGTTTCTTTCCTGGAAGATAACCAGTTCTCCACCACCACGAAACTGGCTGGGGAAGCGATCTTCGCCCTCAACGCCATCAGCCCCCGTCGCAACCAACCCGACACCAACGCAAACCGCCTCCTGGAAGGGACGGATACCCGTTTCCGGGATGAAATTGTGTTCCAAGACCGGGTGCGGTTGAACTTTGATACCTCCTTCACGGGGCGCGATCGCCTGCGCACACGTCTCCAAGCCCGTAACGTGGCTGACTGGGGCGTGCGTGCCCTCACCAACGAACCCCGCTATGGTTTCGGCGGCGACAACGGCAACAACGTCGAACTCGATGTCTTGTCCTACCGCTTCCCCGTTGGCGACAAAACCACAGCGCAAATTTTTGCCAATGGTGCAGGGATGGATGATTTCTTACCCACCCTCAACCCCTTTGATTCCAGCGGCAACGGCTCCATCTCCCGCTTTGGTCAACGGAACCCGATCCTGCGGGCCGGCGGCCAAAACCAAGGGATTGGCTTCATGCACAAGCTCAACGACAACTTCAACGTGTCCGTTGGCTACACCGCTGGCCAAGGTGAAAATCCCACTGCCGGCATTTTCGGCGGCAGCTATGCCCTCGGCGGTCAAATCCAATTTGAAAACGATAAGTTTGGCGTGGGTCTGCAATACACCAATTCTTACACCAATGGTGTTGTTGAGAACGGCCGGCTCAGTGGTGATGGCTTAGGAACGGGAACCGGTAGCCGTGCTGGGGACTTAAGTTTCCGTGGTGTGGGTGCTGCTAGTACTGATGCCATTGTTTCCAACAACTACGGTTTAGAACTGCTGTTCACCCCCAGCGATCGCCTCTTCGTCGGTGGTTGGATTGGCATGAGCAAAGGCATCGTCCTCCGCAGTGGTAAAGCTGATGTGTGGAACTACGCCCTCACTGTTGGTTTACCTGACCTCGGTGGCGAAGGCAACCTCTTAGGCTTCGTCTTCGGTCAACAGCCTCGCTTGGCTGGCTCTTCCGCTAGCTTGGCCGGTGCATTCCGTGGCACTAATACCTTCGACCGTGCCAACCTCGATACCGGGTATCACCTCGAAGCCTTCTACCGTCTGCGGGTGAACGACAACATCCACATCACCCCCGGCTTGGTTTACCTCACCAACCCCGGCCACAGCAGCATCAACGCTGATATGTTGATGGGAACCCTGCGCACCACGTTCACCTTCTAGACTGACCTGCTAACCAGGAACACACAACACGATATTGCAGTGGTGAGGACAACCTCACCACTTTTTTTATGGGGAGTGGGGAGTGGACAGGAGCCATGAATGTTGGCTAACTGGCACAGGGGGTGAGAAGGGAGCCGCTAATTTTCATTACTTTCGAGAAAATCAATACCATTCTCCATTCCCCTTCAAGGATTTCCCATGATGCAATCCGCCTACATCACGAGTATGGGTAAATTTTTACCCGGCGATCCCATTGGCAACGACGAGATGGAGCAATATCTGGGGAAAATTGGCGATCGCCCCTCCAAAGTCCGCCACCGTATCCTCAAAAGCAACGGCATTCAGCAACGCTATTATGCGATCGATGCCCAACAAAAAACCCGCTACCAAAACAGCGAAATGGCCGCCCTCGCTGTGCGGGATACCCTCAACGGGATTAACCTCGAACCCCAGGCGATCGACCTCCTCGCCTGTAGCACGACGCTCCCGGATTTAACGGTTCCCGGTTTTGCCAGTATGGTGCATGGTCAGCTTACGGAGTTTCCTCCCTTGGAAACGATTTCGGTGCAGGGGGTGTGCTGTGCCGGGGTGGCGGCATTGAATTATACCTGTGGGCAGATCCAACGGGGGCAACGCCATAATGGGATCGCGGTGGCCTCAGAATTTGCCTCTCGATTATTTAAAAACGGCCATTTTGAAGCCGATCAACGCTACCAACAGGGCGAAAAAATTCCCTTTGATACCGAATTTTTACGCTGGATGTTATCCGATGGGGCGGGGGCCTGTTTAATCCAAGGGCAACCCCGCCGCCAGGGTTTGAGTTTGCGGGTAGATTGGATTGAATTGATTTCCCACGCCCAAAATTATCCCGTCTGTATGTATGGGGGAACCGCCGATGCCACGGGGCAAACCAGTTGGTTAGATTATCCTTCCCATGCCGAAGCCGCAGCAGCGGGGGCCTTCCATCTTCGCCAGGATATTCGCCGCTTAGAAGCGGTGATTAAATTGGGTGTGGCGGGTTGGTTGAAATTGATTGAGCAGGGTCGGGTTAAACCTGAAGATGTGGATTGGCTCTTGTGCCATTATTCCTCCCATTTTTTCCGCAGTCAAATTGTTGAACTCTTGGAAAAAGCCAACTGTATGATTCCAGAGGAAAAATGGTTTACTAACCTCTATACGCGGGGGAATACGGGCTGTGCTTCGATCTATCTCATGCTAGAAGAATTGTTTCATGCGGGTAAATTGGAACCAGGGCAAAAAATCTTCTGCTTTGTCCCCGAAAGTGGCCGCTATACCACGGCCTACATGATGTTGACGGTGGTGGAAGGCGATCGCCCCCCCTTAAAAATCACAACCCCTCAAACCGTAGCCAGTCCCCCCCCAGAGCCAACGGTGGGCAGCGATCTATTACGCCAGTTAACCCTAGTGTGGTTGGAGTTTGAACAAAAATTGCAAGGTGTGCCGCTGATTCGCAAATTAGAGCGGGGAGATTTCACCGTCGAAGATTATCAATTGCTGCTGCGGAATTTGCGCCCCCAGGTGGTAGAAGGTGCTCGCTGGATTGCCCGGGCCGCCTCGAACATGATTGATTTTCAGATGCGATCGCTCCTGATCGGCCATGCCCAGGATGAACATCGAGATTATCAAATGTTAGAGCGCAACTATGTCAGCGTCGGGGGGGATCTCAGCGAGATTGTCAACGCCGAGAAAAACATTGGCTCCCAAGCCCTATCCGCATTTATTTTTCACCAAGCCTCTCAGGAAAACCCCATTGATCTCTTGGGGAGTATGTTTATCATCGAAGGTTTGGGAAATCGTTTAGCGGGTCAGTGGGCGCAGCAAATTAAGGCGACGCTGAATCTCAGTGATCAACAGGTTTCTTTTTTAGCCTATCACGCCGAAAATGACGAATCCCATTTAGGTAAATTGGAAGCCGTTTTAACGGCAGAATGGTTAACCCCAGCGATGGCCCAAAACATTGTCAATACGGCTAAAGTTACAGCCCGTTTATATCAATTACAACTAGAGGAAGTTCACTAACATGATTGAACATGATTCCAAAACTACCCCACCCCTTGCCCCGGAGTTTTTCCCCTACAACCGTCGCGATCCCAATACTTGGCAAGTTCTCTATTTAGATCAAGCTATTCCTGTAGATTTGGTGGCAAAAAAATACATGATCCGGGATTTGCAAAGCTGGACGCGCAATTATTTACTCTTGCCGATTAAGGGAATTGCTAACTTGAGCCTAGCGGTGATCATGACGGTGAAGCGATTACTGCCATTTCAGTTCCGCTGGTATGGCCTCATGCACCATTCGGCGGCCTTGTTTTTGAAATATTTTGTCTCACCAGAAGCCTGTTATTTAATCATTCGCCATCTCAACCTCGGTTCTAATGTGGTCAACTTTCTGATTGATAATGGCCCCAATCCTTATCTAGAGCGGTCAACCCTTTACCCTCAGCGGGTGGAAGATTTAGCCAAAAATGCGTTTTTAGAGCATGATTTGATCTTGTATAATTTTGTCTATGATTACCACCGCGCCCAGCAGGAAAATCCCGATTGGCTCGAAGCAGTACAGCGGCGGGGGGTGAATTTTAATAGTATCCGCCCGGTGCAAGTGGAGATGGATTTTAAACGATTGCGATGGTTGCGGATTCTGGATTTAGAATCGGCCATTGAGTTATTTAAGGTGTTTTACTCCCTCTGTTTAACCAGTGATGAATTTGCGCGGGCGGTGCTGTCGTTGCAGTTTGATGAAAATTTTGGCCTGTATTTTACCCAAATTACCGGCGATAGCAGTTGGAACCATGTCATTAGTAACCGCCACCCCTTAGCCCCTAATAGTCCCTTTCAGGCGGCACGGGATCTGATGCTCCACGGCATTACAACAGAATATTTACATCGTTATTTGGAGATCTACCGCGATCGCCACCGGGAAGCATCCACTGAGCAATTGTGAACTAAAATCAATCCTGCAAACCCCAGTGGGGAATGGGAGTATACTAAACATCAGCCTCCATCCCCAAACTGTCGTGGAACTCTCCTGTCGTACTGAATATGCACTGCTGGCTCTCTTGGAGTTGGCGGGGCATTATCCCCAAGATGAACCGCTGCAAATCAAACAAATTGCCGCCCAGCAACAGATCCCGGAACGGTATCTGGAGCAACTGTTAGCGACGCTGCGGCGGGGGGGATTTGTCCAGAGTCAGCGGGGGGCCAAGGGAGGCTATTTGCTGACGATTGAGCCTTGGAAGATCACGCTCTTGGATGTGGTGAACTGCCTCGAAGGGGCAGAGTCCCGCAATCGCAAAGAGGCGATCGGTGCACTAGGGCGGATCGCCCCCACCCTCGAAAGTGCGGTGGTGGATGAAGTGTGGCAGGAAGTTTACGAAACGATGCGGGGGGTGCTTCAGGGCTATACCCTTCAGGATCTGTGCGACCAGCGGGATTCCCGCCGTCAGATGAATATTATGTACTACATTTAAGGAGTTACGACTGATGCGGATTGCCAACAATATGACGGAATTGGTGGGACGGACTCCCCTGGTGCGTCTCAATCGCATTCCCCAAGCTGAAGGTTGCTGCGCGGAAATCGTCGTTAAGCTGGAGGGGATGAACCCGGCGGCTTCGGTGAAAGACCGCATTGGCGTGAACATGATCAATACCGCTGAAGCGGCGGGCCTGATTGAACCGGGGAAAACGATTTTAGTTGAACCGACATCGGGAAATACCGGGATTGCCCTGGCCATGGCCGCCGCCGCCAAAGGCTATCAACTGATCCTGACGATGCCGGAAACGATGAGCAGTGAGCGGCGGGCGATGTTGCGGGCCTATGGGGCGCAGTTGGAATTAACGCCGGGAGCGGGGGGGATGAGCGCCTGCATCCGCCGCGCCCAGCAGATCCTCGAAACCACACCCAACGCCTATATGTTGCAACAGTTTCGCAACGATGCCAACCCAGAAACCCACCGCCGCACCACCGCCGAGGAGATTTGGCATGATACCGATGGCCAGATTGATTTCCTCGTGGCGGGGGTGGGAACCGGCGGCACGATTACCGGCGTGGCGGAGGTGATTAAACAACGCAAGCCGGAATTTAAGGCGATCGCCGTTGAACCCATCGGTAGCCCCGTGCTTTCCGGGGGGGAACCGGGGCCCCATAAAATTCAGGGCATTGGCGCGGGGTTTGTGCCGGAGGTGCTTAACGTGGAACTCATTGATGAGGTGATTACCGTCAGCGATGAAGAGGCGATCGCCTATGGCCGCCGGTTAGCCAAAGAAGAAGGGATTTTATCGGGGATTTCCTCCGGGGCGGCCCTCTGTGCGGCGATCGCCCTGGGACAACGGCCGGAAAATGCCGGGAAGCTGATCGTCATGATCCAACCCAGTTTTGGGGAACGCTACCTCAGCACCCCCTTGTTTCAAGACCTAGAAGCCCCTGATTTTGCCGTAGTCGGGAGTTAAGCCACAAAGTAGGGTGGGCATGCCCACCCTACACACGACTAAGCAGACATTCACCCCCGTTGCCGGGGGTATTGGGCCATCAACCGCTGTACCTCTCCAGCATGGTAAGAACTGCGGGTGAGGGGGGAAGAAACCACCTGTAAAAAGCCCAGGGATTCCCCATCGATCCGCCAAGCCTCAAATTGGGCCGGGGTGACAAATTCCTTGACCCCCAAATGCTTTTGGCTGGGTTGCAAATATTGGCCAATGGTGAGGATATCGCAATCCACCCGCCGTAGATCCGCCATCACCTCCCGCACTTCCCCATCACTTTCCCCTAAACCCACCATGATCCCGGATTTGGTATAAGTCCAGGGGGCGCGGGCGCGGGTTTGGCGTAGCAGTTCCAGGGAGCGGTGATAATCCCCTTGGGGACGGACGCGCTTATAAAAGCGGGGGATGGTTTCGGTGTTGTGGTTCAACACCTCAGGGCCAGCATCGAGGATCGTTTGCAATGCTTCCCAATTGCCACAGAGATCGGGAATTAAAACCTCAATGGTCGTATTGGGGGAAACTTGGCGCACCGCCTCAATACAGCGGACAAACTGAGATGCACCCCCATCGGGTAGATCATCTCGATTCACCGCCGTAATCACCACATGGCTCAAGTTCAGCCGGGCCACCGCTGCCCCTAAACGCTCCGGCTCTGTGGGATCGAGGGCTTGGGGCTTTTTCTCGAAATCAATATCACAGTAGGGACAGGCCCGCGTACAGGCCGGCCCCATGATTAGAAACGTGGCGGTTCCGGCTTGGAAGCATTCACCAATGTTCGGGCAGGAGGCTTCCTCGCAAACGGTATTGAGGGCTAAATCCCGCAAAATGTCTTTCACCGTCCCCACCCGTTCCCATTGGGGCGCTTTAACCCGTAACCATTCCGGCTTGACGACCACGTTTACTTACCTATTTTTCGCGTAACAGCAGTCTTTATCCTATCAAAGACCGGTGGAATGGGGGCTACACCTCTTCCCAGTGGTGAAGAATCGCCAGGAACTACATTAAGATTGGAACCATGTTTGGACAAAAGGCTAGCTTTAAACTTACCCTTGGATTGCCCGCCCGCCCTTCCCTATGCTCCATAGCCGCCGTGATCACCAGCACACCTTGCTACGCCTAATTGGGGGATACCTCGGTTTGGGGATGGTGGCGATCGCAATCATCCTCGCCATTTCGCCGCTGCCGCTGGATTTGAACCATTTATTGCTCGGTTGGGGAATTATTGGGGTAAGTGGGGCGTTAGGCTATGGGCTAATGGGTCGATGGGTGCAGCAATTGAATCAACAACAGAACTATATTGACTATCTTTTTGGGGAAAATCCTTTTCCCGTCTGGGTCTGCCATCGGGAAACAGAGCGATTTTTAGCCGTGAACCGGGCGGCGATCGCCACCTATGGCTATAGCGAAGCGGAGTTTCTCCGCCTGAGGCTAGGGGATCTCAACAGCGATAGGTACGCTAACGCCGATCGGTACGCTAACGCGGATCGCCACCCCCAACCGCCCCAGCTTTACCACCACACCCGCACCGGCCAAGAACTCACCGTTGAACTGACCCAAATTCCCTGCTGCTACCAAAATCAGCCGGCCCAATTGATGATCATCCAGGATGTGACGGTACAACAACAAACCGCCCTGGCGTTGCAAAATCAAAAAGTCCAGTACCGGATTTTGGCCAACAACGTCCCCAGTAGTGTGGTGCTGCTGTTTGACCGTGATCTGTACTGTACCTTTGCCGCCGGGACAGATCTACAAAGCTTTTCGCGGAATCAGTGCAGTTTGGAGGGACGCGCCCTAGCCGAAGCCCTGCCCCCAGAAGTCCAAGCCTGTTTTGAACCCCTCCATCACCGCGCCCTGGCTGGCGAATCCTTCGCGCTGGAATTACCCCTCCACGATCGCACCTACCTCATGTCCCTCCTCCCGATCTACGATGCCCAAGGGGAGGTGAGCCAGGCCATGAGCATCGCCCAAGACATTACCGAGCGCAAACGCCTTGAGGCCCAACTCCACCGTTCCGCCTTTTACGATCCCGTCACCCATTTACCCAACAAAACCTGGTTTTTAGAACATCTCCAGCTTCAGTTAACCTGTTGCCAGGCCGGTAAAACTGGCTTTTTTAGCGTCTTTTTCCTGGAATTGGAACGGTTCAACAGCGTTAAATATAGCTTGGGGCATAGTTGGGCGGTGCAGATGATGGTGGCTACTGCCGAGCGGTTGGTCAGTTGCTTGAATTTAGCCGATCCGGTGGCGCGGGTGGGGGATCATTCCTTAGCCCTGATTTTGACGAATCTTTATACCCCTTTAGATGCAACGGCGATCGCCGAATATATCCATCAACAACTCAACCAACCCCTAGAAATTGACAGTCAAGAACTCTTTTCCAGTGTTGCCATTGGCATTGCCGTCATTGACACCCCCGATCGCACGGAACAGTCCCCGGAAGATGTCCTCCAAGCGGCAGATACAGCGATGAACTATGCCCGCACCCAAGAGGGGGCTAACCATGCCATCTTTGCCCCCCAAATGTCCGAAGCGGCGGCGGCGCGGTTTGTCTTGGAGGCGGATTTGCGGGGGGCAATTCAGGCCCAAGCCTTTGAGGTGTATTATCAGCCGATTATTGCCCTCGAAACCTTGGAATTGATCGGGTTTGAAGCCTTGATGCGTTGGCAACATCCCCGCCATGGCTGGATTGATCCCAGTCGTTTTATCCCTGTGGCGGAGGAAACGGGGTTAATGGGTTTGATTGATTGGTGGATTTTGGGGGAAGCTTGCCGCCAATCGGCCCAATGGCAAAAACAATGGCACGGCCCCCAACCGTTGCTGTTGAGTGTGAATGTGTCGGGGGCGTTGTTGAATCAATTTGGCCTGCGCGATCGCCTCCGTCAGGTGATCCTCACAAACCGTATTCCTCGGGGCAGCCTCAAGCTGGAAATCACGGAGCCGGTGTTGATGCAACACCCCAGCGCCATCCAAACCATTCTCGACCCGATCCACAATTTGGGGATTAAATTAGCCGTCGATGATTTCGGCACGGGCTATTCTTGCCTCGAATCCCTCTACCACCTGCCCATTGACACAATCAAAATTGATACCTCGTTTATTCAAGATATGGAGCAAAACGCCGATCACCTTGAAATTATTGGCATGATGATCAACCTTGCCCAAAGTCTTGATATTGATATCACCGCTGAAGGCATTGAAACCCCAGGACAATTGGCAAGATTGCGATCGCTCGCCTGCCGCTATGGCCAGGGCTATCTCTTCCATGCCCCAGTGCCAGCGGATCAGGTGTTGGGGTTAATCGAGCGCGATCGCCTCGGCGGTTGGCAGATCGAGAACTCCCCCTTTCCGCTAGAATAATCATACAATCTTGGCATTTTGCAAGGATGCCAACCCACTGTCCTCGGGCAGTTTGCTCAACTTTGCCCTTTTAACATCCGGAGTATTATCCATGGTCGCGCTCAAAATCGTTGTTTTTGCTGTTGTTGGCTTCTTCGTTAGCCTCTTTGTCTTTGGCTTCCTGTCTGGGGATCCTTCCCGCACCCCCAGCCGCAACAACATGGAATAAAGTTTCCCATTGGGAAACTCAGATCAGGGGTAATGGCGTAACCGTTGCCCCTTTTTGGTGTCTTTAGGGCCAAGCATGGGCGTGAAAAGTAGGGGCGAAAAATTTTTCGCCCCTACGGGACATTGTTAATCTCACCGGATCTCACCCACCCCAGCCTGCAAAATAAGGCAGGGCGTTGATACCCCTGGCAACCTTTTGCGATCCGCGATCGCGAACTTATCGCCCAAGGTCAACATCATCTAACCCAGGGTTGCCAAGTTTTTCTGGTATTCTGCCCCCATTGCCTCCTTGATGCAGTTATTGTGAATCTCTATGCCTCAACCGAGCGTTCCTCCTCCATCGCCCTATGTTCCCCCTGGCCCCATCGCAGCCAAGGTGCAACCCTTCAACGCCCACAGGGTTGAAGCCGCTCCAGGGGAGAGCTTGACGGTGGTTCCCGACATTGCCGCCCCCGCCGTCATTGAGTCAAACGCCCTTGCAATGGCCCCTCTGCCGGAGATTGCCCTGGAGGCAGCGCCCCGCTTAGATGAATTTTTAACCCCTGCGGAAGATGCCACGGCTTTAATGTCATCGCCGGAAGCCTTTGAGATGAGCGCCCCCGCCCCCCCTACCCATCTGCGCGTTCAAGCTCGGGATGGGGAAAGTTTTGAATTTGACATTACTGCGCCGGCCCCAGAACCAGACTTAGAACCAGGCTTAGAACCAGCTCAGAACCAGGCTCAGAACCAGAATCAGACTCAGAAGCGGATTCCCCCGAGCCAGAAGCGCCGGCCCCCATCCCCCAAACCAAGCCCAGCCCCGATCCCCTGGATGTGGTGGAGATTAACGCCGATCATCAGGAATATGATCAAGTGCGGCAAATTGTGACGGCGACGGGGAATGTGATTGTGCGGTTTGCGCGGGGGGTGTTGACGGGCGATCGCATGCGCGTCAATCTCCGCAATCGGGTCATTGTGGGGGATGGGGATGTGGCCATGCGTCGGGGCGAACAGGTGTTTCGCGGTGAATCCTTTGAGTATCAGATGGTGCAGGATGCGGGCGTGATCTACCAAGCCCAAGGGGAAGTGAACCAACGCACCTCAGCCCGGGATTGGGAACTGACCCGCGAAACGGCGGCCCAACTGGCCGATCGCCCCTTGAGCGATCGCCTCATTAGCCAGCAGCCCCTCCAAGGGGTACAGCCCGATCGCAGTTTAGACTTCACCGTTGGCGGCGGCGGCGGGGGCATTACCGGAGCCATCCCTGGGGTGCGGGGGAGTGTGGATCGGTTTCGGTTTGAAGCGGAACGGGTGGACTTTGATTCCCAAGGTTGGCAAGCCCAAAATGTCCGCCTCACCAATGATCCCTTTTCACCCCCAGAGTTAGAAATCCAGGCGGAACAAGCCACATTTTCCGCCCTCACCCCCTATAGCGATGAACTGCGGATCAAAAAAGGCCGCCTGGTGTTTGATCAGGGCTTTTCCCTCCCCACATACCCCAATCGCGTCGTCTTTGACCGTCGGGAGGGGGCGAATCAGTTTGGTCTGTTTAATATTGGTTTGGATGACAGTGAGCGGGGCGGGCTATTTATTGAGCGGCAATTTACGCTGTTTAATAATGGCCAATTTCGTTGGACAGTAACACCGCAATATTTTGTCCAGCGGGCGATTTTTGATGAGGGTTTTGTCGATCCCGATTCCTTTGGGGTGCGCACCAGTTTAACGGGCCGGTTCGATGAGCGCACAACGCTCACCGGCTCGGCGGCCCTCACCAGTTTAGATTTCGGTAAGCTGGATTCCCGCCTGCGGGCCAGTGTGCGGGCTAACCATTTAATCGGCCCCCTCACCCGCCCCCATCGTTTGGCGTTGGAATATAGCTATCGCGATCGCCTCTTTAACGGTTCCCTCGGTTTCCAAACGGTGCAGAGCAATCTCGGCCTGGTGATCACCTCCCCCACCTATACCCTTTGGGATACGGGGATCACCCTCAGTTACCAAGGGGGCATCCAAACCATCAACGCCGACACCGATCGCCCGGAACTGATCCGCCCCAATCGCAACAATAACCGCACGATCCTCACCCGCACCCAAACCGCTGCCTTTTTAGGCAAAGGTTTCCCGATTTGGCAGGGGAAGGCTTTACCCGCCACGCCGGATCAAGGGTTGCGCTATACGAGCCGTCCGGTGCAGCCTTTTGTGAGTTTGAGCACGGGTCTGAACGGGGTATCGAGTTTTTATAGCAATGGCGATCGCCAGCAATCCATCAGCGGCGGTGTGACGCTCCAAGGGCAATTCGGCCACTTTTCTCGCCCTTGGCTGGATTACACCGGCTTTAATATTGGCTATGGCCAAACCATCTTTGGCGGTCAATCCCCGTTCCTCTTTGATCGCATTGCCGATGCGCGAACCCTCTCTTTTGGCATCACCCAACAGATCTATGGCCCTTTCCGCATTGGCATTCAAAGCTCGATCAACCTCGACACGAGCCAGGAGATCAGCACCAACTACACCCTCGAATACAGTCGCCGCACCCACAATATTTCGCTGATTTATAATCCGGTGGTGGGTTTAGGGGCGTTTACGTTACGGGTGGGGAGTTTTAACTGGATTGGCTCCGGCGATCCCTTTGGGGGCAGCGGCGTGCGGCCCGTCACCGATGGCGTGGTGGGGGATTAGGCTTGGTCTGCCCTCATCCCCCAGCCCCTTCTCTCAAGTAGGGCGAAGGGGAGCCGGATTCAAAGTCTCTCTCCCTTCCTAGGAGAGGAATTTAGGGTGAGGGCTGGTAACAGCCTACAACTGCGCCAAAAACTGATCCTCAAGACCATAGCCTAGGGTTTGCGTCATCGCTTGAAGCTTGCCATAGTTCTTCACCCCCTTCCCCCCTAGCCAATGGTGGATTGTGAAAATTTTGCTCGTGATAAAAATTTCCAACGCTTCCGGATTGAATTGAATCCCCTCCGTGCGGCTGAATTGATGGGGAACCAACATCGCCGTATAACGAGCCAACTCCTGCGACCAATCCAAACAGAAGGGCAACCAAGGGTATTGAGCATCCAGACGGAGAAACCAAAGGCGGATTTCGGCAATTTCTGAGAGTTCGCGGGGATCGGTGGGGTCGCGGGGAAAATCAATGGTGAAGCGGATGTGATTGTGGTAGGGTTCCGGGTTTGGGGCGGCGAGGATGGGGGCGATCGCCTCTACCGCTGGGGACAGATCTAACTGAGTTAATTGGGAGGGATTAAGGGCAATAGTGACAGTCATAGGGGGAGAATCCTCGAAAACAAACCATTCCCGATCATCCCATGGGGAGACCCTCGTTTGCAGGATGGCGATCTGTACGCTAGCGCAGATAGGTACGCTAACGCGAATCGCCCCCATGGTATCTTTGTGGACATTTTCCAAGGCAGAAAGTCGCTATGCTCTCTCCCTAGTGGGGCATGGGCAACCGCTGTCGTGATCAAGAGCAAGATGCGGATTGAGCAAATTCAAGGATTTTTAGCCGTAGTCAAGACCGGGAATTTTGGCCAGGCGGCGCGGGAATGTGGCATTACTCAATCGACGATGAGCCGCCAAATCCAAGCCCTCGAACATCAAGTCGGCTTGCCCCTCTTTCACCGGAGCAATCAGGTTAAGCTCACCCTCGCGGGGGAACGGTTTTTGCCCAGGGCGCGACGGATTGAGCAGGAATGGCGCAATATTCTCAATGAATTGGGGGAGTTGCGGGACGGGAAACAGTCTGAACTCTGTATTGCGGCGATCCATTCCGTCTGCTCCACGTTAATCCCCCCCGTTGTCCAACAGTTTTATCGCACCTATCCGGGGGTGCAGTTGCGGGTGACGGCCTTGGGGAGCGATCGCGCCCTCAAGGTGTTGCGGGATAATCTTGTAGATTTGGCGATCGTTATGCACAACCGCTTCCTCACCACTGGGGCGGAAATGGTGGTCGATCCCCTCTATGAGGAATCGATTCAGGTATTAATGGCAAAAACCCATCCCTTAGCGGCCTATGGGGAAATTCCCTGGTTAGAATTGGTACGGTATCCCCAAGTCGTGTTTAAGGATGGCTATGGGATGCAGCGGTTGGTACAGGAGCGGTTTGGGGAGTTGGGGGTGGAATTGAAAGCGGTGTTAGAACTGAATACCCTTGATGCCTTTCGGGGGGTGGTGCGTCAGGGGGAATTAATTGCCCTGTTGCCTCAGTCGGCGTTATGGGATGTGGAGCAGGATCCGACGTTGGCGGTGCGGGGAATTGGCGAGCTTACCCCCCATCTCCGCAAAGAGGAGCGGCTCCTCACCCGTCAAGTGGTTTGTGTCACCACCCAAGACCGCCTTGATATTCCCCCCATTGCCTACTTCCGCCAATTGGTGAAACAGTTTGCCGCCCATCCCGCCATCCTCAAATCATCCTGATCAGCACCCCTCAGGGAGCCTCCCAGCCCGGCCCCTGGAATTCCCGATCTTGCCGCAGGGTTTTCGCTTGACGCAGCAAATCATCCCCGCGCACCGGATCAACCATCGCCCACTGCTCTAGAACCGCAACTTGTTGGATTACGGCTTGGGCCTGTTCATAGGTGAGGAAGGCCCGTTCATAGGCAGCGGCGGCGGCGGCGTTGTCCCCTTGGCGTTGATGGGTGTGGCCGATGCTGACCCAGACCGTTGCTTGATCCATCTGGGTATCGGTGTCAAATTGGGTGGCAACGGCTTGATAATGGGCGATCGCCTTCTCGTAGGTGGAGAGGGCCGCCGGATATTGGCCCGCCTCTTGCTGAAGATCCCCCAAGCGTTGGAGGGTGGTGGCCATATTTTGGGGTAAGGCCATGGTTTGGGTGATGGCGATCGCCTTTTCCTGGTAGGCGATCGCCCCCTCCATCTCACCCGCTGCCCGGTAGGCACTCACCACCTGGCCAGCGATCATCAGGGGATCATAGCCACTATTGTGGGACTGCTCTGCCACCGTCAAGGCTTCGGCAAAATAGGCTTCGGCCCTTTCCCCTTGGGCGAGATTCAGATAAAACTTGCCCCATTCCACCATCGCCAAGGCCAACCCCAAAGGCCCCAAATTGGGGGATTCACTCCAATACCGGCCCGGATCAGTTTCAGCGGCAATCAGCGCGGCCCGTTGCGCCTTAGCATCCTCAGCAATGGGGGCCAGATTATCTAAAGTCATGATCTGATACATCACCCTGAGGCGCGGCTCCATTACCGTAGCCGCTAGGCTTAGGGCTTCCTGATAGCGGGCTTGGGCTGTGGTGGTATCGCCTTGAGCCTGATGAATGAGGGCGATCGCATTTAACACCGGCAACCGCTCACCCCCAGTTTCATCCCCAGCCTGATATTGGGCTGCTGCCTGCTCATAGATGGCCAGGGCTGAGGCAAGCTGCCCTTGGCGGTGGTGGAGCATCCCTTGATGAAAGCGGGTGGTTGCGGTGAAGAAGGGATCGGCGGGTTGCTTCAGGGCAGCGGTGTAGAGATCATCAGCGGCCTGCCATTCTCTTTGGCTTTGATAAACGGCCCCCAAAGCTTGGGCCAGTTGATGAACGCGGTAGGGGGGAAGTTGAGGCGTGATCTCTTGCAGGGCTTGGGTTTTTAGGTAATAGCGAAGGGCGAGATCGGTTTGACCTTGGTAATGGAACTGGGCGGCTAAACCTTCGGCAAATTCCACGGCTTCTTGATAATCCCGACGCAGCACCATCCCATCAATTTCGTGATCATAGATGCGGAGGCCATCCTCCACAAGTCCAACGGTGATCAGGAATTGCGCCCAGAGAATCCGTTGAGCAAAGGGGGTGGTGATGTCGGGGAAGATTT
>JAABSU010000070.1 GCA_011390265.1 Spirulina sp.
AGGAAATCCTCCAGCTTCTCGATTTGCAGCCCTAAGGGGTTTAATTCCCCCATGATCGTTGAGAGGGGGATATTGCGGCCAAACCGGCGAGAGAGGGCTTCCAGCACCGCCATCGTGAACAGCTTGCTGCCGATATAGAGGCGGGCAATTTCGATATTGCGCTCCGCCCGTTCCAGGAGGTTCTGGTAGGCGGCATCGGGGGGTTCGTTGGCAAACTGCTGAAACACGAGATCGGGCTTCAGGAAGTTCATAAACCCTTCCATTTTTTGGAGGGCGACCCGGTATTCGTTGACGGTGTAGGAACTGGGGTTTTTGAGGTTGTGGTTGGTTTCCGGTAGGAGGCTCCAGGTGTTATCGAGGAACCGGGCGGAACTGGGGTTGGCAAAACTGCCCACATCGCGGTTGGCCATGCGGACTGCTTGTTGGACAGCTTGAATTAGTTCAGGATCGGGGATTTGCAGATCATATTCAGCGTTGGCGGCTTTGAGGCGTTCGTAGAGGTGTTCAGCGGGGGTCAAGCCGTCGCGGTTGGGCCGGAAGGGGATGGTGGTTTCGATGCAGGCGATGATTTTGAGGATCAGGGCTTGGCTAAAGAAGGGTTCGAGGACTTTGGCACAGACCAAGGCACTGAGGAATTCATTTTGGCCGGAAAAGGGGGAGAGTTGTTGACCGGGGCTAAAGCCAAAGACCTGGAGCACCATGGTAAACATTGGGTCTTGGGGCAGGTCGTCAGCGGCGCGGATGTAAAGGTGCTCTTTGACTTCCCGGACAAAGGGCACGATGTAGAAGGTGAGATTGAAGTTGACGGTTTGATCGACTTGGACGTAGACCAAATCGTGGAAGAGGGCGGCAAGGACTTCGATCGCATTGGCCGATCCCCCCACCTCAAAGATGTGATCAGGGGTGTGGAAGTACCGCCAGGGGCCCGTCATGGTTTGGACGATGATTTCAGCGATTTTGGCAATGTCCTGATCGCTGACGTTGACATCCAATTGGCGCGTCGCCCACCAGAGCTTATCGAGGCAAAGTTGATGATCCTGTTCAAAATTCATCCCGACTTCCACTGCACCTTTACTGAACTTGATTGTTATTTTAGCCATGTCTGCCCAGAGGTGAGCATTTTTTCTCAAGAAGAAAAATCTCAGGGGCAGCTTGGGGGGGGCTTGGCAAACGAAAAACCAAGGATAATCAGAGTTTAAACGAATTTCACCACGTTAGGAAATTTTAACGAGGGGCGTTGATTGCCTTGATTTCTTTCAATTCCGTTTCGTAGCTGTTGATCTTACCATTGAGTTCCCGAATCCGGCGAGAGAGGGCGCGGGTGATGTTGACGGCAATTTCGGGGGTTTCTTCGATCGCATCAATCAATTGGAGTTGATTGAGGGTGAGACAATCACAGGTTTCGGTGGTGGTGACGGAGGCGGAACGGGGTTCGGCATCAAAGAGGGCCATTTCCCCGAAGATCGAGCCAGCATCGAGGCGCACCAGATCACGATCGCCCACATGCACCCGCACCCGACCGGACACGACGATATAGAGCGATCGCCCCTCCTCCCCCTGTTCAAAAATGGTGTGCTCCGTGGGGAAAGACAGTTCATCCATGGCAGAGGCGAGCTTGACGAGAAATTCGTCGCGCAATTCTTGGAAAATTGAAACGCGCCGAATAAACAGAAGGCGTTCAAAGCTGCTTAACATGGCGATTTTAAAAAGAAGGGTGATGCGCCCAGGCCCTGGGGGGTCGGGTTGAACAAATTTCGCTAGGTTCCATAATTTAACTCTATTTTTAACCGATCCACTTGGGCCGCCACGAGGGGATCGGGGTCATTCTTGAGCACCGGCAGCAATTCTAAACAGGTGCGGGGGCTGGCGGCCTTGAGGTAGGCAAGGACGGATTCCCGCACGAAACTACTGGGATGGCGCAGGCCGACGAGGGTGGACTCCCGACTCACGGCCCACCGCTGTTCGCGGGCTAAATGGAAACAGCAGGCTAAAGTCCAATCAGACAGGAAATGGCGCAATTCCAGTAAGCGGCGGAGGCGATCGCCCGGCTCCAGTGGCTCATAGGGCATCAGGTCGTTTAAATCATTGAGGCGATCGCGGGTGGGGCGACGCTCCAAAATCCGCAGCAGAATTTGTTTCTGGGGCAAGTCCACGGTGTTATCCAAAATTTCCAACCCCAGGGCAATACTCACCTCAGAGTCTGAGTCAAGATTGAGAATCGCCGCTTGGATGGCATTAAAGGGATAGAGCAGCTTCATGATTAAAAAGCAGCGATCAGTGATATCTGCCTGCATCCCCTTGAGGCTGGAGCGCAGCAAATCTGCTTCCCGGCCGGTGATCACATCGTCAGGCAAGTCTAAATCCGCCGCCAGCAATTGATCCAACAGGAGTAGCTCCTGCTCGATCAGCGTTTCCACGCCACTGCGGCCAATTTGCTCTAACACCATCTCAATGCCGTGATCCCCCGGGATTTTCAACAAAATCCGTAACAGGTTGCGCCGAGCCGTCCCCCAACTGGAGAGCAGGTGTTGAATCAATGTCGTGATCGCGGTGGGACTGCCAATTTCCGCGAGGGCTGACCAAGCCTGTTGACGGATAAAATCGGGTTTGTGGATATCTTCAGCAACGGAACCGAGGAGGGCGATCGCCTCTTCCCCCAACTTCACCAAAGATTGCTTGGCCGCATCGCGGGTGGAGCGGTAGTACAGCCCCTTGAGCAGGGAGGGGTAGTAATCGGTGAGACGTTTAGAGGCGATCGCCTCCAACAGCGCACAGCGCACCCGAGCCGACTCATCCTGAAGCAAGATCGGAATATAAAACTGACTGAGATCCGACTGCTCATCCGCCTCCTGCAACGCCTGCACCCCAATCACCCGCTCCTTTTCCCGGTTTGAGGTCAGCATCTGCTCTAGGGTTGCCGTTGCCTCCTTGCGATCGTCCGCCGTTCCCCGTCGCAAAATCAGCCCCGCCGCCGTCCCCCGCACCATCGGGTCAACCCGTTCATTGAGATAAGGCTTGAGGGTATGGGTCTCTAACTCCGGTTGAGCCAGCCAGATATAGCGCAACGCAAAGGCCAACACATCCAAACTGGGTTTACGCTCAATCAACCGCTGCACATGGCTCAAATACTCCGCCTTCGGAGCCGCCAACATCACCTTCATACTCAGGTACTGCAAACTCGCCGATAGCTTCACCAAACGAGGGGCGAGAATTTCCCCCGCATTGGGTAAATCAATCCGCTCCAGGAGTTGAATACAAGACCGTTTATCCTCATCGGGGGTCTCCTGATCCAAAGCATCAATAATCGCCCGCTTAAAGGCATTGAGATCCACCGAGCCAAACCCCAGCCGTCCATGTTCCGCACTCTGCACCAACAAACTCACATAGCTCTGGCGTAAAAACAGCGCACTGGTGGCCCAAACAATCGAAAACAGGACGATCGCCCCCACAAAAATTCCCCCCTGAGCCACCCGGGCCGACTCCTCCGGCAAATAGGCAAAAACCTTGCCACAAATCCACACTGCCGAAAGAATCCCCAGCCCCGTTAACCCCGTTGAAAGGGGTTCAGCAATCCCCTGCACCTGGGTTTGAATATCACTGCGAATCTCCGCCGGTAGCGGTTGAAACAAAAAGGGTTCAATCCCCGCAATCAGCGTATAACGGAGCAACTCATCAAAAAACTTGAGGACAATCACCCCCACAAACAAAATTTGTGCCCCGTCGAAGTCAAAGCCGCCTAAATTGGTCAGATCCAACAGAATCGTAAAAAAGCCCAAAATCGACAGGGAAACCGGCAAAAACATCGCCGCCACAAACACCCCCAATCGCTCCACGGCGCGACTGGAGACAAACCATTGGGTTGCCAACTCACAAATCCCCAAAATCCCCGAAAACAGCCCCAGGAAACCAGCAATTTCATCAGTGTTGGGATAGACCCGCTCTAACTCCCCTAAATATTGAAACTCCACCAATAAAAACAGCAATTCACCCAGCACAAAGAAGGCAAACAGCGGAATAATGTAGCGGCGCAGCGTTCCCCCCGTGCGTTTGGAGGCGTAGTTACTCTGAAGCTCATCGAGTTCCCGTACCGGCGTATCGGGGAAGGCCTGTTTATAGCGATTGCTGAGGTAAAGCAACACGCCGCCCCCGAGGAGAATCATCACAGCGGCCGCAAGAATGACATTTTTTAAGCCAATCAAGAACAACAGCAGGGGCAGCGAGAACCCCGACACCACATCCCCCAATAACAGCCCACTGGAAACAATCGGATAGGCGCGTTTAATTTCACGAATGTTGAACAGTTGGTTCGCCGCCACTTGGGAGTTGAGGTCGTTGAGCACTTCCTCCGCATCCATCCAGAGCCGCAGCGTAAACACCACCCCCATCACCACAATGCCGCTGCCATTGCCCAGTTCCAAACCAAAGCGAAAAGCCACCAAGGGCAGTGCCATCAATAAGGCAATGACAATAAAGACCTGCTTGAGGGGAAAATTATTTTGTAACCAGGAGTAAATAATGCCTAAGCCTGACCCCATCAGGGCACTGGCCACATAGATCACCGGCAGGCCCTCCGCCCCAAAATGCTCTAAAAACAGCGCAATGGTACATTGCTCCAACCAGAGCAAGCCAATGGAGGTGAGGGTATAGCAGGAAAACATCAGAAACGTGCGTTCGCCCTCCTCCGGTCGGAGGTTGACTATCTTAAGGATCTGTTGTCGCCAGTCTCCTGAATTGCGAACGCTTTTGGCTGCTTTCATGGTGGGGTTGGGGGAAATCACAAAGAGGCTCATGGAGAGCGTAACCTACCATAAGCCTATTTGTGGTTAGGGTTGAAGGCTCACTTCTTGGGAGAGAGCAACATCATCATATTCCGTCCTTCCCGTTTCGGGGCCTGTTGGAGTTCCGCGACGGCTTCGAGATCCTTGGCCATGCGATTGAGGAGGGCTTCAGCGAGGTTGGCGTGCTGGATTTCCCGGCCTCGGAACGTGATCGTTGCTTTAACCTTATCCCCGGCTTTGAGGAAACGGATCGCACTGTTGACGCGCACTTGGTAATCGTGTTCTTCGATTTTGTAGCGCATCTTCACTTCTTTAACATCGGCGGTGTGCTGCTTCTTGCGAGCTTCCCTCGCCTTTTTCTCTTGTTCAAACTTGTATTTGCCGTAGTCCATGATCCGACAGACGGGGGGATCGGACTTGTCGCTGACAAGGACGAGATCAAGCTCCCGTTCTTCGGCAAGGCGACGGCCTTCTTCGGAAGTGATGATGCCCATTTGACCGCCATCGGTATCAATGACGCGAATTTCAGGGTAGCGGATACGTTCGTTAATTTGCGGTAAATCCCGGCGCGTGCGTCTATCTTTCACAGGTGTGTCAAGGGTGGCTTGCAATCGTTTGGTCAGGTGAAATCTGAGAGTTTTCGTTCATTTGCCTATTGTACTGACTGCCTGGGAATTTCGTCTCCCTTTTGGGCGGGATTTTTTTGGGACTGGGGAGGGGACGAAGACCAGCCGGAGAAACCCTACAATGATCTTCTAGGATCTCCGGGAGATGATGTTGTGAGCGATGAAAGTCAGCAGGGGGGGATGCTCTGGGAGCAGCGGATTGGTCGCCAACGGGATTGGATCTGGCGGGGCTGGCCGGTGCGCTATAGTTTTACCCCTGCTCCGGTGGCTGGGGGGACGGGGCTGCCGGTGATTTTGATCCATGGGTTTGGGGCGGCCCTTGAGCATTGGCGGCATAATATTCCGGTGTTGCGGGGCGATCGCCCTGTGTATGCCCTCGATCTTTTGGGGTTTGGCGGCTCCCGCAAGGCGAAAACCCGCTATCGCTTGGCGTTGTGGGTGGAGCAGGTGCATGATTTTTGGGCCACCTGGATCCGGCGGCCGGTGGTGTTGGTGGGGAATTCCTTAGGATCTTTGGTCTGTGCCCTGGCGGCGGCCCGCTATCCGGAGATGGTGGCGGGGGTGGCGTTGATTAATTTGCCGGATGTGGCCTTAAGTCAGGGGGCGATTCCTGGGCCTTTACGGCCGGTGGTGAATGGCATTGAACGCCTGTTTACGCCGCCCTGGTTGTTGAAATTATTGCTGGCTTGGGTGCGCCGTCCGGCGGTGATTCGCCCTTGGGTGACGCTGGCCTATCCCCGTCGGGAGGCGGTGGATGATGAACTGGTGCAGATTTTGTCGAATCCGGCCTATGACCCGGGGGCGGGGGACACGCTGGTTGCTCTTTTCCATAGCCTGCGGGGGGCGGATTTTTCCCCCCCGATGACGGCGGTGATTGCGGGCTTAACCCAGCCGATTTTATTGCTCTGGGGGGAGAGCGATCGCTTCGTCCCCTTTGCCCTCTCCCACCACTTCCGCCACCTCAATCCCCGCCTCGAATTTGTGGCGCTCCCAGGGGCGGGCCATTGTCCCCAGGATGAATGCCCAGATGTTTTTCATCAAGCCCTTTTGCCCTGGTTGGCGCAGTTCAAAAGCGTTGAGTCTGCCTCCCCAGGGCGGGATGATGTTGATTTGTTAAAAAATCCGAATTGATTCCCCAAGGCAGAGTAAAGTGAACGGATAGAAGAGCGTGGATAGATCTGAGCATTTTTCTATTTCATTTCCCACGATTTTTAACGATTATTTAACTAGAAGTTAGGGTAAAAGCGTTATTTTTTTAGGCTAGGGCAATCTACTCATCAATGACCTGCTTACTTTTACCATATTAGAGTGATCATGAACCTCAAAGCTAAAATTCAATTGTTTAGCCTCCTGCCTGCTCTCCTCCTTAGTGTTTTAGGCGGGTTTTCGATTGCGGGATTTTCGATGATGAATCGGCAAGTTCGGACGATTTATGATGATCGCGTCATACCGATGCAACAGATTAAAGTGGTGTCTGATGCCTATGCTGTCACCATTGTTGATGCCACCCATAAGGCTGATTCAGGTTTAATGACTCCCGTCTCAGCCATCGAGGAAATTGAGGCGGCTCGCGAGGAAATCGAGGCTACTTGGCGGATTTATTTGCAAACGCAATTAACGCCAAAGGAATTGGAGATGGTTGAGCGAGCTGAGTCCCTATTTGCTCAGTCAGAGCCAGAATTAGATCGTTTATTGGCCGCATTAGAATCTCGGAATGCTGCCGAAATTCGCGCAGCTAATAATCGTATTTATAGCGCCATTGATCCGATCACAGCCCAGCTCAATGAGTTAATTGATTTACAGTCAGAAACGGCGGCATCGGAACGGCTGATGGCAACCCAAGTCTTTCGGTGGATTTTGTGGGTTTTTGTGCCGGTATTGACGATCACGATTGTCGTGGTACTTTCGCCCCTGCGGAAATTTCTCTCGGAGGCGATTACCGGCACGATTGAGGAACTGATTAACACCGTGGCGACCACCAGCGAGGAAATTGCCGCTGTGGCGGCGAAACAGGAAACGGTGGCGACCCAGCAGGCGAGTTCGGTGCAGGAAACCACGACGACGATGAGCCAACTGGAAGCGGCCTCTCAACAGTCCTCCCGGCAGGTGAAGGCGGTGGTGGCGCGATCGCAGCAGGTGTTAACCCTGGTGGCCCAAGGCAACCAAGCCGCCAGCAATACCCTCACCGCCATCCAACGGCTCCAGGAAACCGTGACCGCCATTGCCCACCAAGCCCAGGATTTGCAGGAGCAAGCGGGGGCGATCGAGAATATTGCCCGCTTGGTGGATGAAATTGCCCAACAGACGAATTTGTTAGCCCTGAATGCGGCCATTGAGGCGGTGCGGGCGGGGGAACAGGGTAAAGGCTTTACGGTGGTGGCGGCGGAAATTCGCAAATTGGCCGAACAAACCCAACAATCGACACAAAATATTGGCGATCGCGTCCGGGCCATTCAACAGGCGGTACAAACCACCGTTACCGTCACCCGCGATAGCACCGAAAGTGTTGAAAGTGGTGTGGTCTTGACCCGTGAAACCGCCCAAGCTTTTGCCGGAGTCAACAGTGCGATTAGTGAAGTGGTGTTGAGTAGTCAGCAAATTGCCTTGAGCATCCAAGAAGAGGCCACGGCGATCGCCCAAGTCGTCCAGGCCATGAACCAAATCAATCAGGGTGCCCAGGAAACTGCCTGGGGCATTAGCCAAACCAAAATTGGCACCCAAAAACTCAATGAAACCACCCTGAACCTTCAGGCGATGGTTTAAATCCGCTCACCTTCCATCCCGTAAATCCTATGTTTATCGAAGACGAAGAACTCCGGAATCTTTACCAAACCGCCAGCGAGGAGCACCTCCAAAAACTCGAAGCGGGCTTACTACAACTGGAAAAAAGCCCCGATGATCTCAGTCCCCTCGAAGAACTGCTCCGGGAGGCACACAGTTTAAAAGGGGATTCCCGGATGTTGGGGGTGAATGCGGTGGAGAAACTGATCCACCAAATCGAGCATCTCCTCGGGGGCCTCCAACGGCAGGAAATCAGGTTGATCCCAGAATTGAGCGATCGCCTCTACCAGGGCATTGATGCCGTCCGCAAACTGGTCAACGAAGCCGTCACCGGCCATCCCAGCGGCGTAGACTCTTTCCACACCCTCGCCCTACTCATGGGCGCGGCTCCCCCCCCTGCTCCCCCCACTCAACCAGAACCCATCCCCGAACCCGCCGCAACGGAGGCAGATCACGCAGAAACAGATCTCATCATCGAAGCCGCTCCCCCCGATGCAGATCCCATCGAGGCTGATCCCAAAGTCGCCGCAATGCCAGAACCCCCCTCCCCACTTCCCACTTCCCCCACTCCCCAAACCACCACCACCACCGTCATCCCCACCGCCACCAACGACAAAACCGGGAACGAACCCTACCGCATTGAAACGATCCGCGTCGCCACTCGCCACCTGGACGACCTGATCACCCAAACCGGGGAACTCACCGTTACCAAAATCCGCATTGCCCATGTGGCTTCCGAGCTAGAAAGCGTTCTCAACACCTGGGGTGAATGGAAAACCCGCCACACGGGCCAGGAGCAAAGTGAGCAAGAACAAACGCTCATCGAACGCCTTGATACCCTCCTGCAACAACTGAAACTGTCTTCTCAGGAAAATTCCACCCGCCTCGAAATGATTGCGGGCAACCTCGAAGACCGGATCCGGACGCTGCGACTGTTGCCGCTGTCGAATATTTTCAGCCTCTTTCCTCGCATGGTGCGGGATTTGGCGAAACAGCAGGGCAAAGATATTGAACTCGTCCTCGAAGGCAGCGAAACCACCGCCGATAAACGCATCTTGGAGGAAATGAAAGACCCCCTGATGCATATTATTCGCAATGCCATTGACCATGGCATTGAATCACCAGGCGATCGCCTCGCCGCCGGCAAGCCCCCCACTGCCACCATCTGTCTCAAGGGCCATCAAACCACCAGCAACGTGATTATTGAGGTGAGTGACGATGGGCGCGGCCTGGATTTGGAGAAAATTAAACGCAAGGCGATCGAGCGAGGCCTCCACAGTGCCAGCGAATTGGCAGCCATGACCCCCGCCCAGATCTATAACCTGATCTTCACCCCCGGCTTTTCCACCCAAACCCTAATCACCGAAGTCTCCGGCCGGGGTGTGGGCCTCGATGTGGTGCAAACCAATGTGGAACACCTCAAGGGCACGATCCAAGTCCAATCCACCCCCGGCCAAGGCACCACCTTCCGCATCCAACTGGGGACAACCCTGGCCACCGCCAACGTCCTCCTCGTCGATGTCGGCGGGCTGACCCAAGCGATCCCCGTGGAATATGTGGAAACCTCAATGTTAATTGATCCCCACGATGTCTTTACCGTCGAAGGGCGAGAAACCATTGCCATCCATGGCCAAGCGATTTCCGTCGCCCATCTGGCCCAACTCCTTGACATTGAAACCCTCAGCGCCGAAGCCAACACCAACCGGAATCTCCCCTGTATTTTGCTGCGGATGGGCGATGAACGGTTTGGCCTGTTTGTCGATCAGGTGATTGATACCCAAGATGTGGTCTTGAAACCCCAGAGTAAACTGCTCAAACGGGTGCGCAATATTGCCGGAGCAACCATTTTGGGGACGGGAGAAGTCTGCATGATCCTCAATCCGATGGACCTACTCAAAAGTATTCAGCGAGGGCAATTTGCTTCTCTCCCGAGCCAGGATCACAATGCTGACTCCAGCAAAACCGCCAAGACGAAACGGGCAACCGTGCTTCTAGCGGAGGATTCGATCACCATTCGGACTCAAGAAAAGCGTATCTTAGAAGGAGCAGGGTACACCGTCATCACCGCCGTTGATGGCTTAGATGGTTTTAATAAGCTTAAAGCTGGTCAGTTTGATGTCGTGATCAGCGATGTCCAGATGCCGAATCTGGACGGTTTAGCGATGACTCGCCGGATTCGGGAATATCCCGAATACAACGAACTGCCGATTATTTTGGTCACCTCTCTTTCTTCAGAAGACGATCGCCGTCGGGGAGCGGAAGCGGGGGCTAATGCCTACATTACCAAAGGCACGTTTGATCAATCGGTTCTCCTCGAAACCTTGGAACGCCTCGTTTAATTTCCCCTTCATCCCCCCTAATTCCTATGGCCACCCGTGTGTTGTTGGTTGAAGACTCTTTGATTGCGCAAGCCATTCTCAAGCGGATTTTAAATGCTTCCGGGAATGTGGAGGTGGTGGGGGTGGCGAAAACTGGGCTAGAGGCCCTGTTGATGATCCCCCAACTGAATCCCGATGTGATCTGTACCGACCTCCATATGCCCCAAATGGATGGGTTGCAATTCACCTATGAGGTGATGGCGAAAACCCCGATTCCAATTTTGGTGATCAGTGCTTCGGTGCAGAAAGAGGATACCAAAAATGTCTTTGCCCTCCTCGATGCGGGGGCCGTGGATATTTTTCCGAAGCCCTTGGTGCAGGATATTAGTGAGTATGAGGCCATTCAGGCGGCGTTAGTCCGGAAAATTCAGGTGTTGTCTGGGGTGCGGGTATTTACCCGCTATCGTAAATCTCCCACCGCTGTCCCCCAAGCGTTGGCAACATTACCGCCGATGTCGGATCGTGCTCTGGGACAGGTGAGCCGAGTGAAAGTGGTGGCGATCGGGGCTTCGACGGGAGGCCCCCAAGCCCTGAAAACAATTTTGGCGGCGCTACCGGCGGATTGGCCCACGCCGATTTTGGTGGTGCAGCATATTAGTTTTGGGTTTTTGCAAGGGCTGATCGATTGGCTGATGCTCCATTGTGCGTTGCCGATCCGGATTGCGAAGGCGGGTGAAATGCCCCAACGGGGAGTCATTTATTTTCCGCCGGAGCAGATGCATTTAAATATTGATCACCGGGGACAGTTTGCGATGTCGGCGGGGCCAAAGGTGGATGGCCATCGGCCGTCGGTGACGGCAATGATGGAATCGGTAGCGGGGTATTATCGGAGCGCGGCGCTGGGGGTGTTGCTGACGGGCATGGGGCGCGATGGGGCGGATGGGTTGGCGGCGATCGCCCAAGCTGGCGGCCACACCATTGCCCAAAATGAAGCGACTTCGGTGGTGTTTGGCATGCCGAAAGAGGCGATCGCCCTCAATGGGGCGCGGCAGGTGTTGCCGGTGGAGCAGATTGCGGCAGCGATGCAGAGACAGGTGTTGGCGGGTTGATGGGTGGCCACCAAGAGGGGGCGGTGTCCTTTCAAGTGGGGGGCGCTTTTTTTCGACCCCAAGGCCGGCTCGTGCGGGATTTGGGGGTGGTGGCGGCGGCGCTCCATCGCCAACAGTGGGGGTCGTTGCGGGTCTTGGAGGGGATGGCGGGCTGTGGGGTGCGATCGCTCCGTTATGCCTTAGAAAGTGGGGCGAATTTTGTCTGGTGCAATGAGGGCAATCCCGATTTGGCCCCCGTTATTGGCGAGAATCTGCGCCCGGTCACACAGTACCGCATCAGCCATGAACCGGCCCGGCGGCTCTTGGCCCGCTGTGTTGCGGAACAGGATTATTACGATTTTGTCGATCTCGATGCCTTTGGCGATCCCCTGGGGGAGTTGCCCTATGCTCTGGGGGCGATGCAGTTGGGGGGTTGGTTGTATTTAACGAGTACGGACGGGCGATCGCTCACCGGCCATCTCCCCCCGGAGCAATTAAATCCCTTTGGGGGGATTGCCCGTGTCCATCCGGCGGGCCATGAGCAGGGGTTGCGGATTCTCTTGGGGGCCTTGCAACGCCAAGCCGCCAGCCTCGGCCATGGCATCCGCCCCGGTTTTGCCTATTTCACCGGGGAAACCTATCGCATTTTGGTGCAGTTAACCCAGCGCCGCCAATTCAACCCTAAAACCTACGGTTGGTTGGGCTACTGCCACCACTGCGGCGATTATGCGGTGATCCCCTGGCGGCGGTTGGGCCGTTGCCCCTGTCCCCACGATGGGAAGCCGCTAACGTTGACGGGGCCGATGTGGCTGGGGAATTTGCATGATCCCCTTTGGGTGGAGCAAATGGGGGCGTTGGCGACGGCGTGGCAATGGCGGGATGTGGTGCAATTGCTGGCCGGTTTTGCCGCTGAGGCGACGTTGCCCCCGTATTTTTACACCTTGCGGGCGATCGCCCAAGGCATTAAAGGGGATTTACCGAGGCGATCGCACCTCATCGCCCAACTCCAAGCCGCCGGCTATGCCGCCACCGCCACCCACATTAATCCGGAGGCGATTAAAACGACAGCGAGTTTGAGGGTTTGTCGGGCTTTACTCTCTAATTTACCTAATGCCCAAAACCCCCATTTTTAAGGGGCAGGGGGGATCCCGCTTCGTTATGAGGCTGACGATCCCCCCGGCTGCGCCGACCCCCTTAAAAAGGGGGTTAATCCGGAACCCCCCTTTTTAAGGGGGGCAGGGGGGATCCTCCCTCCTTCAATAATCGAGCTTTTCGATGTGGTCGCGCACATCATTGAGATCGATATAGCAATCTGTGGCATTGCGGAGTTCGCGGGCGATCATCCCCTCCGTGGACACGACAGTAATGTGGGTATTTTTGGAGCGTAACAGTTCAATGGCCCGCTCAAAATCCCCATCACCACTGAATAAAACCACGCGATTATACTGCTCGCAGGTGTTAAACATATCGACAACAATTTCAATATCTAAATTCGCTTTTTGGGAATAACGACCGGAGGAATCATCGTAATATTCCTTGAGGATTTTAGTGCGCACCGTGTAACCCAAACTAATCAACGCATCCCGAAACCCCCGCTGATCTTGGGGATCTTTTAAACCCGTGTACCAAAAAGCATTGACCAGCATCACCGTCGGCTCACTTTTGAAATATTCTAAAACCCGACGGGGATCGAAAAACCAACCATTTTTTTGTTGGGCATAAAACATATTGTTGCCATCAACAAAAATAGATAAACGATTTTGAGGAAAAAACATAAAAGATCAAGACTAATGTCGTTTAAATGGAAATAATAGATAACCCAGCGGGGCGATCGCCCCTCCAGGGTGGAGGATCCCCCTTCAGAGAAATTCGGCGTTAATCCGGGCACAATACCGGCACGCGCTCTAAAAGTATCCCACAACACTTTGCCCACAGGCGGGAATTGGGGCAGAATCTCAAGCCGTCTCCCCAGAATGGGCGCACCAATCACTCCAGCCCCCCGGATAGAGCTTTGCCCCTGGCCGCCCTGCCACCGTCAGGGAGAGCAGATTCACACAGGCCGTCACCCCAGAACCACAATAAAGGACAAGCTGCTGATCTGAGGGCAGATCCGCCCAGCGATCGCGCTGTGCCCCTGGAGATTGACTGTAACCCTCCGCCGTGCTGGCTTCCCGCCAAGGTCGATTAATCGCCCCCGGAATATGGCCAGCGACGGGATCAATGGGTTCATGATTGCCGAGATAGCGATCGCGATCGCGACAGTCCACCAACACAAATCCCCGCTCCGGCTGTTGCACCGTGGCAATATCCACCACCCAATCCCCTTGGAGTTGGGGCGTAAAGGCCCCTGACCGAGGGGCAGGGATTGCAGCGGTCACAGGACGCTGCTCCCGCACCCAAGCCGGCCAGCCCCCATCGAGCACCTGCACCGCTTCATGGCCGTAATAGCGCAATAACCACCAGAGCCGCGCCCCAAAGGCAAACCGAGCGTCATCATAGACCACAACGGTGGTTTTCCCCCACACCACGCCCATCGCCGCGAGCTTCGTCGCCAACCCGTTAGGATCGGGGAGGGGGTGACGGCCGCCCTTTGTCCCGACGGGGGCCGAAAGGTCTTCGTTAAGATCAGCATAGTAAGCCCCCGGAAGATGGCTGTGGTGATATTGGCTGCGGCCCCATTGGGGATCTGCCAATTGAAAACGACAGTCAATCACCACCCAGTTAGGGTCATCCAGGTGGTCAGCAAGATCAGCGGTAGAAATAAAGGAATTCATCGGAAATTAATCATAATGGGGTTTAAAACGTGATCCTCCTACCAATCCATGGGGCAATTCCAGCGTATCCTGGCCCGTCAAGGGTGGCGATCGCCCCTCATCCCCCCTATTCTGTTTTACTGTCTAAGGGCGATGCTCAAATTCAGAGCCGGATCGAAGGGCAGGGGGCCTTATCCCATCTGTCCCAGCAAAATTCTACAATCAAGATGCCAATCGGATCTGTTGACTTCCCGTCTCATGACTCACAATAACGGCTCTGCTATGGAGAATATCGTAATTATTGATGATGACCCTGCCATTCAAATGCTCTTGAAGCGGACGCTGGCAAGTCAGGGGTATGAGGTGACTGTGGCGAGTAATGGAGCCGATGGCCTAGCGCAGGTGCGCGACTTGCACCCCGCGATGGTGATCTGTGATTGGGTGATGCCCAAGATGAATGGGTTGGAGGTCTGTCGCCATGTTAAGTCCTTACCGGAGTTAGCCACCACCTTTTTTATCCTGCTCACCTCCAAGGGATCGGTGGAGGATCGGGTGGAAGGGTTAGATGCGGGGGCCGATGATTTTCTCTGTAAACCCATTGAGATGTTTGAACTGGAGGCCCGGATTCGCTCGGGTTTGCGGCTCTATCAACTCAATAACGACCTTAAACGGCAAAAGCAGCTGATCGAGGCAGAACTGGCGGAAGCGGCGGATTATGTTTGCTCACTGTTGCCGGAGCCTTCCCCCAATCCCCCCTTAATCGTCGATATGCGCTTTATCCCCTCTAGCCAGTTAGGGGGGGATAGTTTTGATTACTATTGGCTCGATGACCAGTATGCGGTGATGTATTTGCTCGATGTGTCGGGCCATGGGTTGCGGGCGGCGTTGCCTTCGGTGTCGGTGCTGAATTTGTTGCGATCGCAAGCCCTCAAGCAGGTGGACTACCGCAAACCCGGCCAAGTCCTGGCGGGGCTGAATGAGATTTTCCAAATGACCGCCCGCAATGATAAATATTTCACGATCTGGTACGGGGTCTATAACCAACGGAAGCGGCAACTCACCTACGCCAGTGCCGGCCATCCCCCGGCCATTTTAATTTCTCCCCAACGGGGGGGGGCGATCGCCACCTTCCCCCTCAAAACCCCCGGCTTTCCCGTGGGGATGTTTCCGGGCGTTGAATACGAAGAAGCGGTTTGCACCGTTGCCGCCCAATCGAGCCTCTACCTCTTCAGTGATGGCATTTACGAAATTCCCCAGCACAACGGCGAGATCTGGGGCATTGACCTCTTTGTGGCCCATCTGGAAACCTACCACCAACAACCGGATCACGACCTCGATAAAATTATCGAGGTCGTGCGCACCCTGGCCCGTAAGCCAGACTTTGATGATGATTTATCCCTATTGGAAATCCGTTTCGCCCATTAGGGGGGATTATTCGGCTCCAAGGGCTAGTTCAAATTCCTCGCGATCGCCATAGATATCAAAAACGCGATCCATGCTGGTCAATTCAAACAACATCTTGATTTGCTCATTAATCGAGCACAGGCACATCTGGGTTTTCGCCGCCCGCACCGTTTTCAAGGCCAACACCAAGGCCCCCAAGCCCGAACTGTCCATAAACGTGACATCCTTAAAATCAATCAGGATCATCTGCACCCCTTTGGCCACATGTTCACTGATTTCTTGGCGAAATTCGTTCGCTTTCGTGCCGTCTAAAATACCGGACGGTTCAACGACTTTTACTGCTGGATTCATGAAGGAAAGTCAAGAGCAATAGCCCCAGTATAGCGACAAGAGACGCTTTGGACTAGACTGATACACCGATGCGCCTACCCCCCCTACTCCTCAACGTTTATGGAAACCTACGATGTGATCATCATCGGTGCTGGCCACAATGGCTTAGTCTGTGCGGCCTATCTGCTCAAGGCGGGGTATCGGGTTTTGCTGTTGGAAAAACGGCCCGTGCCAGGGGGAGCGGCAACGACGGAGGAGGCAATGCCGGAGGAAGCACCGGGATTTCACTTCAACCTCTGTGCCATTGATCACGAATTTATTCACCTCGGCCCCGTTGTCGCGGAGTTGGAATTGGCGAAATACGGCCTAGACTATCTCCCCTGTGATCCCGTTGTCTATTGCCCTCTGGCGGACGGTAGCCAGTTCGTCGCCCACAAATCCATCGCCCAAACCTGTGCCGGAATTGCTGAGTACAATCCGCGAGATGCGGAGAAATACGCGGAGTTTTCCCAGTATTGGCTGGAGTTGGGAAATGCGATCGCCCCCCTCTTTAATGCCCCGCCCATGGCCATTTTCGACATTGCGGGGAACTATGGCGCGGGGAATCTGAAGGATTTATTCAAGGTGGCGGGGTCGAAAACCAAGGCCCTGGATTTTGTCCGCAATATGCTC
>JAABSU010000071.1 GCA_011390265.1 Spirulina sp.
AACGGCGATCGCGCCCAACTTGGTAACAAAATTGATGATTATTGTCTCAATCCCAACCATCGTAAAGGTCAACACAAAGCAAGACTTTTTGCCAGTCGTTTAGGAATTACCCATGAAAACGCCGAAATTCTCAAAAATGCCATTTATTACGCCGCAATTTCCGAAAATGCCACCCTCAGAAAAACAAACGAATATGGTCAACATTACAATCTTAAATTTCGACTAAAAACCGATGTCGGTGCTTCACTCATTCTGACCGCTTGGATTATCCGCACCAATGAAGATTTTCCTCGTTTAACCAACTGTTACCCCATCGATAAATAAAACCACCATGCAAAAACCCCAAGACCTCGATCTTGTTGCCCTCACCGAAGATCGCGACACCACCCACTTTGAAACCGGACAACCGATCCGTTTACTGAAAGGTCAAGTCGGAACCGTCGTCATGGAATACGACGATCAAGCCGTCGAAGTCGAATTCGCCAATAATGACGGCACAACCTTCGCGATGGAAACCCTCCCCTGTGATGCGGTGATGTTACTTCATTATGAGCTTTTGCAAACCGCTTGAAAACCTAGCGCGATCGCCTGTAGTGGAAGCCACAACCGCCAGGAACTGAAGTTCCTGGCTCATAGCTCAAACCCGTTAAAACGGGTTGCAGAATGGGGTACATGAGTGGGCTTTAGCCTACTTTCGCTATGAGCCAGGGATTTAAATCCCTGGCGGGGTAGGCAGCACACCGCCACCCCCCCCCTCGGTGACGCGATTCGCTCTCGCCTCTAGCCTAATGTGGGCGCAAGCACCAATTCGCCCCCAATCCGCCCTTCCCACAGGTTCAGAGAAACCGCTAATCTGAGAAGTCTAGAACCTGAGCATTCCCCCATGAATTCCCGCCAACTTGCCCTGATCACCCTCCAACAAATCGATCGCCACGGAGCCTATACCGACATTGCCCTCGATCGCACCCTCGGCAAAACCCCCGACCTCCCCAAAAACGATCGCGCCCTCCTCACCGAACTCGTCTATGGCGTGGTTCGTCGTCAACGCACCCTCAACGCCATCATTGACCATCTCGGCACAAAACCCGCCGCAGACCAACCCCCCCTCCTGCGCACCATCTTGCAACTCGGCCTCTACCAACTCCGCTACCTCAACCATGTCCCCCCTTCCGCCGCCGTCGATACCAGCGTCGAACTGGCTAAAACCAACGGCCAAGGGCGATTAACCAAAGTCGTTAATGGCCTACTCCGCAACTATCTCCGCCAAAGCGAAGCAGGCATAGACCCCCTCACCCCCCCCGATGACCCCATCCAACGCCTCGCCATTACCGCCAGCTTTCCCGATTGGATTGTGGCGCAATGGTGGGCGGAATTGGGGGAAGGGGAGGCGATCGCCCTCTGTGATTGGTTTAATCAGGCTCCCGTCATTGATCTGCGGGTAAATCCCCTCAAATCTGACCCCGCCACGGTTCAAGCCGCTCTATTAGAATCGGGCGTGAAAGCTCAAACGGTTTCCACCTTGCCCCATGCCCTTCGCCTCCCTGGTTCCATTGGGGCGATTCCCAAATTGCCCGGATTCCGGCGGGGTTGGTGGACGGTGCAGGATAGTAGTGCTCAATGGGTGGGGGCCTTGTTGGATCCCCAACCGGGGGAAACGATTATCGATGCCTGCGCCGCACCGGGGGGAAAAACCACCGATATTGCCGAACGGATGGAGGATGCGGGGACGGTGATCGCCTGCGATCGCACCCCCCACCGCCTCGAAAAAGTCAGCCAAAACGCCCAACGCTTAGGATTAACCTGCATTGAAACCCACCTGGGGGATAGTGCCAGCCGTGAGGATTTTGTGGGCTGGGGCGATCGCCTCCTCCTCGATGTCCCCTGCTCCGGCCTGGGAACGCTCCACCGCCACCCCGATATTCGCTGGCGACAAACCCCCGATAATATTGCCCAACTGACCCAGTTACAGAAGCAACTCCTCACCAATACCGCCCGCTGGCTGAAACCTGGCGGCCGCTTAGTCTATGCCACCTGCACCCTCAACCCCCCGGAAAATGAGGAGATTATCCAAGACTTTTTAAGCCATCATCCCGATTGGCAGATCAGCCCCCCTGGCCCTGACTTCGCCCCCTTTGTCAGTCCAGAAGGTTGGTTAAAAATTTGGCCCCAGCGGGCGCAGATGGATGGCTTTTTTATGGTGGCCCTCACAGCCCCCGCTTAAACTGAAAGGGTTGAGCATCACCGGGAGAATCGCGATGGATCCGAAATGGCAGCGGTTGCTAATTGGTGAACTGAGTTGGTGGCGTTTGGGGCGATCGCTCCTCTTCATCTATAGCTTTTTCGCCCTCTACGTTTTTTTCATGGCGGATCGGATGATGTTTGTGCCCCAGCCGGTAAGTTATGAACTGACCCCGGATTTGATCGCCATTACCACCCCCAAAGCCCAAATTATCCGGGCCATCCACCACCAAAACCCCGACGCTACTCACACCATCCTCTATTCCCACGGCAACGCTGAAGATTTGGGGGATATTGCCCCCATCCTCGATATACTCTACGCTGCCGGGTTTAGCGTCTTTGCCTACGACTATCGCGGCTATGGCCACAGCGAGGGCCGCCCCTCGGAAACCAACGCCAACGCAGACATCGCCGCCGCCTACGCATACCTCACCGAAACCGTCGGCATTCCCCCCCAACAGATCATTCTCTTTGGGCGCTCCATCGGCGGCGGCCCATCGGTGGAATTAGCCCGCCAACAGCCCATCGGGGGCCTGATCCTCGAAAGCACCTTCACCCAAGCCTTCCGCACCGTCGTCCCTTTTCCGTTGCTCCCCTTCGATAAATTTCGCAATATTGCCAAAATTGGTGAGGTGAACGCCCCGATCCTGATCATCCATGGCACAGCGGATGAGGCCATCCCCTTCAGCCATGGGCAGCAACTCTACGAAGCGGCCCCCGAACCGAAGCGATCGCTCTGGATCGAGGGAGCCGGCCATAACGATGTGGTTTGGGTAGCGGGGGAAAAATACCTGGAAACCCTTCAAGCCTTTCGGGAGGGGCTAACCATCAGAAATTAACTTTTTTTACAAAAATTTGACATCTCCCCATAAATTCACATCGCTTTGCGTAGAGAGAAAGTAATACCCTTTACGCGGGCGCAGTCATGTCGAGTTCTTCCCCCAGTAATACCCCCAGCTTGCCCCACTGCACCGCTTGCCCAAAATGTGGCAAGTTCACCATTGTTGCAGAAGGTCATCAACTCTACGTCTGCCTTGCCTGTGGCGAAAAAAAGAGCACCGCCCCCAAAAAACCCAAAGATCCCCCCGTTTTTGGCGTGACCCTGATCGTAATGGGCATCATTATCTTCCTCAACTTCCTCCACGAAACCGAAAACCACCGCCCGACCTTCCAAGCTCCCCCCCAGACCCAAACCCCCTAACCTCCTTCCCACTCCCCAAAAGCCATAAAATGAAAACCAGTACCGTTTTATAACCCCGAGGAGAAAACACTGTGGAATCCCGCTATCAAGCCGCTGCGATTGAATCGAAATGGCAACAGTTTTGGGCTGACCAGGGGTTAGACCGCACCGGGGATGATCCCCAAAAACCAAAATTTTACGCCCTCTCGATGTTTCCCTACCCCTCCGGGAATCTCCACATGGGTCACGTTCGCAACTATGTAATTACGGATGTGATTGCTCGGCAAAAACGGATGCAAGGTTATCGGGTGTTACACCCCATGGGCTGGGATGCCTTTGGGCTACCGGCGGAAAATGCCGCCATCGATCGCGGCATTCCCCCCGCCACTTGGACGCTGCAAAATATTGCCCAAATGCGGGAACAGTTAAAGGAATTGGGCCTCTCCATTGATTGGGATCGGGAAGTGACGACCTGCGCCCCGGATTACTACCGCTGGACGCAATGGCTATTTTTACAATTCCTCGATGGGGGCCTGGCCTACCAAAGAGAGGCGGCGGTGAATTGGGATCCCATTGATCAGACGGTGCTGGCTAATGAGCAGGTGGATAGTGAGGGGAAATCGTGGCGATCAGGGGCGAAGGTGGAGCGCAAACTGTTGCGCCAATGGTTTTTAAAAATTACCGACTATGCCGAAGCCCTTTTACAAGATCTCGACAAGCTCACCGGCTGGCCCGAACGGGTGAAGTTGATGCAGGAAAATTGGATCGGGAAATCCGTGGGGGCCTATTTAGAGTTTCCCATTGTCGGCTTGGATGAGAAAATTGCGGTGTTTACGACGCGCCCCGATACGGTCTACGGCGTGACCTATCTCGTTTTGGCTCCAGAACATCCCTTAACGGCTCAGGTAACGAGGGGCGATCGCACCGCTGCCGTGGCCCAATTTGTCAGCGAAATTGCTCAAACCAGCGAACAAGATCGCACCGCTGAAGATAAGCCCAAACGGGGGATTCCCACCGGGGGCATGGCGATTAATCCCTTCACGGGGGAAGAAGTGCCGATCTGGATTGCCGATTATGTCCTCTATGAATACGGGACGGGGGCAGTGATGGGGGTTCCCGCCCATGATCAGCGGGATTTTGCCTTTGCTACCCAAAATGATTTGGCGATTAAAACGGTGATTATTCCCACCGATGGCGATGCCGATGCTGTTCTTGACCAGGCCTATACGGAGCCGGGGCTGATGGTCAATTCTGGCTCCTTTGATGGCACGGATTCGCTGACGGGAAAAACGAAAATTATCGAATACGCTGAGGCTCAAGGCTACGGCAAAGCCCGGATTCAATACCGCCTGCGGGATTGGCTGATTTCTCGCCAACGTTATTGGGGCTGTCCGATTCCGGTGATCCATTGCCCCAGTTGCGGGACGGTTCCGGTTCCCGATGCTGATTTGCCGGTGAAGTTGCCGGAACAGGTGACGTTTTCCGGCCGCGGCCCTTCTCCTTTAGCGAAGATGGAAGACTGGGTCAATGTGCCCTGTCCCAGTTGTGGGGAACCGGCGAAACGGGAAACGGATACGATGGACACGTTTATCGATTCCTCTTGGTATTTCCTCCGCTATGCCGATGCCCGCAATGATCAGGCGGTGTTTACCCCCGAAGCGGCGGAAAATTGGCTGGCGGTGGATCAGTATGTGGGGGGGATTGAACACGCGATTTTACACCTCCTCTATTCGCGGTTCTTTACAAAGGTGTTGCGCGATCGCCACCTGATCACCATCGATGAACCCTTTAAACGCCTCCTCACCCAAGGGATGGTACAGGCGCTCACCTATAAAAATCCGGTGACGGGTAAATATATCCCCGCCGATCAGGTGGATAGCACCAACCCCCAAGACCCCGAAACCGGGGAACCCTTGGAGGCCTTCTATGAAAAAATGTCGAAGTCGAAGTATAACGGCGTTGATCCGAAAGCGGTGCTGGGGAAATATGGGGCGGATACGGCGCGGATGTTCATCCTCTTTAAGGCTCCCCCCGAAAAGGATCTCGAATGGGATGATGCCGATGTGGAGGGGCAATTCCGGTTTTTAAATCGGGTGTGGCGGTTGGTGCAGGGTTATAAAGAGGTGGCTCCTGCAAAGGCGGGGGAATTGACGAAGACGGAGAAGGAGTTAAGGCGGGCTATTCATGGGGCGATCGCCGCCATCTCCGAAGACCTCGAAGGAGATTATCAATTTAATACCGCTGTCTCAGAGTTGATGAAACTCAGCAACGCCCTAGGGGATGCGGATTGTCTCACTTCCCCAGTTTATCAAGAGGGGATTCACACATTGCTAATCCTCCTCGCCCCCTTTGCCCCCCACTTGGCAGAAGAACTCTGGCATGAGTTGGGGCAAACCGGCTCAATCCATCAACAGGCCTGGCCCGTTGCCGATCCCCAAGCTTTAGCCGTGGATGAGATCCCCTTAGTGGTGCAAGTGATGGGCAAAAAGCGGGATCTAATCCAAGTTCCCACCAGCGCCACCAAAGCAGAACTAGAAGCCTACGCCCGCAGTTCTGCCAAAATCCAACCCTACCTAGAGGGTCAGGTAGTGAAAAAAGTGATCGTCGTCCCCGGTAAATTGGTGAATTTCGTCGTCGCTCCTGGGTCTTAATGTGGGGGCAAAATGTGCGTGTGGGGGCGAAAAATTTTTCGCCCCTACAGGCTTACGCCAACGCCCCTACAGGGTCACAACAAAAAACCCCCCTTTTTAAGGGGGGCAGGGGGGATCTAGCGTAGGGTGGGCATTGCCCACCCTACCAGGTGTTTAGGGGGGATCTAGTCGTAAATACCGTTATTGAGGCGATCGTCCCCTTCCGTGAAGACATCAACCGCATCCAACACCGTAAACGCATCCAAATTAGCTTGGAGACGTTCCTTCTGAGTTGCCGACAACCCCGGAATGTTCAGAACATCCTTCACATTGTCATAGGGCGCATTCTTGACAATTTTTTGTGCCAACACCGGGTAAAAACCGCGCAACTTGCGGAATGCCCGAACATTGGTATTATTCAGGTCAATTTTCGCCCCAAACTCCGTCTCTAGCATCACATCCGCATTATTGCGATAGGTAGATTCTGCGGCTTGGCTCGGTTGAGCACCCCAGAAAAACACACCCATCACCAGCACTATCACCAATAGCCCATTGATTAATCGTTTCATAAATCTCCTCAGCAAGCAGCAATTGAAGAATGACCGCAGGCATTCCCCTTATATCCATTTGATATCCACCCATCTTAGCCTAGAAGGGGTCGCTCCACAGTCTTCTTGATCAGAGTTCTGAGCCGTGGATTTTGCTAGACTAAGCGAGACGCTGCTGATCACCCATGCGAACTCATTTCCTATGTCTCCAAGCCCTCTCTTGATCACGAAAGAACTCCCCACCCTCGACTATCACCTCGCTACCCCTGCCCGGTTTGATGGCACTTGGGAAGCCCCCCTCTCCACACTCCTCGGTTTAGGCCGGGCGGCGGGGGCTGATTTTGTTGAATTTTTCCTTGAACGGGTCAACTATATTAGTTGCTTGGCGGAAGACGATCGCATCACCAGCATTTCCCCCAGCCTCACCACGGGGGCGGGGATTCGGGTCTTTTTGGGTAAGGGGGATTGTTACGTTAGCACTAATGATCTATCTTTTAAGGGCTTAAAAATGGCCCTCGAAAAAGCCCTTTCGATTCTTGGCCTCCATTTGCCCGGCCCCAATGCCTTCGTCCCAGAAATTTATCTCGAAATGTTGCGGGATTATGCCACAGCGAAGGATAAGGAACTGTGGTTGCCGGAATGTAGCTCGATTCAGGAAATGGGGGATATTCTCCTTGCGACGACCAACAGCCTAGAGAAAAAAGCCAGCCATCTCCAAGCACGGCGGGCAGCATTTTTCCGGGATTGGCAGGAGGTGCTAGTGGCGGCCAGTGATGGCACGTTTGCGCGGGATATTCGCCTCACCCAATCGGTATCTTGCAATGTGCTTTGTGCCGATGGGGAACACCGCACCTCCAACGGTTTGCGGGATGGGGATACCAGTGATCCGGATTTCCTCCGCAATTGGAATTATCAAAAGGCGGCGGCCCAAATTGCCGAAAGTGCTGGGCAGATGCTCTATGCCGATTATGTGGAGTCGGGAACTTACCCAATTGTGATGGCCAACCATTTTGGCGGTGTGATTTTCCATGAGGCCTGTGGTCATCTGTTGGAAACGACGCAAATTGAGCGCAAAACTACGCCCTTCCTGGATCAGAAAGGGGAAAAGATTGCCCATGAGAATTTGACGGCTTGGGATGAGGGGCGATCGGATGATGCCTTTGGGACATTGGATATGGATGATGAGGGGATGCCAACGCAGCGGACGCTGTTAATTGAGAATGGCATTTTGAAAAATTTCCTGAGCGATCGCGCCGGCCAAATGCGCACCGGCCAACCCCGCACCGGCAGCGGTCGCCGTCAAAGCTACAACTACGCCGCCGCTTCCCGGATGCGCAACACCTACATTGCCCCAGGGGATTACAGTTTAGATGCGATTTTTGCCTCCATTGATCACGGCATTTATTGCAAGAAAATGGGGGGCGGCAGTGTGGGGCCGACGGGTGAGTTTAATTTCGGTGTGGATGAGGCCTACCTAATTGAGAAGGGGAAGGTGACGAAGCCTTTGAAGGGGGCGATCCTGATTGGGGAGGCGAAGGACATCATGCACAAAATTTCGATGTGTTCTGAGGATCTGAGTCTTGCGCCGGGTTTCTGTGGTTCGGTGAGTGGCAGCATCTACGTCACCGTGGGCCAGCCTCATATTAAGGTGGATTCGATCACCGTCGGCGGCCGCTAAACTCCCGTAGGGTGGGCATTGCCCACCTACCCCTCAGGATCAACAACTATGGCTACTCCTCTCACCGCATCCCCCAGCCTCTCCCTCTCGGACTTCCTCGCTCAACCGGAAACCAAGCCAGCGACCGAATATGTTGCCGGCCATCTCTATCCCAAACCGATGCCAAAAGGAAAACACAGTGTTTTGCAAGGGTGGCTGATTGCTTGGCTCAATCAACGGGGAATTCCCACCCAAACCTATTTGGCCTTTCCAGAGTTGCGCTGTACTTTGGGCGATATTGCTCCGCAAGGGCAAGCCCAACGCTCCCTTGTTCCGGATATTAGTGTATTTGGATGGGAGCGGTTGCCCCGTGATGGGGCGGGAGAAATTGCCAATGATTTTGCGATCGCTCCCGATTGGGCCATTGAAATTTTATCCCCCGCCCAAAGTCCAAGTCGGGTCATTGATAACCTGCTATTTTGTCTCAATTACGGGACAAAGTTGGGGTGGTTACTCGATCCGAGCGAGAAAATTCTGATCAGTTTTCAGCCAAAACAACAGCCACAAACTTGGAGTAATGCGGCCATTGTGCCTACTCTGTTCATGGCAGATCAAAACCTCAGTGTTGAGGAAATCTTTGCCTGTTTAAACCCGTTTGCTCCCTAAATTTATCCAACTTCAAAACCATGGTACAAACACAAAAACTCGCCCAATACACCCAAGAAATTGCCCAAAAACTGGGGATTCATAAATATGATGTTTATGGTGCCAATACTGACGGCATTAGCGTTCAAGTTGATCAAGGCGAACCCAAACAGGTGAAAGCCTCCAACCGCTCCAGCGTCATTGTTCGCGTTTGGAACGATCAGGGCACGATGGGCGTAACCAGCACCACCAACGTTGATCCCGTTGGCATTGAATTGGCCCTGCAAACCGCCCAAGAAGCCAGCACCTTTGGCGTAACAGAACATATTCCCGACTTCAGCCCCGAATCCACCGCCCCCCTCCCCACCGTCAACACCCAAAAAGCCGAACCCGCCCCCGTCACCGACCTGATTACCACCCTTGTCGATGCCGAAAAACAACTCCTCGCCGCCCATCCCGCCATCCATAGCGTCCCCTATAACGGCCTCTCCCAACAGGAAATTGAGCGGTTTTATCTCAACAGTAGCGGCGCGGTGCGCTCCGAAGAACGCACCTATGCTTCTTTGTATCTCTATAGCAAGACCGAAGAGGAGGGGAAAAAGCCCCGCAGTGCCGGGAGTTTTCGCATGAGTGCGGGGTTGGGGAGTTTGGCGATCGCCGACTGCATTCAAGAAGCCAGCGACAAAACCATCAGCCACCTCAATTATCAAAAAATCCCCTCCGGGAAATACCGCGTCGTCTTCTCCGGGGAAGCCTTCCTCGGCCTGTTGGGGGCATTTTCCAACCTCTTCAACGCCCAAAGTGTGCTGGATAACCAAAGTTTATCTACCCCTGAATCCATCGGGGAAGCGATCGCCTCTCCCCTCCTTTCCCTCGTCGATGATGCCCTCCACCCCGAAAACGTCGGGGCGGAAACCTTCGATGGCGAAGGCACACCCACCCGCGCCGTTCCCCTGATTACCGATGGCGTGTTAACGAGCTTTATCCATAGCTCTGGAACCGCCAAACGCCTCAACGCCCAACCCACCGGCCACGCCAACATCGGCGCAAAAGTCAGCGTCAGCCCCCACTTTTACCACGTCCTCCCCGGTAAAACCGTCGATCCCCAATACGATCTGGCCACCGCTGAAAATGTCCTGCTCATTGATGACCTCAGCGCCCTCCATGCCGGGGTGAGTGCGTTACAGGGTTCTTTTTCGCTGCCCTTTGATGGTTGGTTGGTGAATAAAGGGGAAAAAGTGAGCGTTGATGCAGCGACGATCGCCGGGGATTTCCGGGAACTGCTCAAGGCGATCGCCTACATCGAAACCACACCAGAACTCACCCCTGGGGGGATTTGCCCCCGCATTTGGGTGGATAATGTTTCGGTGACGGGGGAATAAAGCAACCGGTGATCCCTTAGGGGCTTTGTGGTGTTGGGGAGGGGGCGATCGTCCCCGTCCCCAGAGGGGTTTTCCCGCCAAATTTAAAACCGGCAAACAGCTAACGATGCAGGCTAGCGGCGAAGTTAGGTGATTGCCCCATGAACATCTTCTGGTGCAACAGCCGTAATTCTTTCGGAGGTGTATCGTTTAAAGTCCCCTCTATTCAACGTGAGAATGTGTGATATGCCATTAACTTTCATTGATGCAACGAGTCGAGCATCATGAACTTGAACTCCTGAAATGCCAAAAACAACAACCAATCTACGCCATTCTTTATAAACCGCAGAACTGTCAGGCAACAGTGGAAAAAGATGCTCAACCAGTTGCAATAGTTGTTCAGTTTCAGGTGGAGTTAATCCAAATCCATTTTTTTGCAATGGACGAGTGGCAACATTCCAAAACTCAACACAGTTTTGAGATGTGACTTGTAGTTGGTGTCCATCTTGACGCAGCATTCAGACAGCAATTCTAATTGAAGAATGAAGAGGATGAGAGCGATCTACAAATCGCAATAGAATATTTGTGTCTACTAAGTAAATCACAATTAGGGGTGCTCCTCATAAATTCCGGCTCGACTCACAGCATAATCTGATAGAGTAGGCGTGGTAGCTCCAACATAGATCTGAAACTGATCAGCTAGACGATCTGAAATTGCTTCAAATTTTTCATTTTCTTGAACAAGATCATTGTCTAGTGGTGGCGAAGACAAGTGTTCTTTATTCCAAGCTAAAAATTCAACAAAATCCAAAACTTCTAAGACTTTAACCTCAGGTAAAGAATGCAGCTTTTGTACAATTTTTGCAATTAATGTTTCCATATTTCCTCCTCATATACAATCCGCTTAGTCAGATATTGCCAGTAGGGGCGAAAAATTTTTTGCCCCTACACCTAGTTGATCTTGGTCGCGCAACCAGCGTGCGTGTTCCTGGCTGTCAGCGATATCAGGTCGAGAGTTGATCACCCCAACACTTTCCCAGTAGGCAACAAGATCTAGCCCTGTTTTGGGAGGGCTTTGTAGAAAAGGGCGAACAGAGAGAACGCGAAGAATATACTCCGACAGAGGCAATTTAAGCTGAGATGCTTCACTGGAGAGTTCATTTTCTAGATCAGATGGTAACTCTATGCTGATGTTCACGATCTTCTCCTGTGCTGATGTGTCTGAGTCAAGATGGTGCGTCAGCCATTACGCTGCTCTTTTACCTCATGAATAAATCGATCTGACACACCCTACGGCTCTCTACGATCCAAATCCTTTAGGTTTCTTTGGTTGTGCGAGAAAGCTTGCATCCTCACGACCTATAATAAACCTACCTTCGTCAGGTATTTCTGGGTAGTCCAGAGGTAGTATATTTTGCAATTCAAGTACTAACTCACAACTTTCATCTAAGCCTTTAAACTTATCTTTTGATATTTTTTTAGAATTTACTAAAAATGAATCTGGTTTGTCCCAAACTATCCAAAAAGCTAGTGGAAAAAACTTAAGTAAACAGCTACTAGCGATCAAACATTCTTCCGTGATTGAACCTATACCTAGTGAATTAATAACAATTTGTTTATTGGAAGGATATAACCAATAGTAAACTTCGATCTTGTCTGATATAGTACTTGATTGGTTTAGGAAATAATTTCTTAAAGCATCTGAAAAAGGTGCTGATATGGGAGGGGTTTCTGGGATTGGTAAATACCCAGCTAAAATATGACCCACTACAGATCTAAGTAGTCTTTGCGGCTTTACAGTTAAAGTTATCGTTTCTGGCAACAGTAGCCTTTGTTCCTGGTTGACTCTTAAAATATTAGCTACTTTCCCAGTAAGTTTAATCAGTTCTGGATCATATTTTGTACCAAGTAAATTATTATTACAATCCCCACAAATAGAGCGTATATTAAGTCCACTTTGAGAGATTACTGCCTTTGTTGGTAGAGAGGCGTAATTTTTTAGTGTCATCAACTCGACATGGGTTGCCTTAACACAACCTTTTGGAGGAATGTGATCACGGGTGAGTTGAGAATTTTTTTTGCAAATATTACAATATCCTTTTTCTTCACCCTTAAATTCTACTCTCATATTTTTAACATCCCTATACAGATAATTAGGTGAACCCTCCCAGTATAATCATTCTACCTATCAAAAGTCCAAAACCCTTAAGATTAAATTAATATTTTTCAGCCTAAGCATTCCCAGAGCATACAATTGCCGGTTTATTCAGACCACAACCCTAACCAATCTCGCTTAGAGTAGCTGGGCATAGACATCATCCTCAGTATTGTCCTAAACGGCATCTAGGGAGGTTTGGCTAGCTTTGAGCAAAACCTCAGTATCCTCCGGTAAAACTGTGACCAATACTCTTACGCTACCGTAGCCCAAATCGTGCTTAGCTTCTTTTTTGAAGAATGAGAGCGTACCTTGATTGTAGGCGTAATTCCCCTTTTTCAATCCCCATTAAAACAAACTGAGGTTAAAGGCAACCGTGGCGCGGGTGATCCCTTCGCGGCTTTCAGTGGTGGTGAGGGAGAACGATCGCACCCGCTCCAAGATGGGTTTCCCTGCCACTTCTAACACCTTGAGGACGGGAAACTTTTGGGTGATCAGGGGGCGAACTTGGGGCCAATTGAGGTAAACATAGCCCGCATTGGGGGTGGGGAGAGGGGCGATCGCCTCCCGCCATTCTTGACTTTGGGTGAGATTAGCGGTGGGCGATCGCAATAGATTGCTAATCACATTTAAGGAATTAGAAATCACCGTATAGTCGCCAATTTGGGTATGCGCCCCCTGCACTTGGGCGCTAATTTGTCCGCCAGCGGCCGCCAACGCAGCCCAAGCCGTCACCGGTTGCTCTTGAATCGTGAAAGTGGTCGTGTTGAGGTCTTGGGCTTGGGCGAGGCGATTCAGTTCATCCAAAGCCGTATCCGTGGCCGGGCTGTGGCGCGTCACAAAGACCCAATCCCGATTCGGCAAGAGGGAAAAAGCATAGTCCGCCGTTACCCAGGGGAAAATTTGAGCCGGTAAATCTAGATCAGGACTGAATTGCCCTAAAACGGTTTGGAGGAATTGGGTCACAGGGCTATCACTGCCTAAACTGGTGGTGATCTGTGTCCAAAACTGCTCTAGATCTTCACCGGCCACCACCAAACTCGTTTTGGGGGGGAGGTATTGGAGAGCGGGGACGGGGGCCGTGAGTTGCCCTTGGGCGTTGACGGCGTTGGCCAAGCCCGTGACAGCCGTATCAGCAATTAGACCCTGGGGGCTGAGGGTGAGGGCCAGGGTGATGGCGGGGGCGGGGGCGGTGGGTTCCGTTTCAAAGCCGTTGGCCAGGGCTAAAAGATTAACGTAGGCCACGCCGATGCGGGGGCGGGTGATGGGGGCCAGGGCCTGCTGATAGGTTTCACTGGCCGCGAGATTGAGGCTGGGGACTTGGACATTGTTGATCGCATCCCGGAGCACCTTGGGATGATTGGAAATCAGGACGTAGCGATCGCCCACCACCGCACTAGCCAAACTCGCCCCCCCCTGCCGGCCTTGACGATAAATGACATTCACCCCTTTATACTGCTCAAAAACTAAATCCGCTTCACCCGCGATCGCCCCCTTCGCATAGAGCAACTGTAAAAACCTGCGGGCTGCCGTTGCACTCTTCGCTTCAGCCGCCAGGAGATAGCCCAGTTGCGACCCATTTTCAGGATTGCGATCGTAGTCCAAACTGGTGATCGCTAACGTGATCTCCTCCCCCAACCAGGGCTGAATCTCCGAGGGATAGGCCAAATCCATCGGGGATAATAACCCAGCTTTTAGTTCCCGGAGTTCCCGTTGGGTGGCGGGGCGATCGCCTAAGGGGGTGGCCCAAGTCAGCAAAGATTCGAGGCGATCGGGGTTGACCAAGAGAGAAACCATCAGCGGAGCCTGCTTAGGCACAAACATCGCAGCGGTAGGCGTAGCATTCACGCCCCCATCCTTGAGATTGAGGGGACTTTGAGCCAAAACCCAAGCCACACCGCCCCCCGCTAACGTCAAAAGGGCCAACGCCCCCGCCAGTAATATCGTTACAAATCTACGCCACTGCATCGGCAACCCTCGGTCAACTTGCTTCCATTATTCCACGGCCTTTCCGTAACGGTTAGAAATTCTCGTCCGTGGGAAAGAGATCGGGGGGGGATTCTGGCGGTGGATCCTGACGATGGATGCGAATTGTTTGCAACCTTGGCCCCTGGGCATCCCACACCGTCAGTTCTAAATTGTCATAGTTGAGGGTTTCCCCTTGTTGGGGAATTTTTTGGAAATGGTAGAGGAGAAAGCCGCTCAGGGTTTGGTATTCATCGGTGAAGGGCAGATCTAAACCCAGCAGATCATTGACCTCTTCCAGATCCAATTGAGCCGGGACTAAAAAAGTGTGTTCATCCACCGGATGGATGCCCGCACTTTGATCATCAGGAATCCCCACATCATCGCCAATAATTTCAGCAATCACATCATTGAGCGTTACTAGGCCCGCTGTGCCGCCAAATTCATCCATGACCATCACCATTTGCAGGTGCGATCGCTGCATCAACGTCAACAGTTCATTGAGGGGAATTCCTTCCGCCACAAACCGGGCGGGCTTGACCCAAGGGCGGATCGCCATCTCTGGACTGAGGCCATTTTCCGCCAACGGCAGGGCTAAATCTTTAAAATCAATAATCCCCACAATGTCATCGAGGGAATCCCCGGTGAGGGGATAGCGAGAATAACCCGTTCTCACCAACAGATCGAGTAATTCCCCAAACGTGGCGCTGTGGTGGAGGGCGGTGAGTTGGGTGCGAGGAACCATCACTTCAACGGCGGTCACTTCCCCAAAGGCAAAGACATTTTTAAGCAATTCCCGCTCTTCCACTTCTAGGCCGGTGGATTCCTGCTCTGTCGTGATGATCAGCTGTAATTCCTCCGGCGTGACGCGGTTGTACCAGCCTTGGCCGCTGTATTGTACGCCGCCCATTTGGAGGAGCCAACGGGTGGATTGGTTGAGAATCCAGATGAAGGGGTTGAAGAAGCGGGCGATCGCCAAGCTTGGGGGCGCAAGGAGGCGGGATAATTGCTCAGAATGGCGTAGGGCTAAGGATTTGGGGCAGAGTTCCCCGAAGACAATTTGCAGGTAAACGAGGGTGAAAAAAGCGAGGGGGGTGGCGAGGGAATGGGCCAGCAACCCTTGGCCCCACAGGGGGAGGGGAAGTCGGCTGATCAAAGAGCGGAAAAAGAGGGCGATCGTCCCCTCGCCAATCCAACCCAGGGCGAGGCTGGAGAGGGTGATGCCGATCTGGGTGGTGGAGAGAAACCGCTCAATGCGATTTTGCAAAGCCTGCACCATCCGGGCTTGAAGATCCCCAGATTCTGCCAATTGGGCAATGCGCGATCGCCGCACCGAAACGATCGCAAATTCCGCCGTCACAAAAAAGGCATTAATCGCAATCAGCAACGCCACGGAAAGCAAACGCAGCCCTAAACCTTCAGTGGTTAAGGCCGAAGCAGGGACAACAGACAAAGAACCGATGAACACAATTGAGGTCATTACGCCAATGGGAGAAAGACCATCATTTAACGAATCACCGGAATGGCAGAAACCGTTAACTGGAGGTTTTGATCAGGATAATCCGTGAGGGTGAGGGTGAGGGTTTCTGATTCATCGAGGAGGGCGCGGGGAATGCGAATTGTGCCGTTGAAGGTTTCCCCGTTGGCGGGGAGTTCTCCCGGCAGTCCGTCGGTGATGGCACTGAGCGATCGCCCCCGTTGATCTCGAATTTCCAAAAAACTATAGAGGAATTGCACCGCAGCACTACTCTCGTTTTTCAAATTCACCTCTAACAGCAAAGTGCCATCCTGTTGGGCCGCATTGGTAATCGCTAAAGTAATACCTTGATCCGCTCCGGTAATCGGCTCAAAATTTGGATCGGTTGAGGTGTTTTCCGCCTCAGCTTCCGGTTCGGGGGAAGCTTCTGGTTCGGGGGTGGGGGGTTCTGGAACTTGGTTTTGGCCTTTGATAATCTTTTCCGCCGCCTTAATTAATTCGGCTTCATCGAGAAGAATGCTCAGTTCCGTTTCGGGATTTGCGTCGGTGTCGAGGGTTTCAGAATTGGGGTTGGTGAGTTTTTTAGAAGGACTCACATCGGGTTGGCTCACCCCCTTGAGGGCAACATCCCCCAGAACATAGGCAAACCATCCTGAAGC